>DATBZT010000213.1:0-5592 GCA_036513055.1 Gemmatimonadaceae bacterium | reverse complement strand
GCACCGCTCACCGCATTCGCGACGCCGTGTGTAAAGCAACCACGCTCTCCATCTCGATCGGCGGCGGAACAAACAAGCTCATCGCAAAACTCGCCGTCGAGCGCGCGAAACCCAAGCCGGCCACAGGTGCCGACGGCGTCCACATCGTCGAGCCCGGCACCGAAGAGGGCTTCCTCCGGACCTTCACGCTCGCCGAGCTTCCAATGGTCGGGCCGAAATTCCAGGAGCGCCTGCGAAAGCTCGGAATGACAACGGTCCCCGATGTCCTCGAACACGACCTCCCCACTCTGGAACGATGGTTCGGCGAAAGAGAGGGCGGATGGCTCTGGGACCGCGTACACGGCGTCAGCCATTCCGAAGTGGAATCAGGTGGCGACCAGAAAAGCATCAGCCGCGACGAAACGTTCCCCGTCGATCTCCACGACGACGCCGAGCTCGAGGACGAGCTCGTTGCTTTGGTGACACGCGCGGCATTCGATCTCCGCAGCGACGGCCTCGCCGCACGCACGATCACAGTCAAAATACGCGACAAGGATTTCCGCACCCGCTCGGCGCAACGCACGCTGGCCGAGCCCGTGGTGTCCGACCGCGTGATTCTGCGCGTTGCCGGTGAATTGCTTACCAAACTCCGCACCGCGCGACGCGTGCCGGCTCGACTCCTCGGCGTCGCCCTGTCGTCGCTGGCGCAGGATCCGAAAGCCGATCAGCTTAAGATGTTCGCCGCGCGGGGCGAGGCGTCGGGAGAGACCGAGCGCGACCGCGTGATTGCCCGAACAGTCGATCGGGTGAGGGACAGATTCGGCGCAAAGGGGATTCTGCCCGGCTCCCTCACCACGAACGAGAACACCGAACCGAAGAGGTGATGATCTCATGTGCCGCAACATCAGAACCCTGTACAACTTCGATCCGCCGGTCACACATGACGAAATCCGCGACGCTTCGCTGCAATTCGTCCGCAAGGTCAGCGGCTTCACCAAACCGTCAAAAGCGAACGAGGCGGCGTTCAATCAGGCGATCGACGAAGTGAGCCACGCCATTCACCATCTGCTCCATTCCCTGGTCACGAACGCAGCACCCCGCGACCGGGAAGTCGAGGCGGCCAAGCACCGCGCGAAATCGGCAGCTCGTTTCCCCAGAATTGCTACTGAACACAAGCATTAGAGCCAGGCAGCCCCAACTCTTGCCTGCTCGGCCGGGGTGCTCGCCGGCAGAGCTTGAGACGCCGGGTGAGCTGTGGCACACGCTGACACTGCAAAGCCAAAGGCCAGACTCGCCGCCACTCTCCAGCAATTTCGAAACGGTGTAATCAGGACCTCATGGTTGTGCGTTTTCGGAAAGTATAGCGCGGCAAAGACGCCGGTAAGCCGCCTGGCGTCAGGAGTTCCCTCACCAATTTTGCGGTCATGGCCCGACTGAACGCCACTCCTTGCCCACGTAACTTCGCAGGCGAGACAGGCAACCGCTGACTTCTGGGGGAAAGATTTGACCGGCACCGTTGGACTGATTGAAAAGTCGGCGATACGCCCGCAACCCGAAACGCCCCTCCCAGGCACCCTCGACGCATTGCTCAAGCCGGCGTCGATTGCCGTCATTGGCGCATCGCGTCAGGCCAATACCATCGGGAACCAGATTGTCGCCAACCTCGTGGCACACGGCTTTACCGGGCCCGTCTATCCGGTCAACCCGCGAGCGGCTGCGGTCAACTCGATGCACGCGTGGCCCAACCTCGCTTCCCTGCCGTCACCAGTTGACTGCGCGATTGTCTGCGTGCCCAGGGAGCGCGTCAACGACGTCGCCGAGGAATGCGGCGTCAATGGAGTGAAGGGGCTGATTGTCATCTCGGCGGGATTCCGCGAAGTCGGCGGCAACGGTATCGAGCGGGAAAAACAGCTCCTCGAAACAGTGCGTGCCCACGGAATGCGGATGCTCGGGCCGAACTGCATGGGCGTCATCAACACCGACCCCGCCGTCCGCATGAACGGCACGTTCGCGCCGTTGATGCCCCCCGGCGGAAAAGCCGCGTTCGTGTCACAGTCGGGAGCCCTCGGTGTCAGCGTGCTCGACTACGCGACCGAGCTTGGGATTGGAATCGGCCAGTTCGTCTCAATGGGCAATAAGCCGGACGTCAGCGGCAACGATCTCCTGCTCCAGTGGGAGCACGACCCGACAGTCGATCTCATCCTCATGTACGCCGAGAACTTCGGGAATCCTCGCAAGTTTCTGGAGATTGCGGGCCGCATCACTCCCCACAAGCCAATCGTAGTCGTGAAGGCCGGCCGCTCGACAGTCGGCGCGCGCGCCGCGTCGAGCCACACGGGCGCGCTCGCGGCCAGCGACTCGTCGGTGGACGCGCTGCTGGCGCAGGCCGGCGTGCTCCGCGCACGATCGGTGGAAGAGCTGTTCGACATCGCAATGGCGCTGTCGGTGCTCAAGCCGCCGCGCGGCAGACGCACGGCCATCATCACCAATTCCGGAGGTCCCGGAGTCCTCGCCGCCGATGCACTTGGCGACTACCACGTGGATCTCGTGGACTTCCAGCCCGAGACGATTGCCCGCCTCGCGCCGCTGTACCCGCCCGAAGCGTCCATCCGGAATCCGCTCGACATGATCGCCTCTGCCAATGCTCAGGGATATCGCGCTGCCCTGGATGCAATTCTCGAGGACAGCGGCGTTGACATGGCGGTGGCAATCTTCACTCCGCCCCTTGGAGTGCGCACGGAAGAAGTCGCGGAAGCGATTGGTGCCGCCGCGGTAACGCATCCAGCCAAGCCGGTGGTCTCCGTTCTGATGGGCCGCGCGGGCCTGCCCCAGGGAAAGGCAGAGCTGCTGGCCTGCGGAGTTCCGGCTTACGTATTCCCCGAATCGGCCGCGAGAGCCGTTGGCGCGCTCATCAGGCAGAGCGAGTGGTACCGGCGTCCACTGCGCGAGATCCCTGACCCTTCGGCGTTTCTGGCCGGGCGCAAGATCGTGCAAAAGATCTTTGCGAACGTCCGGGCGAGAGGCGAGCGCAAGCTGAATGAGGCGGAAGCGCTCGACGTGATGGCGGCGTATGGCATACCAACCCTGCGCGCGACGATTGCGCGGAGCGCCGCCGACGCCGTGACAGTTGCCGAAGAGCTGGGTTATCCCGTGGTCCTCAAGGTCGTCTCGCCGCAGATCGTTCATAAGACGGACCTGGGCGGTGTGCAACTGAATCTGCAAACCGCCGACGATGTCAGGCTGGCCTATGTCGAGATCATGGCGTCCGCGCGGCGAGGGCTGCCCGACGCACAGATCGAGGGCGTTGTCGTGCAGCGTCAGCTGGCACCAGGGCGTGAGCTCATCGCCGGAATAACCCGGCAGCCGGGGTTCGGTGCGCTCGTGATGGCCGGTCTGGGCGGCGTGTTTGTCGAGGTTCTTCGCGACGTGACCTTCCGGCTCGCGCCAATAGATGCCCTCGATGCGCGCGAGATGCTGGCGGAGCTTCGAGGCACTTCGATTCTCGACTCGCTCCGCGGCCAGCCGGCGGCCGACCGGAACGCTGTGGCTGACGTCCTCGTTCGCGTTGCACGGCTCGGCGCCGATTTCCCGGAGATCGACGAGCTCGACATCAATCCGCTGGTCGCGTCACCCAGCGGCGCTATCGCGGTCGACGCGCGAATGCTGCTGGCCGCACCGGAGCCTAACGCGCCGGTGAATTCCACTTTCTGAAGCGGGTTTCCAAATGAAAGACAACGGAGCTCACGCACCAATGGTGATCACCCATGAAGGCGGCTTGAAGTTCGCCGCGCAGGTGCGCTCACACCGTATTGTGACAGACCAGCCGGAGCGCGCGGGTGGGGAGGATGCCGGGCCGATGCCGCTCGAGCTGCTGGGCGTGTCCCTGGGAACCTGTATCGCGCTTTACGTGCAGCAGTTCTGCCACGCCCGCGCGCTTCCGTATGAGGGAATGCGAGTGGAAGTGGAGCAGCGTGGCGAAAGAAACCCGGCCCGTGTCGGAGAGTTTATCGTACGCGTGTTCATGCCGGCTGAGCTCCCGGAGCAGTACGCGGAAATGCTCAAGCGCGTGGTGAGAAGCTGCCCGTCGCACAACACACTGTCCGACGGAGCGGCCATGAGCATCGAGGTCGTGATGCCCGTCGTCGTGGGCTGATACAAGCCGGGACTCGCGGCCGTTCCTGACTGGAGAGTAGCTTAAGGCGTCATCAGCCTGTCTACTCTTTCAGGACCGCGACATGTGGAAATGGCTTGGTGGGTGCTTGCTGGTCTGCGTTGCAGTGATCGGGATGGGAATCTGGGCTGCCTACCGCAAGCTGGCGCCATACAGCGGGGCCAACAACACTGAAACCGTGGTGATCGCTGCTCCCGTGCCTCGCGTCTTTGCGTCACTGGGCAATGCCGACTCCCTGTCCGGATGGATGGCCGACCGGCTGGGTGTGAGGGTGAGCCACCACGGAATGCTGGTGACAGGCGATACGCTGGAGATGGGCGCGCGCCGCGTTGTGCTCGGCGCCCGAACGCTGAAATGGACCGTGGCCGACGTCAAACCCAATCAGCTTCTGCTTCTGCAGCTGAGCAGCGACAGCACCGGCAAGCTGGTCGCACGACGGAAGTTCACCCTCGCCGCCAGGGGTGATTCGACGGTGTTGACAAGTGCAGTGGCTGCGCCTTTGCTCGACTCGATTCAGGCGAAGCGCCGCGACACGATACGAGCGTCGGATGCCTTGCTCGCCGGCGCCTCGAAGCTCTTCATCTCCTCGATGCGCATGCAATCTCACATCGAGCTGCAGCAGCTCAAGGCACGCGTCGAAGGACATCCCGCTCCCGCTGGAAGCCGCTGATAACAGAAACCCCGCCCTCGGAATCGAGAGCGGGGCTTCGTACTCCTGCCCCGGTGCTGCCCCCCGGGACTATTCGGTCAGCTCGGTCAGTTCACGACTGTCCGGTCGCCGATGGCAGGGCCGATGTTCATGCAGGCCTGGCCCACATCTCCACCGGTCTTGTTCTGGTCGCCGTCGTGCACCATGAACTGCAGACGGTAGTTCCTGTCCGGATTCAATCCGAGTCCGGCCACGCTCCATACCACTTCAGACGAGTAACCCAGGTCGACGACGCCAGCCGGCACTGCATTGGCGCCCAGAGCGACACCGACGTTCAAGTGGTTCTTGGCCGGGTCAGCATCCGGTGTCATCGTCGTCTTGAATGGGACCCTGGTCTTGTCGATGGATATGACCGCGCCCTTCCACGTGCCGTACACCTCGTTTGGCCGGAACGGCGAGCCACCCATTTGCCAGTCTCCAGACCTGCTGGTGGCATCGTCCGTGATGTCGGTGATGAAGACTGCCGGGAACAGCGGCCGCCCTGCGGGATCAACGGCCGCTCCCTCGACAGGTGGCATGAGGGTCGATCCGATGTTGACGAACGGAGCTCCGATTGCACTCGACGGATTGAGGCCGCCCATCGTGGCGATCGTGTAATTCGTCGTCACGTCAGGAATGCTCTTGTTGTTCACGAAGAGCTGCCGAACGCCAAGCGTGAGCGCGTGCTCATCGGTGTACCAGAGGCGGATCTCACTGCCGATCCGGGCATAGGCAGCGAGAACTTCGCTCTCGT
>DATBZT010000212.1:0-3900 GCA_036513055.1 Gemmatimonadaceae bacterium | reverse complement strand
GTTCCGAGAATGAACGGAGTGGTTCCGAGCCGGCCGAGCTGATCGCGGAGCTGATGCTCATCGAGCGACCGCTTCGAGGCAGGCGCGAGTTGAACATGGCTGCGAACTGTGACGGCATCGTCGCCGTCAGTGAAGACGAGTTTTAGCGGACCGCCCGCAGATCCGAACGCCCGGATGTCGAGACGCACGTGCCGGTTGCCGGCCGGTATTTCGACCGCGACAAAACTTTCCGCCGCGCGCGCGAGCAGCGTGGCATCGGCGCTCCGGACCAGGCGCCACCCCAGCGGAACTTCATGCCGTCCGCGCAAGCCCTGCCGAATCACCGCACCTCGAGTCGAGATCGTACGGACGCCAGTGAGAGTAAACCCGATTGTTTCGCCGGATTGGCCCTCAGGGGGCTCGAAGCCAACGCCGTCTCCAGCATGAAGCGGGCTCGACACCTCGACGATGATCTCTCCGCGATGATGACCGGCTACAACTCCCAGCTCGACGCCCCGTTTGTCGGGGTGCGTGCGGGTGACGTAGTCGCGGCCTGCTCTGCCCTTGTACATGCCCGGCGTGAAGCCGCGACTGAATATCTGGACCAGCTCCTGCACTGCCTCGTGCTCGAGCGGGGCGTCATCGCCTGCGGCGAGCCGGTCGAGCGAATCTCTGTAGTTGCGCGTGACGACGGCAACGTACTCGGGCTTTTTCTTGCGGCCCTCGACCTTGAGGCAGGAGATGCCGGCTTCGGCGATCGCGGCGATGCTGTCGTGTGCGGCCAGGTCACGCGCTGAAATCAGGAAGCCCGAGTCCAGCGTCTCCCCCGAGTCGGCGTCGCGCAGTGTGTAATCCTTACGACAAGACTGCGCGCACGAACCTCGATTGGCGCTTCGCTCGGAGATCATTCCCGACATGTAGCATTGCCCGGAATAGGAGATGCAGAGCGCGCCATGAATGAACGACTCGAGCCCGAGCTTCTCGACCGAGGCGCGAATCTCGCGAATGTCTTCGAGCGTGTTCTCCCGGGCGAGAACGACCCGATCGATTCCGATCTCCTCCATCACACGCGCGCCGGACGCGTCGTGAACGGTCATCTGGGTCGACCCGTGGATCTCGAAGCCGGGATACACCTGCTGGATGAGACGGATGAGCCCGACATCCTGAACGATGGCGGCATCGATTCCGCGGTCGATCGCCTCGCCGAGAAAGGCGAGCGCGTCCTGAAGCTCTGCCGGTTTGACGAGCGTGTTGAGCGTCAGGTAGATGCGCGACCCACGCCCGTGAGCAATGCGGCAGGCAGCGGCAAGCTCGTCCAGAGTCAGCTGAGCACCCTCGTCGCGGGCATTGAACTTTTCGGCACCGAGATAGACGGCGTCGGCGCCGTTGGCTACGGCGGCGCGCACGGCGTCGAGCGAGCCGGCGGGTGCCAGCAATTCGGGGACTTGGAGCTTGTGTTTCGGGGTCACCCCTGAATGTAGCAACCATCGAGGTGGTCGCCCACTAACCGGCCTACGAGGCCGCGATCCTGATCTCGGCCCGGTAGAGGTCCGCGATTCGCGTTGTGAGGGGCCCCGGTTTGCCGTCCGCAACCGGATTCTCATCGACAGCGAGAATCGGCACTACCTCAGTGGTTGTACCGGTCAGAAACAGCTCATCGGCATGCCGAAGCTCATCCTCGGTCAGCGCTGCTTCGCGCAGCGGGATGTCGTTTGCACGGCAAAGCTCGATTGCTATTTCGCGGGTTATCCCCCGCAGAATGAGATTCGACAAAGGCGCCGTCCTCACCTCTCCGTTCACGATCCCGAAAAGGCTGGTGTGCGTTCCCTCCAGCACCACTCCATCACGGATGAGAATCGCCTCGAATGCGCCCGATTCCTTCGCTTCCTGGTTGGCAAGAACATTGGCCATCAGGGATATCGACTTGATGTCGCATCTCGACCATCTGAGATCCGGCCGGGTAATAGCAGACACTCCGCCAGAGAGTTCACCAACCAGCGAAAACGGTGCGGCGTAGGCATAAACCGTCGGCCGCACCGGATGCTTCGGGAACGCGTGCGTTCGCGGAGCCGCACCGCGAGTTACCTGCAGGTACACCATCGCTTTGCCCGAGTCGGCAAATCCGTTCCGCTCCAGCAGGCCCGTGAAAACCGATTCGAGGGGTTCAGCGATGCTCTCGTCTATTCGCGATTCACGGAGGCTGTGCCGCAGTCGATCCATGTGCCGATCGAGCGCGACGAACCTGCCGTCGTACGCCCCCGCGACTTCGTAAACGCCGTCGCCGAGCAGAAATCCGCGGTCATCGGGAGAAACCATGACCTGGCTTTTCAGCGCGTACCGCCCGTCGAAGTACACCACCTCTCCCGCTGGCGGGGCCACTCCAGCACCCGTCGGAGATGCGTGTGAACCTTCCGCCTGTGTGCCTGCGGTTGCCGCCACAGCTTCGATCATTGGCGTTTCTCCCTCGAGCCCACAAACCGCAACAACAGCGCCGCCACGAGAAAACCAATGCCGGCCAATCTCAGCGCCGGATCATCGGTGCGGATGCCATAGCCGATGAGGATCGCCGCAATCAATGCGACAATCAGCCGCGCGGTCGTGATCGGCGTCATGAGACTATCCTCCGGTCGGAATTCCAAGTCGCTTCGCTTCGTCATCGGGCACGTCGATATGCATGCGAAGCAATGCCGTGGAAAACACCTTCCCCTGCGCATCGGTCTTGAGGGAGAGCGTTCCCCCTCCATCGAGCGCACCGTGCAGAAGGAAGTTGAGAGCGTTGAGGTTGGGAAGCTCGAAACGCTCGACGCTCCCGGTGATCACTCCCTCGAAATGCTCCTGGACACGGTCTCGCGTCACTTCCTTTTGCAGCAGCGGAAACCATTCCGGCTTGAGGGCGATCAGCCCGACGTTGGCAGTGTCCCCCTTGTCACCGGAGCGCGCGTGGGCAATGTCGAGCAGCCGGATTCGCATCAGACGATCGCCACGCTGGTCGAGACTACGCGCTTGTCGACGAGGGCCGGCCAGTAGGCGACAATCTCTTCGACTTTCGGCCGGCCGCCGGCAAAACCGGTAACGCTTGGCGGACCATTCAGCACGAGCGGCGCAATTTCACGAGTGAACCGCTCTACCGCCGCGCGATCGTTTCCGCGGACGCCAACCCGGAGTTGAACCTCGGGCATGTCGTGGCGACGCCTTTCGCTGCTGCTCCCCCGCTCACCGCCCTCGGCCTGGTCCCGCTCGACCAGAGCGCCGTGTGCCGCCGACGCGCCAACGTACTCCGTGAGAACCTGATCGAACTGAAGTCCCAGTCGATCCAGTCTTTCCCGCAGCACGCGATTGGCGAGCTCTGCCTTTTCGAGTGCGTCCGGCCACACGTACACCAGCGTTCCCACGGCTTTGTAGCCGGCGCGATACGCGATGGAGACCTTCAGCTTGTCGGTCGCCGGGCGGCCGGTGATTCCAAACACCTCCACCCGATTCTCTCCGGCATCGCGCAGTCGAATCGAAGCGAAATCGGCAACCACGTCGGGGGTGATATAGTCGTGCGGATCGCCCATCTCGTAAACCAGCTGCTCGGTTACTGACTGCACGGATATGCGGCCGCCCGTGCCTGGATGCTTGTTGATCACGAACGTTCCATCGGGCCGGGCGTCGGCAATGGGATAGCCGACGTTCGCCAGATCGGGAATCGAGCGCCATTCGTATAGGCAGTTTCCGCCGGATGATTGCGCGCCGCACTCCAGAATGTGCCCGGCAACGATGCCTGCGGCGAGGCGGTCCCAGTCGGCGGCGCCCCAGCCGAACTCGTGTCGAAGCGGCGCCATCGTGAGCGCCGTGTCGGTGGAACGGCCGGTGACGACGATGTTCGCTCCGCGCTCCAGGCCTTCGACTATCGGCGTCGAGCCGATGTATGCATTCGCC
>DATBZT010000211.1:0-7598 GCA_036513055.1 Gemmatimonadaceae bacterium | reverse complement strand
TTCACCAGCTTCATCGGATTGTCGGGATGTCCCGGCTCCTTGGGAGTCTTGCCTCTTGCCCATCTGGCGGCGGGGGGAATCCACGCCGGGTTCCACACCACCTTGTCGATCGTGAATGTGCCGCGCGGCGTAGGGTACTTCGGCCGCCCGTCGGCAAAGGTGTACGTCTTCACCACCTTGCCGTCCTCCTCCACGTAAAGGATCTTATCGGAGAGGTCGGCCTTGAGGCGGAGGGGCGCCAGTTGCTCGCGCGCTTCCTGCGCTTTAGCGTCCCGAGCCCTCAGATACTCGGCGCGCCCCGCGTTGACCAGCACGCCCGCGACTGGAAGAAGAAGTAACCCGAGTATTTTGCGTTTGTTCTGCATCTATGCCTGCACTCCATTCCAATCCTGTTTTGATGTCATTCCAAACGCAAGCCACGTTCCACATTTGTTTGCGAGAAGGCTGAACCGTGGACTCGGCGCAGATCTTCATCGATCGCTCACGGTACTATCTGACCGAAGAGTACCTTCCCAAGCTTCGTCAATGTCTGGCCGGCATGTCCGACGAGGTGATCTGGCAGAGAGCAAATGAGCAGTCGAACAGCATCGGGAACCTCCTCATGCATCTGGCGGGAAACGTCCGCGAGTGGATTGTCGGAGGCGTCGGCGGTAAACCGTTCGATCGTCACCGTGCGGACGAATTCGCAGCCCGCGACGGACTCCCGCTCAAGGGCCTGATGAGCCACCTTGGAAAAACGCTGGCGGAAGCCGACGATGTACTGGCGAACCTGTCCGCTGATGATCTCGCCGGTCCGTGCACTATTCAGAACCGTGAAACGACGGTGCTCGCGGCCATCTATCACGTCGTGGAGCACGTCGCCATGCACACGGGACAGATAGTGCTGCTCACGAAGGCGTACGCCCCGGGTTCGGTCCATTTCTACGACGACTCCGACGGAGCAGCTCGCCCACTTTGGGGCGGACGGGAAGGAATTCGGCGGAAATGAGGTTGCCCCCTGCCGAAACATGTCGCAGAATGAGCATCGCGGAAGCACCGTTTTCCACCTGAGCGGGACCACCTGCATATGACATCCCCAGCACTCCGTATTGCGGTCGCGATGACTCTTTGTGTCAGCCCGCTCGCCGCCCAGAATGTGACAACTGCATCGGGCGCGTTCGTCACCAGGCTCGGAAATGACACTGTCGCGGTGGAGCGCTACATCCGCTCGGGCGACAAGCTCGTGGGTGACCTGCTTCTCCGAAACCCCCGTGCGCGGGTGTTTCACTACGTGGCCGATCTTGCTCCCAACGGAATGATCAAAGCCGTGACGGTAAACGTCCGCCCCGTCAGCGCGGACTCAACGTCACTGCCAACGATATCCATCACGACGATGTTCGTGGACACGGTCGCGACGGTCGACGTCGCCCGCAGCGGCGCTCCCGACACGACCGCCAGTGGCAGGAAGATCTATCACGGAAACGTCGTCCCGCAGATACAGTTCGCGCCGGCGTCCTACGCAATGTACGAACAGATTCTCTCGTCATCGAAGCTGAGGAGCGCCGACAGCGTTGCCTATGTCGTGATTGCGCCAGGACGAGCGCCACCACCGTCGATGTGGCTAGCCCGCCGGAGCCGCGATTCAGTGACTTTTTCCAACACAGTCTTTCCCGGCTGGGTGGAGGTTGCACGCGTTGACGCTCAAGGCCGCCTGCTCGGCGTCAACTCCACCGCCACAACGGTGAAGACGCTCGCCACCCGTGTGGACAAGGTGGACTTCAATGGCATCGCGCAGGGGTGGGCGGCCGCCGAGAAGGCGCGCGGCCCCATAGGACAGATGTCGCCTCCGGACACGGTGCGGTCGTCGATAGGCGCGGCGAAGATCGAGGTCGCGTACAGCCGTCCATCCAAGCGTGGCCGGGTGATTTTCGGGAGCGACGTCGTACCATGGAACAGAGTCTGGCGCACCGGAGCGAATGCGGCCACCCAATTCACAACGAGCAATGATCTAGCGTTTGGCAGCACCGTGCTGCCGGCCGGGAAATACACGCTGTGGACCTTGCCAACCCCGACGGGTGCCAAGCTCATCATCAACGGGCAGACCGGACAGTGGGGAACCGACTACGACATGAAACGCGACGTTGTCCGGCTGGATCTCGAATCGAAGTCTCTGCCGCAGCCTGTCGAGCAGTTCACCATTGCGGTCGTGCCGCAGGGAACAGGCGGGATGCTCCGGTTCTCGTGGGACACAACCGTGTATTCGATTCCGTTCACCGTCAAGTAAGGGAAATAAGGCGGGCGCACGCGACCTGACATGACCCGCTCGCCGCTCGACCTCGATCAGGAGACAATGCGGCGACTCGGACATCGCGTCGCAGACATTGTCGCCGAGCATCTGGCGACCATCCGCGATGAGCCGGTGATCGCTTCGGTGCCGCGTCATGAGCTTGGCCACGCGTTGGCGCGTCCGGCGCCGCGAGCGGGCGTGGATTTCGAGCAGCTCGTATCGACACTCCAGCAAAGTGTTTTTCCGTTTCACGCGCGCGAGCCGCATCCGGGGTTTCTCGCCTACGTTCCCAGCTGTCCGACGTTCCCCGCTGTACTCGGGGACTGGATCGCAGCCGGCTATAATTTTTTTGCCGGAGTGTGGCCCGTTGCTGCGGGTCCGAACGAGCTCGAGGTGGTGGTGCTGGAATGGTTCCGCGAGTGGATGGATATGCCAGCCGGCAGCGGAGGGATTCTCACCTCCGGTGGCTCCGGCGCCAACCTGACGGCTTTCGTCGCTGCGCGTCATGCGGCAGTCGATGCCGGCGCCGACCTCTCGAAACTCACCGTTTACACGTCGGGGCAGGCGCACTCTTCAGTCACCCGCGCCGCGTGGATCGCCGGCATTCCGCGGGACAACGTGCGCACAATCGGGATGGACGATCGGTACAGGATGATCACCGACGACCTGGAACGCGCCGTCGAATCTGACCGGGCTGCGGGATTGTCGCCGTTCATCGTGGTGGCGAGTGCGGGCACGACAAATACGGGAAGCGTCGATCCGCTTCATGACATCGCCGACTTTTGCGTCGGCGCAAAGCTCTGGCTGCACGTTGACGCGGCATATGCCGGGTTCGCGGCTCTCACGCCAGAAGGGAAGCGACTGCTGAGTGGACTCGAGCGCGCTGACAGCCTCACTCTCGACCCACACAAGTGGCTTTTTGTTCCGTTCGAGTGCGGATGTCTGCTGGTGCGCGATCCGGCGACACTGACAGCCGCATTTCGCATCATGCCCGAGTATCTCAAGGATGTTCAGCCCGGCGAAGAAGAAGTGAATTTCGCCGACCGTGGCGAGCAGCTCACCCGTTATTCGCGCGCCCTGAAGGTGTGGCTCTCGGTGAACTACTTCGGTACCGAAGCAATCGCCGGCGCGATAGAGCAGGCGATGGACCGCGCGCGCCTGCTCGAGGAGCTGGTGCGCGCGTCAGCGGACTTCGAGATTCTCTCGCCGGCGCAATTCGGCATTGTCTGCTTCCGCGCCAGGCCGCGGAACGTCTCCGACAGTACTGATCTCAACGCGCTCAACGAGAGAATCAACGCCCGCGTGGTCGCCGAGGGGCGTTTTCTGATCTCATCGACCCGTCTGCGCGGAGCATTTTCTCTGCGGATGTGCACGCTCGGATTCCGTACAACGATGGAGGACATCCGCCAGCTCTTCGCGGCGATTGAGCGGGCGCTCGCTGCAGAGCAATGAGGAGCATGTTCCGGCTGTGGCGAGTACTCGCCGCTCTGAGTCAGCTCTGTGTCATCGTGTACGCGCCGAGGGCGGCACCGGCGCAGTCAGTCAATCGGGCTTCCACGCTCCCGACAATCGAGCTGCGCCAGGGACTGGTGATCACGAAATCCGCGCGTATCGCTCGCCGGATGTACCGCCTTCCGGCGGCGAGCTCGCTCGACTCCGCCGTGATCATAGTCCGCGGCGACAATATCACGGTTGATTTCGCCGGAGCGACGATGGAAGGGACGGCGGCCGATGCGAATCCTGATGCTGCCTCCGGGGTCGCGGTCCGCATCGAGGGAGGCCGCAACGTGCGCATACTCAATGGCCGTATCCGGGGCTACAAGGTCGCGGTCCTCGCGCGCGGCACGCGGGGCCTGTCGCTGATCGACAACGACCTGAGCTACAACTGGAAGCCGCGGCTGTACAGTCTCATCGAGCACGAAAGCCTGATCGACTGGCTCTCATTTCACCACAACGAGAAGGATGAGTGGCTCCGCTACGGATCGGGTATTTATCTAGCCGGCGTTGCGGGCGGCGAGATTCGCGGCAACACCGTGGAGCAAGGTATGAACGGCCTGATGCTGGTCGGGAGCAGCGGCCTTCTGATCTGGAACAATACGTTCTCGTTCAACTCGGGGGTCGGCATCGGCCTGTACAGGTCGAGCGGCGATACGATCGTACACAACCGGGTGGATTATGATGTGCGCGGCTACAGCGAGGGATTCTACCGGCGCGGGCAGGACGCAGCCGACCTTCTCATGTATGAGCAAAGCTCCCATGGCGTGGTCGCGTACAACTCCATGACGCACGGTGGTGACGGAGTTTTTCTCTGGGCCGGCCAGAGCACGATGGATACCGGCGCCGGCGGCGCGAACGACAATCTTTTTTACGACAACGATTTCAGTTTCGCGCCGGCTAATGGGATCGAGACGACGTTCAGCAGAAACTCATTCATCGCCAATCGCGTTGAAGGCTGCGAGTACGGTGTGTGGGGCGGCTACAGCTTCAACTCAAGGTTCATCGGCAATCAGTTCCTGCGTAACCGCACCGGTATTGCCATCGAGCACGGACAGGACAACCTCATCGCCTCGAACACGTTCTCGGCAGACTCGACGGCGATCAGAGTGTGGGGAGACCCGATCGAGCCATCGGATTGGGGTTACCCCAAACATCGCGACACGCGCAGTCGCGATTATCGCATCGAGACCAATGTCTTCAGTGGGAATCGCGTCGGCGTGCGCGCCGCGGGCACGAGCGGGCTCACCCTGACGAAGAACGAGTTCATTGCTGTCGATTCCGTCATCGTCGTTCGCGATTCATCGAAGTACGCGCTCGTGGAAAACGTGGTGAGGAAAGGCGCCAGTGGTCTGGTGCCGCAGGCAATCAGCAACTTCAGCGAGTTTTCCCAAATGGCCCCGGCGCCGCTAAGCAATGGCTTCATGCCTTCGCGCGCAGCCGCGACATCGACTGCCCGACGTCCGCGCTCGGCCATCGTTGTCGACGAGTGGGGTCCGTTCGACTGGCGTTCTCCGAAACTCTGGCCTGTTGACAGCTCACACGAGTCACCACTCCATCTTCGTGTGCTTGGTCCGCCCGGCCGATGGCGCGTCGTGAGCCGGCGCGGACTCGCTGGTGTAACGCCGCCGGCCGGCCGAATGACTGACACAATCGTGGTGACACCGAAGCCAGATTCGGTCCGTGACTGGAATCTCGTGCTGGAGTACGTTGGCGGTGCGACGATCTCTCCGCGCGGTGAGCGCCGGAGTGCCGGCACTCCGTATCGCTTCTCCTATGCTCGCTTCGAGCCGACAGCCGATTGGACGACGCGATTCTACAAGTGGAGCGATAGCACCGGCGACGTGCGCAAGAACCCAGCGTCTCAGCTCGCCTTCGCGGGCGCCGCACCACTCCTGGCCATTCACGCTTCGCGTCTCGATTTCGAGGGATACCGCGCGCTACGTCAGGAACTGCCGAGAGAGTATTTCGCCGTCGAGGCGACGGCCGCCGTTGATCTCGCACCCGGCGAGTACACGCTCCGCAGCATCAGCGACGACGGCGTGCGCGTCTGGGTCGATGGAGCGCTTGTCATAGACGACTGGACACCGCACGAGTCTGCGCTCGACTTCAGGGCACTCCAGGGAGGCCACCACAATCTTCGCGTCCAGTACTATCAGGCGGATGGCTGGTACGAGCTTCGGCTCGAGATCGTGCGAGGAAAGCACCGGTCACCCGGTTCCCCGGGAGCACACGGTTCGGACTAGTCGGACGAGCTATCCTTCGAGCGCTGAGCTCAGGCGCCGCAATCCTTCCTGAAGCTGCGCCACGTCCATGCCAAATCCGACGCGAAAGTGATCCGCCACACCGAAGAAGCGACCCGGGGCAACCAGCGTGTCGTGCTCGGAAAGCAGTCTTTCCACCAGACGGTCCACATTGCCGTTGTTGAGCCGGACGAATCCGACCGCTCCCGCCTCGGGCCGCACCCAGGACAGTTTTGCATTTCCTTCGACAAACTCTGTTACGGCCTTCCGATTGCGGGCGACTCTTTCGCGCTGCGCCACCAACAACGGCGCGGCGTTGTCCAGAACGCGCGCAGCAAGACGTTCCGCCGGATGCGACATTGAGCTCGTGAAAAGTCCATTTAGCCGTTTCATGCGATCGGCCAGACCAGCTTCCGCGAGAATCCAGCCAGCGCGAAGTGCGGCGAGTCCATACACCTTGGTGAGACTCCGCGTCGTCACGAATCTCGGCGAAAGATTAATCGCCGAGCGAGGCTCACCCGGTGCGCCGTACAGCCACTCGAGGTACACCTCGTCAACGAGCACTCGAAAATCGTGGGCATCAGCGAGCGCCGCGAGGCGTTCGAGCTCGGCACGCGTCGTTACCGCTCCCGTTGGATTGTGCAGGTTGGAAATGATCACCAGCCGTGTGCGCGGCGTCAGCGCACTCTCGATCAGTTCCATGTCGAGGCGATAACCGTCCTCAGCGCGACGCTCGAACTCCCGAACCTCGCAATGCAGATATTGCGACACGACTCTGAGGGGATCATAGCCCGGGCTTTCGAGTAACACCTCATCGCCGGGCTCCAACAATGCCGCGCAAGCGAGGTGGTTCGCCATCGATGTGCCGTGAGCGAGGACGACGCAGTCCGCGTCGACATCGTAGCGCCTGGCGATCCGGTCGAGGAGAGGCTGCCAGCCGTACTCGTTGTCGGCAGTCATCGTGAAGTCATCCGCCGATGGCGAGAGCAGCTCGACGTCGCACGGGGGCACTCCGCTGGCCGCCAGATTGTAAGTGACCTTCCCATGTGCCTTTGCCCACTCGAGATAAGTGCTCTCCAATGGACGTACGGCTCGAAAGCTCATTGGCATCTTGTCACTCCGCGACCGTCACGGGCCGGCGATTTTGCCGGCGCCAGAAAATGAATGCAGGGACGCCGGCTGCCATGAGAAGCACACCGAGCATGGCGTTGCGCGGGTTCGACCAGATGGCGCTCGCGACGACGAACACCGCGGTAGCGACGAAAAGTGCCGGCAACAATGGATACCCCGGAATGCGATAAGTCCGTGGAGTCGCGGACGTGCCGGCCGCATCGCGGCGCCGGTAACCGAAGACAGTAGCGACGATGAGCCCGAAAAATATCCAGTCTCCGAACACCACGTAGTCGAGCAGCTGGCCGTACGTTCCCGAGAGAACGAGAGCGATCGCCCACACTGCCTGGATGACGATTCCTCCTGTCGGCGTGTGATACCGCGGATGCAATCGCGCCGCGAATCGAAAAAAGAGCCCGTCCGCAGCCATTGCCTGAAGCATGCGTGGGGCGGATAGTATGCCGCTGTTCACGAAGCCAATGGTC
>DATBZT010000210.1:0-5510 GCA_036513055.1 Gemmatimonadaceae bacterium | reverse complement strand
TCGGTCGTGTTGTGCTCGAGGATGTCGAGCATCGCGGAGTCGGCAGCGGGATTCACCGCCTTGCCCAGCGCCATCAGCTCGAACAGATGCGCCATCTCGTTCGGAGTCGTCACGCCCAGTCCGTACTTCACCGAGCTGTCCATCGCGACGCTCGAGCTGCGGAGGAAGCTCTTCGAATGAACGCGGGTGTGCTGGAGCCCGAGGGAGTCCATCTTGGCCCACACGCGGCGGATGATGATGCGATCCAGCAGCAGATTCGTCGCCGTGTTATCGCTGATCGTGGACATGAGCCACGCCGCGTCGTGCACCGAGAGCACCGTGCCGTTGTGAAGGAACTGGACAACCCCCGAACCCGGCACCTGATCGATTTTGAGCACGGTCAGCGGATCGTCGAGCGAGAGCTGGCCCTTCGCCACGAGATCGTACACCGTCACGAGAATCGCGACCTTGATCAGGCTGGCGGTGGGAAAGGTCTCGTCTCCACGCCTGTTGATGCGCGCGCCAGTCTCGAGGTCGATGACGCTGTATCCGACGACGCCGTGGTGCGCGTCCGCGATCGAGTCGAGCTTCCGGCGAAGAGCAGCAGTATCAGCGTGAACAATCTGAAGGCGACCCACTCCCGTCTGGCCAACGCGTGTGGCGGCGCAGGCGATCACACCCGCGAGAAGGATCGCGGCGTAGGTGGCAACTATTCGCAGCGTGCGAGAATGAGTCATTGGCGCGATCTTCAGTTCGAAGCTGCTGTCGCTGTGGCGACAGAGCCTTCTGGATCGAGCGTCTTCAGCACTTCACGCCACGCGAACTTCTTTCCGCTTCCCCTCACCCAGTAGTCCATCCATGCCATCTCGGCAACGGACTTGACAAGCTGATTGCGGGGATCCGGGATTCCGTGCGTGTTGCCGGGATAGACGTACATCTCGGCCGGCACTCCGAGACGCTTGAGCGCCATGAACAATTCCTCCGACTGCGGGCGCGGCACACGCGGGTCACCTTCGACGACGTGGATCATCGTCGGAGTCTTCGCGTTCCTGATGTACTTGAGTGGCGACTGATTCCAGTAGGCGTCGAAGTCATCATATGGAAGCTTGTTGCCGAGATAGAACTGGCGGTTTCTCTGGACGTCGCTCTCGGCGTACATCGAGATCCAGTTGGAAGTTCCGGCTCCAGTGCTGATCGCCTTGAACCGGTTGGTGTGCGTGAGAATCCAGTTCGACCAATGTCCGCCGGCGCTCCAGCCGAGGACTCCCATCTTGGTGCTGTCGACGATTCCCTGCGAGATCAGGTGGTCGACGCCGGTCATGATGTCTTCGTACCCTTTCTGGAAATAGTTGCCGACGATGTCGGTCTTGTGCTTCTCGCCGTAGTTCGTCGAGCCACGGTAGTTGGGCATCAATACCGCGTAGCCGGCGCCGGCGTACGTCTGCGCGCCGTAGCCGCCGTTGAAGCCGAGCACGTCAGCGAACGCAGGACCACCGTGAATCGCGACGATCAGCGGGTAGCGGGTACCGGGCTGATAACCAACGGGCTTGATGAGAATCCCGCCAACGGTCTTTCCATCCGTCGATTTCCAGCTGATCTCCTCCTCATCTCCCAGGGCGAAGCCGCGGACCTGTGGATTGGCGTCGGTGAGCTGACGCCAGCTCGCGCGCACGGGGATCTGATCGACCGATGCGACTGTGAACAGCGTCGCGGGCGTGCTGGGATCGGCGTAATTCAACAGCAGCAGCCTGGAATCGTCGTCCTCGTTGGCGTTGAGCGACGCGCGGACATTCGACACCTGGCGAACGGTGTTCTTGTCGATGTCGAGCGCCATCAGCTGGTTCGTGGCCTTGATGCCCTCGTTGAAGTAGATGGTCTTGCCATCCCTGGACCAGAAACCAATCGTGGCATCACCGTCGAAAATTCCACCCAGTTTCCTGAGCTGCCCGGCCCGGTCGTCGACGCGCCGCAGGTAGACGCGATTGTTGGTCATGCTGTACTGCGTCATGTCGTCCGGCGCCGAGAAGGCGATCCACTTGCTATCGGGTGAGAACTCGAGATCGCTCTCGCCGACTTCGGTGTTGTTCGTAATCCGCTCGATCTCGCCGGTGGAGGTGTCGAGGAGATACAGATCCGAGTAGATGTCCTGCTCGGTGATGTTCCTCATGTAGCGATTGGCCGAAGCGCCATGGTAACCGATCCAGCGTCCGTCGGCCGAGATGTTGAAATCGGTGACAGTGATGGTCGTGTCGCGAGTGAGTCTCGTCGCTTTCTTCCCATCGACATCGAGCGCCCACAGGCTGGAGAGGGGAGTCGCCATGTTCCGGATGGTGACGTTGAATTTCTTCTCGATGCGGAGCTTCTCGTCCTTGTCGAGGGTGTCGGCGGTGACGAAATAGATGTGCCTGCTATCCGGAGACCATTTCCAGAGACCTACGCCCGCCAGCTGGTGGGTAAGCTGCACCGGCTTCGCGGAGTCGATCCCGGCGACCGGCAGGGCGTAGAGCTGTTCCTCGTCGGCCTTACCGCTCCGGTAAACGAGCCACCTCCCATCTTTGCTGAAGTCGAGCGTCGAGACGCCGTCCTTGGCGTCGCTGATTTTGCGGGCCTCGCCCCCGTCAGGTCGCATGATGTAGATCTGATTCTGGCCCGCCGCACTTCCGCCACCCGCTCCAGTGCTTCCGCCTGAAGGCGCAGAAGCTGCATCTCTGTTCGAGAGAAAGACAAAAAACTTTCCATCGCGCGACCAACGCGGTGACGTCTCGTTCTTGTCTTTCGTGTAAGTCATTTGCCTGGTTGAGGCGAGCCCGTCCTTGACCGAGACGAGGTAGATATCGGTCTGACGCCTGGCCTGATTCCAGTCCGGGGTAGAGAGCGTGTAGAGCAGCCATTTGCCGTCGGGACTCGGCGTCGGCGATCCGACATCGCGCTGGTACTGTCTGTCGAGGAATGTGATTGGCCGGAGAGCGGCTGACGAAGCGGGTTTCTGCGCCAGCGCCGCGGCAGGCATCAGCAGGGCGATGAAGAGGGGATGGGTGCGCATGACCTGAGTGGTGAGAAGGAAATTGCAGCGGTTAATATAGGCTCGAAACCTTGTCGGGACTCAAAGCCAAACGCACAGATCTGGGGCCACCGTTGGTGCGGCACGAGCGTAATAGAAAAACAATGGTCATGCGTACGGTTTTTGCCTGAGTCACTGGCGAAACGAAAGATGCCGCCACAAATCGAGCGGCTCTTTTTTCTTGACCCCTGTGATGGGGGGAGGAGAGGGACAATGTGGATGAATGGATCGAGACACAGGGTGGCGACGCTCGCCACCGCGGCACTGGCGCTTGCCGGATGCAGCAAGAAAGACAATAGCGCCGCAGATACCACGGCCGCTTCGAGCACGATGTCCGCGGATACCACGGCCATGGCGGCTGCGCCGGCAGCGGCGACCTGGACCGACGCCAACATCGTAGCGCTTCTCGATGAAGCGAACATGTCGGACAGCGTCGCGGGCGCCGTCGCGGCAACCAAGGGGACCGCCGCCGCTGTCCGCGACTTCGGAAAGCGGATGATGCGCGATCATCACACGCTTCGCGCCCAAGGTCAGGCGTTGGCGACGAAGCTGAAGGTCACTCCGGCAGCTCCATCGGACGACCCCGTCACGCCTGCCGCACAGAAGGAGATGGATACTCTGAATTCAACGGCCAAGGGAAAGGATTTCGACAGAGCGTACATTGACGCCGAGGTCGACATGCACAAGGCTGTGCTCGGCCTCGCCACCAAGGCGGCGGGACAGACGCAGACCGCCGAGCTGAAGAACCTGATCCAGAAGGCCGCGCCCGTGATTCAAGGGCACCTCGACAAGGCTGAATCCATTCAGAAGACCCTGAAATAACTGATCGGGAGAGAGCCGGTGAGAACAGCGATAACCTGCTGCAAGCAGTAGCGCAGACGATTCAGGACACTGCTCCCGCCGGCTGGCCCCCTGGGAGACCGGGAGGCCCGCCACCCGGCTTTTCCTTCACCGGAGCGTTCTTCCAGCTGCTAGAGTTCGTGGGAGTTTTCTTGTCGATCGGCGCGATTGGATTCCGATTCGGAATCGTGAGACAGATTCAGCGGATGTCAGACGAGGCGAAGGCAATCCTCCGTGCCGACAACGCCGCCATGCTCGGCATTGCCGGCATCATCCTGATCGTTCTATCCGCTCTCGGCAAGCCGTATGTCGATTCGATCGCGAGTCACAAGGCGTTCGCCGAATCCCTGTCCAGGAATATGCCGCAATTCGAATTCAGAATGACGATGCTGGCGCTCGCCCTGATTGGGTTTATGCTCGTTCGTGCATCGTCGTCTGCCGGGTGGATGCTGGCCGCGATCGGGATTCTCCTTGCAGTGCTGCAACCCCTCTATACGGGCAAATTCGGCAACAAAGTGAACGCGGCACATATCTTCGCCGCATCCACCTGGCTGGTTACGCTGTTGGTGCTGGCGCTCGTCGGAATCCGGGGAGTAATAAGGAGTAGCAGTGCCGGTACCCAACGCGCAGAGCTGGTCGCCGATCTCGTGAATTCCTTTTCGCCGCTCGCGCTCGTGGCATCGGCGATCATGGCAATCACGGGTGTCACTACCGCGTGGCTGCACTTGAAGCGAGTCTCGTCGCTCTGGACAACGAGCTATGGGCTGGCGCTCGACATCAAGCTCGTGTTGGTACTCATCGTCGTCGTGCTGGGCGCATGGAACTGGCGGCGCGTCCGTCCATCGCTCGGCGGCGAAGGATCGGAGCTGACTATTCGCCGATCCGCGAGGATGGAGCTGACGTTTGCCGCCTTCGTGCTCCTTGCTACTGCGGTGCTTGTGAGCCTCCCGTCGCCGAGGTAGCCGGCCGCGGCGGAGCGTTTTTCACGTATTTGTCGAGCCAGTTGATGTACTCCCACAACAGGTGACGCTGCGTCTCGCGCGCCGTGTAGCCGTGCGGCTCGAGCGGGAGCTGAACGTAACGAACGTTGCCGCCATTCCCCTTGATCGCCGCGAAGAGGCGCTCGGACTGGATCGGGAAGGTCCCCGAGTTGTCATCGCGCTGACCGTGAATCAGCAGCACCGGCACTTTGATCTTGTTCGCGTAGTTGAACGGAGACATGGCGTTATAGATGTCCGGCGCTTCCCAGTACGTACGCGGCTCTGACTGGAATCCGAACGGCGTGAGCGAGCGGTTATAGGCGCCGCTCTCCGCTATTCCGGTGCGGAAGATGTCTGAGTGCGCGAGAAGATTGACGGTCATGAAGGCGCCGTAGGAATGCCCTCCAACGGCAACGCGATCGCGGTCGGCGACGCCCATGTCCACAATCTTGTCGACGGCCGCCTGCGCACTGGCGACGAGCTGCTGTATGTAGCTGTCGTTGGGCTCTTTGCCGTTGGCACCCACGATCGGCATTGTCGGTCCGTCGAGAACGCCGTAGCCATGCATGAGCAGCATCAGATAGTTCTGCCGGCCAGGCCGCTTGAACTCATACCGAGATCCCGCGAGCTGTGAAGCAGCATCGGCGGAC
>DATBZT010000209.1:0-7251 GCA_036513055.1 Gemmatimonadaceae bacterium | reverse complement strand
ATTGTGCGCAGTATAACGTCCGAATGCGTCGGTGGTCGCGTTGAAGATCACCTGCGCGCCCTGCATGACGCTGACCTCGGCGCTCGGAAGTGGCCGTCCGTTGGCGCTGTCAGTCACAGTCCCGCTGATGTCGGCGCTTCGCACGCCCCGATCGACGGGCTCCGCCCTCGCGGTATGCGATCGAAATGACAGCATCCCAACGATGAGCAGCCCGGCGGCGAATGTGCTAACCGGGCGGGGAAAAAATCGAAACATTGTGAACTCCTCCTGACCTCGCTGGCGCACACGAGGCCCATTGGCCTCGCGTGCGAGTGATATGTGTGGGGATGGCCCGCCCAATTGGGCGCGCAATCCGCTATCTCAGTTTTCCGTGGAGTCGCGCAGAGGAAGGCACGACTGCGATGTCACGCGAGGGGAGGGGCGCGCGGGAGTGTCGGGGTGAGAGGTGCCCACGGCGACTCCACGTGCGAGTCGCGCGAGACAACGGGTGCAACTTTGAGGACGAGAAGAGCGCATTCGACGCGCGGGGTCTTTGGCGCGCCGGTCCGGGAAAGAAAGTTGCAAAGAATGCAAGTGTCTTCGCGGTGAACGCGAGGGCACTTTGGCGATCCATGCGACTCGATGTGTGAGTATGGGTGGGTCGCGGCGGCAGCCACCTCGAGGTAGGCGTCCGCGATGCTCAGGGCGGCTGGCAGTGCCACCTGCATCACGGCGAAGAGGAGAACCCAAGGCCTCGACCGTTGAGTTAAACCATCGCGACTTCCGCCTGATCGGCCTTTCGAAAGGTGGTTGTGCATGGATCAGACCTCGAGGTGATCTCCTTCCCGCGCCGTCATCTGGTACAGCACCGGCATCAGGAATACGCTGATCAAAAGCCGCGAGAACAGACCGCCAACGATGACAATCGCGAAGGGCCGCTGTGAATCGGATCCCACGCCTGTCGAGACGGCTGCCGGCAACAATCCGAGCGCGGCGACGAGCGCCGTCATCATGATTGGGCGCAGCCGGATCAGCGCCCCCTCGCGCGCCGCCTCCGGTATGCCCAGGCCGCCGAGGCGCAACTCGTTGGCGCATGAGATATAGACGACCGCTGTCTGCACAGATACTCCGAGCAGGGCCAGAAAGCCGATGGCCGACGAGACCGAGAACGACGTTCCAGTGAGAAGAAGCGCCAGCAGACCACCGAGGGGCGCGGAAACGAGCACTCCTACAACCGTTATCGTTGGAAACTTGAAGTTCTGATACAGACCGAAGAGGAGTATCAGAATGAGCGCGACGGTTATCGGCAGGACGAACTGGAGCTGGCGGCGCGAAGCCGTGTATTCCTCGAATTCCCCGCCCCAGACCACACGGTAGCCGGAAGGCAGCTTCACCTGCGACGCAACGGCGCTTCTCGCCTCCTCGACGGCACTCGCCAGGTCGCGGCCTTCGATGCCGTACTGCACCCCGATGTAGCGTGAGTTGTCCTGCCGGTAGATGAACGACGCGCCGTTGGCAATCGCGATGTTCGCCACCTCACGCAGCGGAATCTGCCCGCCGGCCGGCGTGGCGACGAGGATCGCTCCGATCTGCTCGGGGGATTCCCTGAACTGCGGCTGCAGGCGCACCACGAGGTCGAACAGCCGCTCCCCCTGAACCACCTGTGTAGCTGCCGCGCCACCCACCGCGGCCTCGATGAGCCCATTGATGTCGGAGACGTTCAGCCCATACCGGGCAATCTTCGCCCTGTCCACCGTCACGGTGAGGCTTGGCTGACCCAGCTCCTGCACCAGCGTCACGTGAGTGATTCCGCGAATGCCGCTGAGCACTTTTTTGATCTGGTTGCCGCGCTGCTCGAGCACCACGAGATCCGTGCCGAAGACTTTCACGTCGAGCGAGCTTTTCAGTCCCGTTTCTGCTTCATCGACAGCATCCTCGGCGGGCTGGGTGTAGTTGAAGGTGATGCCGGGAAAAACCGCCAGCTTCCTGTCGATGGCGTCAATGAGCTCCCGCTTGGTGCGAAATCGGCCGTGCCACTCGGCGTACGGCTTGAGGCCAACGAAGAATTCGGCGTTGAAGAAGCCGGTGGGATCGGTGCCATCATCCGGGCGGCCGTGCTCCGACGCTACCGTTGTCACTTCCGGAAATGACCTGAGGATCGCTCGAATCTGGGGCACGATCTTCGACGATTCCTCGAACGATATCGTGTACGGCATCGTCGCCCGCACCCACAGGGCTCCTTCGTCCAGTTTCGGCATGAACTCGCCGCCGAGACTGAGCCAGGTGAGGACTGACGCCAGCGCCACTCCGCCGCACGCCCACAGAACCGCGCGCGTGTGCGTGAGACTCCAGTCGAGCCCCGACTCGTAGTGGCTCAGGATCCATTCGAACACCGGATTGCGACGTTCCCGCACGCCCTTGCGAAGAATCCACGCGCACAGCACCGGGATCAGGGTGAGCGTCACGATCAAGGCGCCCACCAGGGCAAAAATTGTCGTGTCGGCCATTGGCTTGAAGAGCCGGCCTGACGGCCCCGACAGAACGTAGATCGGAAGAAAGCTGGCGACGATGACGGCGATCGCGTATACGATCGGACGGTCGACCTCTGAAGCAGCTTCGGCGATCACGTCGATGATGTTGTATTTCGTGCCGTACCTGCGGGCGAGCTGGCGGTGAATGTTCTCCACCATCACCACCGCGCCGTGGACGAGAATTCCGAAGTCGATTGCGCCAATCGACAGCAGGTTTGCCGGGATGTGCTTCAGGTCGAGGCAGATGAATGCGAAAAAGAGTGAGAGCGGGATGGCGGTTGCAACGATCAATCCCGATCTCAGGTCGTAGAGAAAGAAAATCAGCACGACAACGACGAGGAGAATCCCCCGGAAGAGATTGTCCTCGACTGTTCGCGTCGTGAGCTGGATCAGCTCGCTGCGATCGTAGAAGGGAACGATCTTCACGTCTTTCGGCAGGATGGTGCGATTGAGCTCCGCCGTCTTTGCTTCCACTTTCTTCAGCACTGTCTGAGCCTGCTCGTCGGTGCGCATGACCACTACGCCCTCGACCGCGTCGTTCTCGGAGTTGAAGCCGAACTGGCCAAGTCGCGGGGCACTTCCAATCACGACGTCGCCAACGTCCTTCACCAATACAGGCGCGCCATTCCGGACGGCGAGCACGACATCGGCTATGTCTTCAGTGGTCTCGATCCGTCCCAGCCCGCGCACGTAGTAGAACTGCCCACCCTCGGAGTAGAAACCGCCGCCGGCATTACCATTGTTGGCGTCGAGCGCCGTACCGACGTCGGCCACCGAAAGCCCGGCGCCGGCGAGACGCGTCGGATCGAGCAGAACCTGATACTGCATCGTTGTGCCGCCGAGCGACGACATGTCGGCAACGCCGGGAACAGAGCGATACTGCTTCTCGAGTATCCAGTCCTGGATGTTCTTGAGCTCCATCGGAGAGCGGTCAGGGCTTCGGATCACGTAGCGGTAAACCAGTCCGGAGGGAGATGCCAGAGGCACGACTCCGGTGCTCACTCCCGACGGCAGTGCGAGGTCGGGGAGACGCTCGAATACCTGTTGCCGGGCGAAATAATTGTCTGTGCCGTCGTCGAACGTCAGCGTGACGGCGGACAAACCGTAGAGCGAGACCGATCTCATCACCTTGAGATTCGGCGCGCCGTTCATTCCCGCTTCGGTGGGCACGGTGATGAGGCGCTCGATTTCTTCCGCTGCATGTCCTGGCCACTGCGAGATCACTTTCACCTGTGGCGGGGACAGGTCGGGGTATGCATCCACCGGAAGCCGGAGGAACGACCAAATTCCAGCTCCACACAGCGCAACGGCAAGGATTGCCGTGAGCAGCGGCTGGCCCAGCGCCATGCGGACGATTCGGTGAATCGCCGAGGGAGTGCTGGTCTCGATCTGCTGCGACTTCTCCGACGCTTCGCCGTGGTGAGCGTGCGGCGGAGTCACCAGGTCGTCGCCCGGGTTCGTCTCGCTCACTGACTTTCCGCGAACTGGACAAAGAGCGCGCCGTCCGCAACGACTCTTTCTCCGCCCTTGAGGCCCGCCAGCACTTCGTATCTGTCTCCGACGTGCGCGCCGAGAGTCACCCGCTGGCGGCCGTAGCTTCCGTTGGCTGCTTCGACGAATACGAACGGAAGGTTTTCGTCATCCCGCTGCACCGACGACGACGGAATGAGAATCCCGCTGCGGTTGATGTTCGACTTGATCGAAACACGGACGTACATGTCGCGCTTGAGAAGATCGTTGCGGTTTCGCACTACGAGACGCACGGATGTCGCACGTGACGTGGGATCGACCAGGGCCGACACGTAGTCGACTGTGCCGGTAAACGGCGCCTGCGATACGCTGCTCGTCACCGTCGCGAGCTGACCGCGGTGTACAGTCGCGATGTCGCCCTCGAACACGTTAGCCAGTACCCACACGGTGGAGAGGTCGGCGACCGTGAATGCCGGCGTGCTCCCGGCCTGCAGCAGCTGGCCCGGCGTGATCAAGCGCTCGACGACCGTCCCAGTGATGGGCGACCGGATCACGGCTGGAATGTTCTGGACAGCCCCGTTCGACCGTATCTGCTCGATGGAGCGCGAATCCACGCCCAGCGAGCGCATCTGCTGCAGTGCCGCATCTCTGTCCGCGGCCCCAGCAGCAGCGTCTGTCTGCGCCTGCTCAACGTCACGCCGCGAGATCGCGTCCGTCTTGAACAGCTGGGCGTCCTGATCCGCGATTCTCTGGAGCTGCCGATAAGCCGACTCGGCTTTTCTGTACGCCGCCACCGCGCTCGCAAAATCGGCCGATGCAACGGTGGCGAGTGCTGCTCCACGAGCGACCGGTGTGCCAACCTGCACCAGCAGTCCCGTCACCGGTCCGGAGACAGGCGACAACACCTGGGTCGACTTGTCGCCGTTGAACGCCACCGTGCCAGTGACGTCGACGCTCGGCTGGAAAAGCGTCGGGGCGACTATGACAATCTGAAGTCGCGCTTTCTGCGCGGCGGTGAGAGTGAAACCCGAGCTTGCGGATGCGGCAGCGGTCGCACTGTCGCTCTTCGCCGTGGCGGGAGATTTCCCGGAACACGCGCCAAGTATGGCTCCTAAAATCAGCGCTGCCAAAAGTCTATTTCGCATTGATTTCTCTAAGGGCGACGGAGTCGAGCGGGGCGCCGATTGCGCGCTCGAGCTCCGATCGTGAGGTATTTGCCGCCGCGAGCGCTTCCGAGTACTGACTTTCTGCATCGAGCAGCGTTCTTCGCGCGTCGATCACTTCGAAGGCAGACAGGCCGCCGATTGCGTAGGCCGCCGACGTGGCGCGGAATGATTCACGTGCAGCCGGGAGAAGCTGGTCGCGGATGTATACAACCTGCCTGAGAGCCGCCGCTGCGGTCGCGTATGCCGTTCGAACGTCTTCGCCGATCGCTGCGCGAATGTCGCGCTCGCTCGCCGCAAGCTCCCGTTCACGGTGCTGCGCCTGGGCGATCTCACCTTTGGTGTGCTGCCAGAAGAAAATCGGAAATGGAAACGCCAGCCCGGTGGAGAACGCGGCCGGCGGTGTTCCGGGGCTCAAATCACGGCTCACGCCAAGAGTCAGGTCGGGAAGCCAGAACTCCCGGGCCAGCGAAGTGGCCGCGCTCGCGCCGCGCCGCTGAGCGACAATGCCCGCAAGCTCAGGCCGCGAAACGAGGGCTGTGCTCTCGAGGCGTTCGAGATCCGGGAAGCCTCCGGGCACTCCAAGCGAGTCCGCCGGCTGGACGGGCGAGCCCAGCGGCACGCCAATTAGCCTCGCCAGCGAGGAGCGCGCATTCGCGATGTCCCGTTCGTTTGAAATGAGATCGTTGGTGGCTTTGGCGACGTCGACGTTCGCCTTGATGACGTCGAGACGCGGGACCGTTCCCGCCTGGAACCTCGCCTGTGTGCGTTGAAGAAAATCATCGGCCAGCTGCTTGCCTTCTGAGATGTCGGCCTGGTGACGCATTGCCAGCAGGAGGGAGTCGTATACGTCAGCGGTTTGCGCCGCAATCAGGCGACGCAGTGACTGGTATGCCGCTTCAGCCGCACCAACATTTCCCGCCGCAACATTGTTGCGAAGCCGGAACTTGTCGGGGAAGGGCACCGACACCCCGGCTCCAATGTTCTTCTGACCGCCGCCGGCCGAACGGAACAGACCCGGCTGCTGGTCCAGAGAAGCCGTCACGGCCGGTTCCGGAAGTGCGCGTGCCTGCACCTGCGCCGCGCGAAACTGCGCGGTTTGTTCGCGAGCGACCTCAAGCTGCGGATTGCGCGCCAGCGCCATCGAGATGGCGGCGGCTCGCGTAAGACGCAGTGAATCGCCCGGTGCTGGTGCCACCGCTGGCGCGGATGCCTGTTGCCCGGCAAGGCCACCGGCACACGCGATATAAGCGAGTGCGCCGAGGATCGTCCTTCCTCGCATTTGAAATGTCCCGTTCGTTTTTGTGAGCGCGGGCGAGATCGACTTGCTCCGCGAACTGCTTCCCGAAAATGTCCGACGACGGGCGGGGGGCCTCGTTCTGTCGGCTAGGCGACGCTTACGGGTGGAGCGCGGGAGCGGGTGTCGAAGCGAAATGCGGCACGTGTGGCCGGCTCGTACGTGAAACGGAGGCCCGGCGCAGAGTGCACAAACGCAACGGAGCGGGCGGCCTCGAGCTCTGACGACGCCAGCAGGTGACGGCCGGTGCATGCGGCGCAGCTCGCCTCGTCATGGGCATGATGGAGCCGCGTGCCGTTTGCCTCGACATGAGCCCGCGCATCGGCACCGAAACGCCCTTCGAGCACCGAGGAGGAGCAGAGGACGAGTTGGGCGGCGACCGCGACGATTGCAGCGAATGCCTTGAATCGCGCGCGAAGAGGGCTCTTCATAACCGGGTTCATACTCCCCCAACCTAACGCTGGTTCCGGGAAAAGAGCCAATCTTGGCGACGCCGGCCAGAAGTTTACCGCAACAATGCATGGCGGCGGCACGGCCTCACTCGATATAGCGTGCGCGCCAGGAAGTGTTCCGACCCAGGGTCTTGCCTTAATGCGCGCCACGCAGCCAGTCCAGCGGATCCACCGCCGGGCCGCCCCGCCTGATCTCGAAATGCAGATGGGGAGGCAAAGCCGGGTCGGTTCCACCGATGCTGCCGATGACCTGACCTTTAGCGACCCGGGCTCCCTTGCTCACCGCCATGCGGCTCAGCGATCCGTACACGGAGTAGTCGCCGCCGCCGTGCTCGACGATGACGGTGTTGCCATACGTC
>DATBZT010000208.1:0-14739 GCA_036513055.1 Gemmatimonadaceae bacterium | reverse complement strand
TTTCTCGCTCTGAACGTCCGCCTCGCGCGCAGCGGGCCGTCGCGCGTGCCGGTGCTCTGGCGGATGAGTCCGGAGCTGCCGCCGGTGGATGTCGCGTCTGCCATCACCAAAGTCGCGATTCCATTGACCTTCATACTGGCTTTTCTCTTCGCTCTTGGTGCGGCGGGAAGCTGGATGGACTTCCTTCAGCTCATTCACCGAACGCCGTTCGGAATCTCCGATCCTGTGTTCGGTCGCGACGTCGGGTGGTATGTGTTCGTGCTGCCGGCATTGTCGGCGCTGCTCGGAACTCTCCGCAGCCTCGTCGTTCTCACGCTGATCGGGGTGGTCGCCCTCTATTTCCTGCGCGGAAAGGTCTCACTGCCGCCGCAGAGAGTGGGCCTGCTTGCGCCAGCTGACCATCATGTTGCGGGACTGCTCGTGGGGTACCTGCTTCTCACGGCGCTGCAGATCTGGCTCGTCCGTATTCCGGAACTGCTCTACTCCACCACCGGACCGCTGGTCGGCGCGAGCTATACCGACTTGTATGCAAGCTATCCGGCCATGCACGTCATTGCGGCAACTGCCATCGCCGGCATAGGGCTCGTGATCTACGGCATGGTTCGCGGGAAGATCGTCTGGTTCACCGTTCTTGCCGCAGCGGCATATGTGATCGTTTCGTTCGCCGCCGGAAGCATTTATCCGATGATGATCCAGCGCTTCGTGGTAGCTCCAACGGAGCTCACGCGCGAGACACCTCAGCTGCGCAACCACATCATCGCCACCCGGCAGGCATGGGGTCTGGCAAACATCGAAACGCGGGACTTGAGCGGCGACGCCGGCCTCACTCTCAATGACATCCGCGCCAATGCGGCGACAATAGAGAACGTCCGCCTATGGGACCGCGCTCCCCTTCTCCAGACCTTCGGCCAGCTCCAGGAGATACGCACCTATTACGATTTCATTTCCGTAGACGATGACCGGTACACAATCGACGGCCGCTTTCGACAGGTGATGCTTTCACCCCGCGAGCTGAACTCGGAATCTCTGCCGACGCGGACGTTCATCAACCAGCATCTGACTTTTACTCACGGAATGGGGTTGACGCTCGGTCCGGTGAGCGAGGTGACGAACGAGGGCCTGCCCGTGCTCTTCATCAAGAACCTGCCGCCGGTCTCGACAGTTTCGCTCAAGGTCACCCGCCCGCAGATCTATTACGGCGAGCTGACAAATGACCACGTGTTCGTCAATACGCGGCAGCCGGAGTTCGATTATCCGTCGGGGACGGAAGACGTCTACACCAGATACAAAGGCACCGGCGGCGTGCGTGTCGGGGGCTTCATCAAGCGGGCGCTGCTCGCAATGCGCTTCGGAGCGCTCAACATCCTGCTGTCGGGAGACATCGGCAGCGAGAGCCGCGTTCTCTACAACCGCGAGGTGGAAGGACGGGTGAAGCAGGCGCTCCCATTCCTGACCTTCGACGCCGATCCCTACCTCGTCATCAACAGCAAGGGCGAGCTGTACTGGATTCTCGATGGATTCACGTCGACCGACCGCTATCCGTACTCGCAGCGCCTCGAGGATGGAACGAGCTACATGCGCAACAGCGTGAAGGTGACAGTGGATGCATACAACGGGACGCTTGTTGCATACATCGCCGACCCTTCGGATCCACTCGTTCGCACCTACGCGAAAATCTTTCCCGGGATAATGGTTCCGATGTCGGGAATGCCGGCAGATATCAGACAACACATTCGCTACCCGCGCGATCTGTTCCGCATCCAGGTTGCGCTGTACGCGACATACCACATGGATGAGCCGAAGACTTTCTACAACAGGGAAGATCAGTGGCAGATTCCCGTTAGCGCAGACGAGAAGAGTGCCGACGAGGACAAGTTCATGCGTCACCTCGTGATGCGGCTCCCCGACGAGAAACAGGCCGAATACATCTACATGGCTCCGTTCACCCCCAAGGGAAAGAACAACCTCGCCTCGTGGATGGTGGCGCGAAACGACGGGGCCAACTACGGCAAGCTGAGGGTTTATCGCTTCCCGAAACAGAGTCTCGTGTACGGCCCGAAACAGATTGCCGATCGCATCAATCAGGACACGGAAGTGTCGCGGCAGCTGACGCTTTGGGACCAGCGCGGCTCCGAGGTCATCAAGGGCGAGCTGCTCGTGATTCCGGTAGAGGAAGCGTTGATCTACGTCCAGCCGATCTATCTGCGTGCCCAGGGCGGGCAGATTCCGGAGCTCAAGCGCGTCGTGGTCGCGTTCCAGGACAGAGTCGTGATGTCGGAAACGTTCGAGTCAGGCCTCGCTCAGCTCTTCAGCGGCGCCGTGGGTGTGCCGTCACAGCAGGCTGTCGCGGAATTACCGGCCGCGGCCGATACGACGGGCGGGCGAAAGGCGGCGGTTCAGGCAGGCGCCGGCGCGCCCTCGCCCGCGTTACTGCGTGAGGCGGAAGATGTTTATCAGCGCGCAATCTCCGCCCAGCGCTCGGGCGACTGGGCCACATACGGACAGGAGATCCAGCGACTTGGAGAAGTGCTCAAACAGCTGAATGCGGGGGGGCGTTAGCGGGCAGAAGCGCCCTCGTCCGCAACATTACCGCTGGATCGTCGGTGATGATCCCTTGCACGCCGTCGAGCCAGAGGCCGGTCGCAACGCGAGGATCATTTATCGTCCAGACGTGGACGACGCACTGCTGCGTCGGCGCTACCCGGGCGAACCGGCGCACTGGAATCGGCAGGCCGTAGAACTCCAGCGGAACGCAGAGAGCCTTGAAGGCAAACGGCGTGAGCGGCAGGTGCAGCACGAGCTCCGCCATCACCCGCGCCACGTCCGCGCGTGATGCTCCCACCGCGAATCTCGAGTCCGTAAAGACACGAAGCGCCGCCCCGTCAAGACTGTCCACGACTGTCCGCTCCTCAGCGCGTTTCGACTCCAACAGACGTCGGAGTGCCGCCGATGCCGCCGGCGTTTTGATCTCGATCAGGAGCGGCGTCGTCGGGAATGCGTCGATGACCTCTTCTGCCGAGGGAATTCGATGCCCGAGGCCGCGATAGGGGTATGATCGTCCGCCATCGGGAGTGAATCGCGCCCCCGCATCGAGTCGCCGGAGCTTGGCGAAAGTCATTCGCGCTATCTCCCCTTTGCCATCCGTGGTGCGCGAGACGTCAGGATCGTGGCACACGACGGGGACGCCGTCGGCCGAGAGCCGCACGTCGAACTCGATGGCATCGGCGCCGGCGGCCACCGCCTGAGCAAACGACTCGATAGTGTTCTCCGGAGCATGCGCCCGATTGCCCCGATGGCCTATGACAGGTCTGAAGCTCAGATCAAGAAGAGGATTCATTCGCGGCAAACAAGAAAAGGGCAGAAAAGAGAACGGAGCGGTACGCGTTACGCGCACCGCTCCGTTCTGCCGGTTCTTCTCGTTAGAACGTGACCTGGATTCGGGTCATGATCAGGCGGCCGATGACTCCGCCCTGAACGAATTCCTGGTGCTTCTTGTCGAGCAGGTTCGTGCCGCTCACCGACCACATTATGTCGTTGAGGAATTCCGGGCGTATGGAGAAGCTGGCGTCAACCAGAGTGTAAGGCGTAATCTCGCCATCGATGAAGGAGATCGCGCGGTAACCGTCCACATGCCGCTCGCGGAGTTCGGCGCTCATCCCCTTCGCTTCGTCGCGATAGTTGATTGCGAATGAATGCTTGTTGGCCGGCGCATTCAGCGAGATATCCGATACGCCGCCTACCTCCGATTTGGTGAAGAGCTTCTTATTGACGTATGAGTAGGTTCCTGTCACGGAGAATCCGCGGTCCAGCAAAAGCTGGGCGCCCAGGTCGCTGCCCCAGAAATTCAGATTTCCAAAGTTACGGTAGGTGACGATGACATCGGGCTTGGCGGAAAGCGCGTTGTCGAAATTGACGACGCCAACCGGCACGCCGGTGTTTGTCGTTCCGGATACACCGCCGACGCCGGCGGCGACGGCCGCGGCGATCGGGCCTGCCGAAGCCGGGCCGACCACCGGTGTCAACTGCGTGGTCAGATAGGCAGCGAGTGATGCAGCGTCGAGGAAAACGTTCGGCGTCTCCACGAGCAGCGGCCCGACGAAATTCTTTCTGTTCTCATGCCACGCGTCCACCGAGAGCTGGAGGCGATTGGCGATGATTCCCTTGTAACCGCCCTCGTAGGTGGTGTGAATCGTCGGCTTCATGCGCCCCACGTCGCGCAGATCCGTGGGGGCGACGTCGGTGAAGGTTCCGTTGGCTGTCTGAAGGATGCGGAGCTTCGTACCGACCTGTGCGGACGTCGGCCGCAAGCCGCCAAGAAAAGCGGCCACCTGGTTGGCCTGTGCCGCGGCGCTTGCGGCGGGCAGCCCGGCCGCCTGGAAGGAAGCCGTCAGCGATGCAACGATGCCCGCCTTTGCCGCTCCGAACGCGAAGGGATAGAGCAGTGAAGCATCGGCCGGAAGGAAGCTGCCGGGAGTTCCGCCAAACGCCGTGAATGCCCGCATGCAGAGCGATCCCACGCCGGTCGCGCAGTCCCGTTTGAAATGGAGTCCCGCCTCAGGCACGCCCAGCGCCCGCACATCGAACAGCGATGTCTTTGTGCCGAGCAGATCGAGGAAGAGATTGAGCGAACTCGGTGTCGTGAAGGCGCGGTTGTAGGTGACGCGAAGATTCTGGTTCTCGGCCGGCTTGAAAACCAGCGCGACCCGCGGGGAGAAGACAGCGTCAGCCAGCCGGCTGCTCTTGTCTACCCGTGCCGCTGTGGTCAGCTCGAACTGCGGCGAGAGCGTCGTAACCGAGTGGATGTATCCGCCTGTCTCGTTGATGATATCATCGCCCTCATTTCTACCGTTGATCGTGCCGTCGGTAATCGGCTCGGTGTGGATGTAGTCCAGGCCGTACAGGATGCGCTCGCGCGTCCAGGTGAATCCATGCTGAAGCTGACCGACGAGCTGCTTCGACTTGTCGATGATGCACGCCTGGTCGGTGACATCGGGGCAGTTGGAAGCCGGATCCACGGTGCGCAGCAGGTACGTTCCGCCGGCGTTGCTGGTATTCATGAAAACCTGCGCGAACAATTGCTTGTAGCTGCCGCGGAGCTGAGCGGTCTGATACACCCAGTCCTTGATCTGCGCGGGACCCAGCCCTGTCGGCTCTACGGCGTTTCCGGCTTGGCTGCGCCCGTAATTCGCAATGATTTCGGCCCCGGGCACCGGACGGAAGTCAACGCGGGCCTCGCCGCCCTGGCGGTTGAGATTGAGATCGCGGGGCTTCTGCTCGCTGATCGTATCAGACGGAATGCCGAGCGCCTTGTCTCCCTGATATGTCGGCCACTCGTGGGCCTTGAAGCCTTCGTACGTGAGCTTGAATCCAAACTTCTCCGTCGGAGTCCAGGCCGTGCGGAACGAGCCGCGAAGGAGGCTTTGATTGCCACCATCGACGGTGAGAGTCGTCCCCTGCGATCCGAACGGCGACTTGGTGACAATTGCCATGACGCCGCTCGCGGTGTTCGGCCCGTACAGGGCGGCGCCGGGTCCAAGCACCACTTCGATTCTGTCGATGTCCTCGTTGGTGGTCGGGCTGAGATAGGGGATGTTGACGCGAAGCGAAGGCACGAACGCGAACCGGTTGTCGGTGAGCGTCATCATCGCGCCGGAAAAAATGTTGTTGAATCCGCGGGCGACGATGTTCGACCTCATGATGCCACCACGGGCAACGTCGATGCCGGGAAGGGCGGCAACGTGGTCTGCGACGTTTATGGAAGGCCGCTCGTTGACTTCGACAGCGGTCACCACCGATACGGCGGCGGGAGCGTCGATCACTTTCTCGGGCGCTCGTGACGCCGCAGTGATCACCTGTTGCAGCTGCGTCGGAATCGCCGTCATGCTCAAGGCGACCGTCGCCGCGGCTGCGGCGCCAACCGAGACGCCGCCCGCCTCGGCGCGCTTGTACCCGATGCGTGTAGCGACAACCGAATACGTCCCTTCAGCGAGGCCGCTGATTCGGAAGCGCCCGGTTTCGTCGGTTACGGCACTCCCCGCCACCCTTACGCCGGTGACAGCTCTTACCGTTGCGCCGTTGACTCCTGTGGAAGTTCCTGCTTCAGTAACCGTTCCTGATATTGCCCCGGTCTGGGCGGCGGCGGGTAATGTTAACGCGGTCATTGCAATACCGAGCAGCAGAACCCCGCGTGCGTAGGGTGCGAACATCAGTGACCTCGTGGTCGGAAGGAATTAGGGCGGGAGATTTGGTTACCTCACCTGCATCAAGTTTCCCGGCGTGCGCCATACCTAAGGGCATACGACGCTGGCGTCAAGACTGGGCTGGGTGCGCGCGCGCCAGTATACGACATTGTACGTAGAACCTTTACAACTGCTACGTAGGACGTACGTATGACGTTCGCGAGAAAAGACTTGCCTCCAGTGGATACGCGGGCGATTCTTGATGGGAGGAGGAGTCTGCGGATGGCCACGACGGTCGAAATCCCCACTTCCAGCGCTCCAGAAGGGCGACTGGTTGAATCTCCGGCGCCCGCAAGGCCGACCGCGGCGGAGCCGTCGCCAAAACGTGAGCGGCTCGTTTCGCTCGACGTATTCCGGGGACTGACGATTGCCGGAATGCTCCTCGTGAACAACCCGGGCACGTGGAGTGCGATATATCCGCCGCTGGAACACGCGCCGTGGAATGGATGGACGCCCACTGACCTGATCTTCCCCTGGTTCCTCTTCATCGTCGGAATCACCACTCACATCTCGATGACTGCCCGGCGCGAGCGGGGCGATGACGACGCCACTCTCGTCAAACAGATTCTTCGCCGCGGCGGACTCATTTTCCTGCTTGGCTTTCTGATGTCTTTGTTCCCCTTCTATCAATGGGGAACGATCGCCGGAATGCCCAATCCCTCCATTCTCGATCGCATCGTTGTCCGGTGGGAGCACGTGAGAATTCTCGGTGTGCTCCCGCGCATCGGCCTCGTTTACATTGCCGCGGGACTCTTGTCGCTCAAGACAACTCTCAAGCAGCAGGTCGCGATCGTCGCGACACTACTATACGGATACTGGTTCGCGATGACATTGATCCCCGTCACCGGAACCCTCAACGGCGTGCCCGGCACCTACATCGGTGAACTGCTGCTCAACACCCCGAGCGAAACGCTTGCGGCTCACCTCGACCGCGCGATCCTCGGCCTCAATCACATCTGGACGGGGAGCGTCACCTACGATCCCGAGGGTCCGTTCTCCACCATTCCGGCCATCGGCACGGCGATGCTGGGGATATTCGCCGGCAAGTGGATCATGCAGCGCCGTCCGCTCATCGACCGGATTGCCGGGCTCTTTGCCGTCGGCAGTCTGGCGATGGTCGTGGGGTTGATGTGGAACTGGGTTTTCCCGATCAACAAGAACCTCTGGACCAGCTCCTATGTTGTATTTACTGCCGGCATGGCGTGCGTGACCCTGGCCACGATCATGTGGATCGTTGACTGGCTCAAGATCAAGCGCTGGACCAAGCCGTGGGTGATCTACGGTATGAATCCAATCGTGGCGTTTGTCGGCTCGGGCGTGCTTGCGCGCTGCATCTACACGCTCTGGAAGGTGGACTACAACGGCAAGCCGACGCCGATAGAGAGTGTGATCTACAACAGCGTCTTCGCACCGTGGCTCGAGCCCCGCAACGCCTCGCTCGCGATGGCACTGGTGACGGTGCTGTTCTGGTTCGGGGTGCTGGCGATCATGTACCGGAGAAAGATCTTCCTCAAGGTCTAGCCGCGTCGCAGGCGATCCGGATCAGGTAGCTCGAGGCCGGGGAGTGTTAGGGTCTGTCGGCGAGCCGAGTAGGCTCGTGGGCACCGTCTCAGGCTTCACCGGCGCCCCGTCGCGGCGGACGACGTAGGCTTCCATTGCGAAGTACTCGGGCAGACCAAGCCCGTCCACCACCGCCGCCGTGTGCTTGTTCCGCTCATCCACGCGCTGCCAGAACTCACGCTCGTCCTGACCAGGGAAGGGCGCCCGATCCTTCTGGCTCTGGTGCTTGAAGATCGCCAGAATCTTCCATCTCAGCTCGTCCTCCGACAGCGGCACCAGAACGTCGGCAGTGGCCACGTCCCATTCCTGCCACGCACCGCGGTAATACCACATCTCCGGAGTTTCGCCGCTGTACTGCTCGAGCGCTCTTTGCACGGTCTCCAGGCACATGCGGTGGGTTCCATGTGGGTCCGACAGATCCCCGGCGACGAAGATCATCGACGGGCGCTGCTCCTCCAGAAGCCTGAGGGTGATCGCGACATCCTCGGCGCCAATGGGATCCTTGCGCGTTTTTCCCGTCTGATAAAAGGGAAGGTTGAGAAAGCGGGCCTGGTCGCGGCTCATGCCGAACGTCTCGATTCCCGATACGGCTTCAGCTTCGCGAATTCCGCGTTTGATCGTCAGCACCTCCGGGATATCCACCTGGCCGGGCTCTTTTGACGCGAGAAATTTTTCGACTTTCTCGATGACCGGAAGCATTCCGGACTGACGCATCTCGAAGTCGCGATTGACGCGCCGCAGGAAATCCACGTAGCGCCGCACCTCGTGATCGAACACGGCAATGTTTCCGGATGTCTGATAGGCCACTACGATCCGGTTCTCGTTCTGGTGCAGCTTGTGGAGAATCCCGCCCATCGAGATCACGTCATCGTCCGGGTGCGGCGAGAAGACGACGATGCTCTGCCGAGATGGAAGCTTGCTTCGCCCGCGAACCTTCGAGATCAGGGCGTTGAAGATTTCGCCGTTGAGCGGGCCCGCGAACTGATAGCGCGCCAGCAGCGAGCTCAGGTGATGTTCCCTGTAATCGAGACTGTCGAGCTTGAGGATGGACTTGCCCGTCACTTCGCTCAGCCAGATGACGGCGGCGACCTCGAGTTCGCGCGTCCATGTCACCTCACCCGTAATCCATGGTGTGCGGACCCGCGTCAGGTCCGCAGCTGCTGCGGGATCGACGTAGAAAACGGCGTTCGGGTGCAGCTGGAGATATGTGGCGGCGACGTCCGGGTCAGGCTCACCCTCGACGGCGCGCTGGATGATCACCGATTTATGCTCACCGAAAGCGATGAGGGCTATCTCGCGTGCTTCCATGATGGTCGCCACGCCCATCGTTATCGCTTCGGTCGGAACATTGTCCTCGCCGAAGAAATCGGCGGCCGCGTCCCGGCGCGTTACGGTGTCGAGCGCGATCAACCGGGTTCGCGATTCGATTCCCGAGCCCGGCTCGTTGAATCCGATATGGCCGGTCTTGCCGATGCCGAGTATCTGGATGTCTATCCCGCCGGAATCGTGTATCGCTTTTTCGTAGGCCGCCGTTTCGGCGGCAACCTGATCGCGCGGAACATCACCGCGCGGCACATGGACGTTCTCGGGGCGAACGTCGATCTCATCGAACAGATTCTCCCACATGTACCGGTTGTAGCTGTGGATGCTGTCCGGCCGCATGGGGTAGTATTCGTCGAGATTGAACGTCACGACGTCGGAGAAGTCGAGGCCCTCCTCGCGGTGCAGCCGCGACAGCTCGCGATAGATGCCGATTGGAGTGCTGCCAGTCGCCAGTCCGAGTACGGCGTGTTTTCCTGCCTGTCTTCTCTCGATGATGACGTCGGCGATTCGCCTTGCTACCCGCCGCGAGATCTCGTCGTAGTCGGCGATGACGACAGGAATGTGCTCCCGCACCTGGGGACTCACTTCCTGGCCTCCCAGTCGATGAGCGGAGCGTCCACGACAGCCTGTTGAACGGCGTCGGCAATCGCTCTCCGAAGGGGCACGTGGTGGTTGTTGTCGCGTGTCGGGTCAACGCGGTTGGTAAGCAGGATCACGAACAGCCCCCGTTCGGGATCGATCCAGATGGACGTGCCTGTGAAGCCGGTGTGTCCAAAGCTTCGCGGGGAGAAGAAATGTCCGGCGCTCGACCCGGCCGACGGCGTGTCCCAGCCGAGAGCACGGCTCGACGCCTTGCCCTGTCTCGCCGTCCATCTCGCGATTGTCGGCGGACCGAGGATGCGGACCCCTGCGTACTCGCCTCCGTTGAGGAGCATCTGGGCAAAGACCGCCAGATCCGTCGCGGTCGAGAAAAGTCCGGCGTGGCCGGCGACGCCGCCCATCGCATAAGCGTTCTCATCGTGCACCTTTCCCCACATCAGACCGCCCCGCGCAGTGTCGATCTCCGTGGGGGCGATGCGCGGGCGGAGGCTCGCGTCAGGGGTGAACATCGTGCTCTTCATTCCCAGCGGTTGAAAGATCTTTTCGTCAACGAAACGGTCGAGGGACATGCCGGTTATGCGCTCGATCACGAGTTGCGTCAGGATCATGTCCCAGTCGCTATACACCGTCTCCGTTCCCGGCACCGACTTGAGCGGCCGGAGGTTGATCTGCTGGAGGTACTGCTCGCGGCCGCTGAACGTGCGAAAGAGCGGCGCGAAAGCTTCGAACCCCCCGCGATGCGAGACGACCATGCGCATCGTAATGCCCGCCTTATCCGGCGCGTTGAGGCCGGGGAGATAGCTCACGACCGTGCGGTCGAGGTCGAGCAGTCCCTGCTCTTCGAGCATCATCGCCGCGGTGGTGGTGGCGATGACCTTTGTCAGTGAGGCCATGTCGTACATGGTATTCGCGTCTACAGGCGCAGAGGCAACGGCTGTGTCGAGACGGCCGTAGCCGGCGAGGTGCACCAGCCGGCCGAATCTGCCGACCGCGAGAGAGCCGCCGGGAGCCGCACCGCCGCGGATGCCCGCCCTCATTATCGAGTCGAGAGTCGCGTTGAGATCGCTTCGCATACCAACTTCCGTGGGTGAAGCGTGAATCAATGTGTTCACTGCCGGAAGCCGAACGGGGATGGGAACAGGCGCAACGCCGGGCGAGCATGCGAGCAAGAAAATGACCGTGACAGCGAAATGGCGCGTCCTCACGACGTTGTGGTCACTTCCCTTACCGTTCACTTCCCTTTGAGTGAATCCCAGATCCGTTCATCCTCGGGCCCGAGCACCCACACGGAGAATCCACGAAGGTGCTTTTGCCGCGCGAGATCGAGCTTTGCGTTGAACGCCCGGACATCCTCGAGAAACACCCACTCATTCACGCCACCGACGGCGAACGACGCGAACGGCACCTGCTGCACCGGGTCCCACTGAATCGCGGCGCCATTTCGCTCCGCCAGCCCTGAGCCCCACTTCCAGCTCACCGTCTCGTTCCACGAGTCCGCGCGCTCGGGAATGGATGGGTTGTACCGGGTGAACCAGTGCCCGCCGTAAGTCGGAATCCCAAGCGACAGCTTTTCCGGCGGTACGTACCTGAGAAAGAAGTCGACGACGTCACGCATCCAGGGAATTCCGGCAACCGGCCCCGGTGGCGTGCGCCGCGTGTGCTCGCTGTACGTCATCACCGAAATGAAGTCGCCAACGCGAGCCATTGCTGCGAGATCGTACCCGCCTCGCCAGCTGTCCTGCAGAAAGCGGTGATACGCCGTGGGGCCGGCATCTTCGTCGGTGCGATGGACGACAGCCGCGCTGAGTGTGAATCCGCCGGCGTGCAGCGCCTGTGCGGCCTCCGTGTACCAAGCGGTATACAGGTCACGATCCTGGATGTTGACGTTCTCGACGTCGAACTGAATGCCCCAGTAGCCGTTTGCCTTGCATAGGTCCACCATCGTCTTCACCGACCGTGTCCGGGCCGCGGGGTCGGCGAGCAGACGTCGGAGCGACGGCTGATTGAACCCTTCGTTGGTGAAGAGCGGCATCACTTTCACATGATGCGATTTGGCGAGATCGAGAACACGCTTGTCGAGTGCACCCCACATGATCCCAAGGCTGTCCACCACGTACACCTGCGGTGCAAGAACCGTTATCTGGTCGATGTGCCGTACGAGACTGTTGTAGCTGTCCTCGCGGTCAACGTAGTAGAAGAGGCGTTCCAGCTGCTGCGCGACGGCGGACGTTGGGGCGAGCAGGAAGCCCGCAGTGCTGAAAGCGACGGCTATCCGGGTGAGTTTGTTCACTCGGCTAGGATGGCTCATCGCGGCAGGTTTCGCAATCCGCTTGCCGGCCGCCGGGTGTATTGCTCGCAGAAGTCCGGGTCATGCTGTCGCGTCATGCTTCGATGGACATATTCCTCCAGCGCATAAGCCTTGAGCGCCGGAATGCCGCCAGTGTCTACACACACACGGGCGATAGTGCCGTCGCGGATTGCCCCCTCTATCTCGGCAACGCCGTTCTTGCCCAGCGCGACCGCGTATGGGTAGTCGTACGGCATCGGATTATGGAGCCCGCCGGCCAGGTAGTAGAAACCCGCATACGGAGCAATGAAAAACGTTCGGCCGTCGCGCGGAAGAACATTGAGACTGACCAGATCTCTCTCCAGTCTTTCATGGACGACGCGCGCCAGGATGAGGCCCCGGTGGTGCGGCAGCCGCGACCACACATAGTCGGGGGATCTGGCTCGGCCGAGTGCACTCGCGGTGGTCATGATCAGGCCGGCGCATATGCCGACTATCGCGGCTCCGCTGACTGCAGGAATCCAGAGTGTGGTGGTCTCGCTGGTCAGCTCCCGCCAGCAATATCGCAGACCGAGTACAAGCATGGGTGCGACGAAGATCATGTGCTGTGGATCAGCGCGTGGATACAGGGTTGCCATCGCTGCGCCGGTGAATGCCGCGACGGCAATTGTCGTTGCCCGGTCAGCGCGGCTGGAGACGGCGAAGACGCCGGCCAGCAGCGGAAACAGCACGATCGGGATGAGGAAGGGAACGGCCGCGTTGATCCACCGCATCGCGTCGACTGCGCCCGGATGATGGAACAGCTCTACCAGACTGTACACGGGCTTGAAGTACCACATGCCACCCCTGGTGAGGTAGCCTCCCATTCCGCTCAGTCCAAAGTTGACCAGTCGCGGCAGTCCCCCGCTGAGGGCGACTGGCAGGAGCACCAGACTCGCCGCGAGCGCCGCGGCTGCGCCCGCTCGCGTTACGGCGACCGCGGCCCACGAAGGCCCTTTTCGCTGCGCCCACGCCTCGGCAATCGTCGCCACCGTAAGCGCCACCGCTCCATACGCTCCGACGTTCTGCTTTGCCGCGAAGCAAAGGCCAAGCGCAACGCCGGCCCACACGATCAGTCGATTGTCTCCTCTTGCCTGCCATGACAGCCAGAGGGAGAAAGTCGCGAGTAGAAAGAGATTCGCGACTTGCGAGTAGAAGAGCACGAGCAGCAGTCTCGCCGGCGAGCCAAGAAAGAAAATCGCAAGAAGAAGGGCGGGCGAATAACGCCGTTGACTGTCGAGCTGCTCATCAATGCGGGACGCGAGCAGCATGACTCCGGCAAACGCCAGCGCGTTCGCCGCCCTGAAGACGAGCATTTGCGCGCCAAAGATTTTGATCAGCAGGACGAGGATATACGCCGAGAGCGGCGTGACGTGCAGATACACATCGCGATAAAGAGACTCGCCGGAAGCGACTCGGTCCGCGACGTGAAGAAACCAGCTTTCGTCCGACACGTCCCAGCCCCAGCTGATCGCGAAGGCGAGCGCGAAAGCAAAAATGAGCCCGCCGACAGCGACGTGCGTTTTCCAGCGCCCCGGGTTCGCCACCGACTGGCTCAAGTGATCTCCGCGCGGAGCGCCGTTATTGTGTCGCTCCGCCTTTGTACACCACCCCGCCTTTCATTACAAAGCTCACTCGCTCGAGCTCCGTTATGTCGGTGAGCGGATCTTTCCTCACTGCCACGATGTCGGCCAGCCGGCCCGGCTCTATCGTCCCGAATTGTGATTCCTGGCCGAGCAGTCGCGCGGCGACCGAGGTCGCGGACTTGATGGCGGCCATCGGCGTCATTCCATATCGAACCATGTAGGCAAATTCCTTTGCCTGGTTTTCCGTCCACGCGTAACCGCCGACGTCGGTTCCGTAACTGATCAACACGCCAGCCCTGAGAGCTTTGCCGAAGGCAACGCGCTCGAGGTCCACGATGCGCGGCCACACGCCGCCCCGCCCGGGCGCCACGTACACACCAACGTAGATGGTGGGGCACCAGTAAACTCCCTGCTTCACCATGCGGGCGATCAGATCGTCGGTCAGCCCCTGGCCATGCTCGATGGAGTTTACGCCGGCCCTCAGCGCGCCGTCGATCCCGTCCCAGCCCACTGCGTGCGCCGCGACTTTTTTGCCGAGGCGGTGGGCTTCGTCGACGATCGCTTTCATTTCCTCGTCGGTGAAATTCACCCACGAGTGCAGGCGTCCGTCGTCTCCAATAAAGTATTTTCGGTCTGCATAGAATTTGATCCAGTCTGCCCCGTACTTGACCTCTTCACGTACCGCCTTCCTGATCTCGTCCGGCCCATCCACTATCTGCACGCCTTCGGGAAGCCGCAGCTCCCACGAGTAGCCGAGCAGGGGATACGTTCCCGTCGACGCCATTGCGCGCGTGGACACGAACATCCTCGGCCCGGGAATCACGCCGCGGGCGATGGCGGTCTTGACGTCGACATCGGCGTACATCGCGCCCTCGGTTTCCATGTCGCGAATCGCGGTGAACCCATTCATCAGCGAGGTGCGTACCGCGGCGGTGGCGCGGATGGCGCGATAGGGGGTGCTCTCCTTGAGTAGCTGCTCGTCGTAATCCGCAGAGGTCACGTCGCCCTGGAGCAGGACGTGGGTGTGGTTGTCGATCAATCCGGGAAGAAGCGTGGCGCCGCCCAGGTCGATGGTCTGTACCGGTCCGCTTGCTTTCGCTCGCAC
>DATBZT010000207.1:0-2622 GCA_036513055.1 Gemmatimonadaceae bacterium | reverse complement strand
TATTTCTAGACCAGTCAGAGCTGTCAGCCTCAGTCTGCCCTCTCTAAATGGGGTGGTCAAAGACGGCGGGCTACGCACAGATGGTGTCGCTGAGGGGCCGACAACGACCCACTCCTGACGGTCGCCACTGGCTGCTTTGCGGAATCAGAAACCACCGATAATGGTCTGATCGGGGCGGGAGACTCGCGCATGCCATCCATGAGTGTACCGGCGAGGAATCGTGCCGGCGGCGATCTACGAGAGTTTTTCATAGCGCATCAGTCGTCCTTGTCGCGTGCGGGTCTGAAGTGTGAGCCAGTCTCCGGTCGGGGAATACCACAGTTCGATCCGGAATGAGGGTCTTTCGAGTGCGTGGTGCATGCCGCGCTCTGCGCGACCGGACAACCGCACTGTTTCGACACCAAGCTCTTCGAGATGCACGGGATCACAGGTCCGGTCTGTGGATTGAGCAGATGTTCCTGGCGCAGCAGCTGCAGGTTCCAGTAGGCGTCAGCATGGACGCAACGAGGTAAAGCGCTGCTTGCCCCATCACTGCGAAGCGCAAATGTTGCTCCGCTCAGCTCTCCCTGTACGCGGGACGTCCGTCCCGCGTCATTGGTACGTGCATCGATTCGGCTCAGGCAACCATCGCTCCAACCCTCATGATCCCAATGTTCATATTGGTACACAACGAACCCGGCAAAGCGCACATCGAAACGGGCGTGCCCGATCACGTCAATACTGTTAGTGCTGTCCTCGACGGTGAAGTCGTGGCGCCCGATCGACTTCCCGTCCAGCAGCACGTCGAAGTGCCAGGAGCGCAGGCGGCTCGCGGATCGTCCCAACGGCCGGTCGACGAGGCCAACAGGCCGGCGCCAAGCGCGATCGCGCACGCAAACCGTCGTGGCCAGGAAGCCGGAAGCTCCTCGGGTCTCATGGGAGAGTAATACGGATCGGCCGGGCGATTGGATGCAGCCATGCGAGTGGCCGGCCATTTTCCGACACCTGGCCCGACGTCGGAGCGGCGGCAGCCAGGGTGTCCTACAATACAGGCATAGGAAGACGAGGGGTGGCGGGTGTGCGCGAAATCTCGAATTCGGTGACATCGCGGGCCGACCACGAGTTGCGCTTCGCGCTGGCCGGCGAAGTTCACGCGCGCCCCGTGCATGCGCTGCGTGGGCCCCAGCGAGGCTCTCATCTCGCGATGTTGTCGGGGGAAGCGGGTTTTGATGCGGACTTCGCGCATCTGCGGGAGATCTGCCGCTTGCACGGCGTAGCCCCGCCAATGCCAGCGAAACACTTCAGCGCGGACTTCGGCTCGTTCCTGTTCAAGTGGGAACGCCACGGGGAATTCTGTACCTATAGCTTCTTCCGCCCCGGCGACTTCGCTCATCCGTTCGAGGACACCGCCTTGTCGTACGCCCCCTCGGAGTGGCTAGATTCGCTTCCGGGGCGGCGACTCGTCGCTGTGCATCTTGCACTGGAGCCGGCCGGCATGGACACGGGCTCCAGCGGCAGAATCGCCCGGTATTTCCACGAGGACTCGCTGGCGGCGAGCCGGTTGTCGGGCGGCGCCGCCACGGTGTGGACGGACTTTCGCATCCATGCCGATGGATTCTCGCGGATCCTGATCACGGGTTCGAGCCTTGAACCCATGCAGGCGGGCCGCGTCGTGCAGCGCCTGCTCGAAATCGAGACCTACCGCATGACGGCCCTGCTCGCACTTCCGCTCGTCCAGGAGCTGGTGCCGCAGATCCGTCAAATCCAGGCCGGGATGAGCGAGATAACGGCGCGACTGCCCTTGGTCGAAGGGCTGAATGAGACGCGCGACATGCTGACTCGGCTATCCCGGCTCTGGGCGGAGGTCGAGGAGATCACGGCTCGCACGAGCTTCCGCTTTGATGCGACGCGCGCCTATTATGAGCTGGTGCAGCGACGCACGCAGCATCTGCGCGAGGAGCGGATTGAAGGGCTGCAGACAATAGGCGAGTTTCTCGACCTGCGACTGGCTCCAGCCATGGCGACCTGTGCAGCTACGTCGGCCCGCATCGAAACACTCGCCCGACGGCTCGAGCGTGCCAGCAGCCTGCTGAGCACCCAGGTCGACGTCGCGCTGGAAGGTCAGAACCGGGATCTTCTCGCGAACATGGACCAGCGTGCCGCGATGCAGTCCCGCCTGCAACGCATCCTGGAGATCGTTTCCATATGCGCACTCACCTATTACCTGAGCGTTCTGCTCGGCATGGCTCTGCGCGGGTTAAACCGCTCGGGATTCACGATCGATGTGGAGCTGATGAACGGCCTTGCGATCCCGTTCATGTTTGCGCTGACATGGCTGGGACTTCGCTGGGCGCGTCGCGCGGTGACCCGGGGCGATGAGGGAATGTCTGGCCGGCCGGGTGGCCGGCTGAATTGAGCCAACCGGAGCCAGGGATGAAGGGAAGTCCGTACTGATCGCCGGGGCGCGAATAGACCGAAGTCTCATGATTGTCCGGTGATCCGTTCACCTCGGCGATGGCCTTGCCATTGGAGATCAGGTTTACGGAACTCGTGATCCGGCCGTATCCCGGCAGGTCAGCCTCCGATTGCCCGGCGAGCGCGCGCAGGCGGTCAAAAGCATCGCTGTTCGCCGCCTCAACGGTC
>DATBZT010000206.1:0-2852 GCA_036513055.1 Gemmatimonadaceae bacterium | reverse complement strand
GGCCGGCGGGGTACGTCGCCAAGAACACGACGTATGGAAAAAGCATGATGGAGCGGCTGTTTGCCGAGTCCCATTTCCTGCTGCTTCCCACAAGGGCCGAATGCTTCGGCATCGTGATGGCGGAAGCAAGCTCGTTCGGGGTGCCGTCGATTGCCAGCAATGTTGGTGGCGTTCCGGGAGTGATCCGGAACGGAGTGAACGGATTCATGTTTCCCATCGAGTCGATCGTCGACGATGCAGCGGCCTGCATCGCCGATCTGTGGGCCGATCGCCAGCGCTACGACGCATTGTGCCGGACAGCCCTCGAGGAGTCGCAATCGCGCCTCAACTGGGACGTTGCCGGCCGGGAGATTGTGAGGTTGTTGAGCGCGAGGCGCTCGTCGGCGAGGGTCGGGGTGGATGGCGACCGGCGGGAAGCGCGCACGGTCTCCTCGTCCCGCATCGAAGGTGGACGGCGCGCCCGCGGCGAGGCCAGGAAGGCGGGCGGCCCTGCTTCGCCGATGGTTTCCGTGATAACGGTTGCGCGGAATGCCGCGGCCCACATCGAGGAGACGATCCAGGCCGTCCTCTCCCAGACCTATCGCAACGTCGAGTACATTGTGGTTGACGGCGGCTCGACCGACGGCACTATCGACGTCCTGCGGCGGTACGACGACCGTATTGACTACTGGGTGAGCGAGCCCGACGCCGGCATTTACGACGCAATGAACAAGGGCCTTGAGCTGGTTATTGATCCGGAGGCTTACGTCATCTTCGCGAACGCGGATGACCGACTGGCTTCTCCCAGCGCCATCGGGCGCGCTGTCGAGTTGGGGGAGGGAGCCGAGTTCATTTACGGGAAGATGCGGCTCAGCGACGGCGAGGCAACGGCGATCATGGGGCGCGAAGTAACAACGAGCGACCTCGCCCGCGAGACTCTGTGCCATCCGGCGACGCTAATGCGGCGAAGGCTGTTCGACAGCGTCGGCCGTTTCGACACGAGCTTTCGCATCGCCGGCGACTACGATATGATCGTGCGGTGCTTTCAGCATCCCGTGAAATCCCGTTTCGTGGACGAGATAGTCTCGAATATGCGGATGGGCGGGATGAGTGAAAGCCGCTTCATGCTGTCGTGTCGAGAAAGGAAGCGGGTGGTGCGGGAGCGCTTCGATTCTTTTGCTCGTCTCACCGGCGTGTGGCAGGTTAATTTGTACGACATTCCTCGCAACCTGGCTCGCCACTGGCTCGACCGGGCCGGCCTGCTGGGCCACTGGCGTGCGCTCCGACGCTCGTAAGTCGCTCAATGCATTTCCAACTCTCCGTAATAGTCGCGTCCTACAAGCGCTGCGAGCAGCTCGAGCTGTGCCTGGAGGATCTTTGCGCGCAGAAGACAACCCGTCCGTTCGACGTGGTTCTTGTCCTCCAGGACTATCCCGCCGGCTCGGTAGACAGGTTGCGCAAGCGATTTGCGAACCGGATTCATCTTCAGATCGCTGAATTCCCGGCGGGGCTCGGCACTTCGCGAGCGCGGAACACCGGCCTCGCGATGGCGGAAGCCGAGATTGTCGCGTTCCTCGATGACGACGTTCGGGCTCCGACGCACTGGGTGAACGAGTTGGTCGCGTTCTACGACGACAAATCACTCGGCGGCGTGGGTGGATTCGTTGCTCACCCCGGCCACTACAATCCGGCGAGAAGCGCCGCGTATCGAGTGCTCGGCATAACGTCGAATCGCTACAAGATCGACTGGGGCGGATTCAACGTTGGCCCGGCGAACCACCCGCGAAAGGATCAGCCGGCCGCGTGGCTCTGCGGTGCCAATATGTCGTTCAGGCGGTCGGCGCTACGCGCTGTCGGCGGATTCGACGAAGCGCTAGGCACGTTCTGGCACGAGGACGCGGACGTGACATACCGCGTCGCGAAATCGGGCTGGAAGGTGATCTCGTCGCGGAAGGTTGGCATCGAGCATTATCCGGCGACGATGAACCGCCCGCCACTTCACACGCAGATGCGCGAGCGTGAGCGAACCCGCGTTCTGTTCGTGTGGAAGGCAATCGGCGACCAGCCATTGTGGCGCGTCCGCTACGCTGCCCGCCTGATTCTCCATGCCGTGGCAATGTCGGTAGTGGGAATCGTAAAAGGAGATCCTCGCATTCCTTTCAACGTTCTCCGCGGCGGGTGGGAAGGATACCGTGGCCTGCCCGCTGCCCGCGCGGCAAGTGCTCGGCGAATGGAGACGCTCGGTTGACGCCGTCAATCACAGTGCTGATACCGACCTACAACCGCGTCCGGGCACTGGAGGCGGTGTGGCCGTCGTACTTCACCGACCCGGCCGTGGCTAGAGTGATCGTGATCGACGATGGAAGCACCGACGGAACGATGGAGCGCGTTGCCGGGTGGGCGCGGTCGGCGAGAATCCCCGTCGAGGTGATCAGGCACGACAGTCAACGCGGCCAGCCGGCATCGCGGCTGACAGGAATTGCTGCGGCGAGGACCGAGTGGGTGCTGTTCGGTGAGGATGATGTGTGGCTGTCGGAGGGCTACTGCTCCACACTGCTGAATGAGGCGAGGAATCTCGGAGCGTCGATCATCGCCGGGCGACTCGTGACGGCGCGGGTGCCGGGCGAATTCTCCCGCGACCTGCTCGTGGATCCACCGTCGGAGCTACGCGATGCCCGGGGCGTTTTCGATCTGGCCTCCTTGGACGCTGATTTTTCGTCGCGGACAGCCGGGCCGATCCCCGCTCCTTTCGTCCATTCGATCGCGCTGATCAAGAGCGAAGTGTTCAACAACTCTTCATTCGACACCTGGTACGCCGGCAATTCATGGCGTGAGGAGACCGATTTCTACCTCGCCGCGAATGCCCGCGGAGC
>DATBZT010000205.1:0-2025 GCA_036513055.1 Gemmatimonadaceae bacterium | reverse complement strand
GGGTCGTAACGTCCGCCCAGATCACTCGCATGATTCAACGTCACGTATCCCGGCCGGCCAAGCGCGGCAAGCCCGAGCCCGAGTCGCGCAGTCATTGGGTTGAAAGCTAGTCCCCGCTGGGCCGGCGAGGTTATCGAGCGGCGAGCATAGAATGACTGGTCCCGCCTCCAGCGCGACTTGTTAGCTCTCGCGACTACCCTGGACGTCCAGCTGACAGAGTCCACCGAGCACGGCCAGCGGTTCGTCGGAACAGGTAATCTCATCGGCCCAAACGGTTCGCTCTTGCCAGTGACGACGGTTTGGATCATACGTTCAGGAGAAGCAGCGCCGCGCTTTATCACCGCCTATCCTGCGAGTGCGTCATGATCTTCCGTGAGCTCGACACAGTTGTGCTTGAACGCGATGTCCCCGAGAATGGTCTTCGCAAGGGCGACATCGGTGCTGTCGTTCATATTCATGGGGACTCAACGCTCGACGTGGAGTTCGTCCGATCGTCAGGTCAGACGCAGGCTCTGGTAAAATTGTCCCTGACGGATGTTCGGGCAGTGCAGGATGAAGACGTTCCCGCGGTGCGCCGCGGCAGTGGCATCGCTCCGAAGCGAGGTGCGGCTTAGCGAGTGAACCGCATTTACCTTTTCCATATTAGTCCCAGCATCCACGAAGCGAAGAAGCTTCGCGCTTCGCGCTCCTTACGGGCGCGCCTCGGCCGCCTGAAGAGTGTCGTCGAAGAGCTGCATCAACTTTTCGAATCCTCGTTCCGCGTTTTGCGGGTCATAGACGCGGCCGCCGGGAATCATCCAGCCGTGTTTGGCATCGTACATCTCGCTCTCGTACTCGCCGCCCCTTGAGCGTAGCGCCCACTCGAATTTCTCGATCGCCTCGGCGGGCATGCTCTGGTCGTTGGTGGCGTGGCCGAAGTAAAGCCGCGCTTTCACGCGTGGCAGGACGAGATGCGGGCTGTCGATGGTGTCGGTGAACAATCCACCGCCGTGGAATGAAGCGGCAGCGGCGACGCGATCGGGGCGCGCCGCCGCAGCGAGCAGCGCGAATTTACCGGCGAAGCAGAAGCCGACGACACCCATTGGTCCGCTGCCGACGAACGGCTGCGACGCCAGGAAATCGACGTACGCCGAGCCGTCGCGCTCCATGGCGGCCGGCGTGAGCGGACCCGTGAGCTCGCGGAATCGCTTGCGGGTGCGGTCGCTCCCGAAATCGGGCTCGAACGGAAAGACCGGCGACTTTGAAATCCGATAAAAGATATTGGGCGTGAGCACGACGTAGCCGCGCTCGGCGATGCGCTTCGACTGCTCGGCGAACGCGGGGCGGAAGCCGAGTCCGTCGGTGAGGTTGATGATGGCGGGGAGCGGGTCGTTGGAGTCCGGGCGTACGAGGAGTGCTTCGGTGACTCCGTCGGCGGCGGGAATCTCGAGGTTTTGTTCGATCATGCTCGGTGGGGTTGGAGTATGCTGCTCATCTTTGCTTTTAGGCGACCGCTGCCGGCGCGGGCCCAGCGTCTACCAATTGTCTGGCGACGGGCTCTATTCGAAAGTTGAGCCCTTCGAGGGTGCGCGCGCCGGGACGTTAAGCCCCGCCGAGCCGAAAAGCTACACCATTTGGCTGGCCAGACAGACGGTAAAACAATTGGGCATTGACAAAACCGCCCAACTCAACAACGGTGGTGAGGCGCATTGTCGGAGGCTCCATGACAGATCTGCGGACATTCCTCTCGGAGATGGCTCTCGACCCGTCAAAGTTCGCGGAATTTCTGCGCGAACCCGAATCTGCGATAAGGGCTCACGATCTGAGCAAGGAAGACGGGGATGCCTTGCTCAGCGGCATACCAGCGATGATCTGGGCTCGGCTGGCGGCTTACCTGGCCTTTCCGCCACCGTACTATGCGCCAGCACCGGTGTATGTGACCTCGGCGGCAGCACCGGTGTATGTGACCTCGGCGGCAGCACCGGTGTATGTGACCTCGGCGCCAGCACCGGTGTATGTGACCTCGGCGCCAGCACCGGTGTATGT
>DATBZT010000204.1:0-3268 GCA_036513055.1 Gemmatimonadaceae bacterium | reverse complement strand
CGATGGCGACGGCGAGTCCTGCAGCGGCGGAGACGAAGTTCTGCACGGTCAGCGCGACCATCTGCACCAGATAGCTCATCGTCGATTCACCGCTGTACGCCTGCCAGTTCGTGTTCGTCATGAAGCTGATGGCGGTGTTGAACGACAGGTCGGGCGGTACCTGAGCCGCTCCGAACCCCTGCGGATTCAACGGCAGCAGAACCTGGAGCCGCTGAAAGGCGTACACGAACAAGAACGCGAACAGGCTGAACGCCAGGACCGATGCTGCGTACTGGGTCCACCGCTGTTCCTGATCCTCGCGGACGCCACACACCTTGTAGACCAGCCGCTCCACGGGGCGGAGCACCGGGTGCAGGAACGTGCGCTGGCCCTGGAACAGCCGCGACATGAACAGCCCGACCGGCTTGGTGACGAGCAGGATCACGCCGAAGAACACGAGAATCTGCAGAATGCCAATGGTTGTCATCGCAGGCCTCAAAACTTCTCAGGCTGGAACATCGCCCACCCGAGGTACACGAGCAGCAACACCGCCACGATGCCGGAAATAATGTAATCGAACATGGTGAGTCTCCTACAGGCGGTCGCAGGCCTTCGTGATGCCCCAGAACGCGAGGAATCCGACAACTCCGATCGCGAGGTAAAACAGGTCAAGCATGGGATCTCTCCTTGCGTTCGGACTTGTCGACGAACACCACAAAATGCCCGGCCGCTTCGAGCGTCCGGCGCCATCGTTCCGACTCGGTTGGCCACCAGCTGCGCTGGCCAGCGACCACAATCAATGAATGCCGCTTGAGCGCCAAGGGAACGGCTCGACGCCCGTCGCGGCATAAAACCACGCGGACGCAGATGTCGAGACCCTCCGCTCGAAGGCGCGTGAGGAACCCATCGGTTTCGACCGGTGACATTCCACTTGGTTCGTCCACCGGCAGAGCGTGGGGAACAGTCCGGAAGTGAACGAGCGTGACCGGAACGCCCAACGCCTTTGCGAAGTCGCCCGCCACTCGTACCGCCGCGAGCGTCTCGTCAATCGACGTGTAGACCACGTAGACGGCGTCCGTACGGATGGCCGGATCGCTGTGCTCAAGAAGTGGACCGCCTGGCGCTTCCACGCCGGCCGACGCCAGCTGGATGATGTGGCTCATGACTGCTTCACCAACAGTCCCACTGTAGGAGCCGGGACCTTAGGAAGTCATTAAGCGGTTATTAGGATTCGCGTCGGCGGCAGCTCAGGGCTTTTCGGGTGGGAGATGGAAGCGGTAGCCGACCCACGGTTCGGTCAGGAGATACGTCGGGCTCGACGGCTTCGTCTCGATCTTCTTTCGGAGCTGGTTCACGAAGACGCGGAGGTAGTCGACCTGATCGCCGTAGTCGGGACCCCAGACCGCCTGCAGAAGTTCCCGATGCGGGAGCACCTTGTTCGCGTGGGCAACGAAGTACCGAAGAAGCTCGAATTCCTTAGGGGTGAGACGCACGGTGCGACCGCGGGCGATCACGTGGCGGGTGTCGAAATCCACCTCGACTGAGCCCAGCGTCAGGCGTCCGCTCGGCCCGTGCGTCCACGGCGTCCGTCGCAGGCCGGCCCGTATCCGCGCCAGAAGCTCAGGCGGGTTGTACGGCTTCGTCACGTAATCATCTGCGCCGGCATCGAGCGCTTCGACTTTATCGGATTCGCTGTCTCGAACGGTCAGCATGATGATGGCGATCTCGGATTGGCTGCGAATCGCCCGGCACGTCTCGAGTCCCCCCATGCCGGGCATGTTCACGTCGAGCAAAACGAGATCGAACCGCTCTTCGCGGAGCTTCTCCAGCGCCGCCTCGCCACTCTTGACGTCATCCACCTCGTAGCCTTGGCCGGTCAGCGTGACGCGCATGACCCGCCGAATCTGTGGGTCATCGTCAACAACGAGGATCCGGCCGGCGCTCACGACGTGGGTCCTCCGCGCGGAAGCGACAGCGTAGCTGCTGTTCCCGCATCGGGTGAACTCGAAATCGTCAAGGTCCCCCCGTGCGCGCGCGCGATCTGCTGGACAATGGCGAGGCCCATCCCAGTTCCCGGAATATGCCGGGCTTGTGCGCCCCGATAGAAGCGCTCAACAACCCGCGCTTGCTCGCGTTCTGGGATGGTCGAACCAGAATTGCGGATGATGACCTCCACGGCTCCATTGCCCCGTGCTTGAATCTCGATGGTCGACGTTGGGGGCGAGTATTTCAGCGCATTGTCGAGCAACTGTCGAAGAGCCAGGGCGAGCAACTCGCGATCGGCGTCGACGGTTAAGTTTTCAGGAACTTGCTTGAGGAGATGGTGACCATCGAGACGCCTCTCGAACTTCTGTAACGTCGTGGTGACGACATCAGCGAGATTGTGGCGGTCGAGATGCACGGCAAAGTTGCCGGCATCGATTCGCAACATCTGAACCGCATCGGTCACAAGTGCCTGGAACCGATCCAAATCTTCGTCGATGATCGTCACCAGCTCGCGATCACGGGTGCTGGTGGACGCACTCGCCAGCAGATCGCTCGCAGCAGCCTTCATCGACGTGAGCGGCGTCTTGAACTCATGGGCCAGAGCGTCCAACACCGTCGCCCGTAACTCGCCGCTCTGCTGCGCCGCCTCGGCACGCGCCGTGGCCTCTTGTGAACGCGCCCGTTCGAGCCCGATGGCAGCCAAGTTCGCAATCGAGTGCAACACCGTGTCGCTAAGCCCCACATCCATGATCGCCACACTGCCAATGGGCGCGCCGCCGAGCTGGATCGCCGTCACGACCCATCCAGCCGGGTCACGAAGCGAGATTGCGCGCCTGGCGACGTCACGAAGCTTCGTCTCCATGGCCGGCACCTCCGCCGAGCCGGCCCACGAGACGGTGTCGGCGCGCTGATCATAAAGCCCGACAGCTTGCAGCTCGAATGTATCGGCAATGTGACGCGCAATCGCTCCGGACACCGACACTCCACCCTCGGAGAGGAGGAGTGCTCGGCTGAGCGCGTACAGACGCTCCAGGTCGCGCTGCCTCCCCGCGGCATCGACCTCCCGCTGCCGCGCCCGGCCAGAGAGTTGACTTGCGACGATAGCGGTCACGAGGAACGCGACAAACGCCACCCAATTCTGTGGATCGGCAATCGTGAGGGTTCCCACGGGGGGCAGGAAGAAGAAGTTGAAGCACAGGACGGCAAAAATCGATGCGGTGGTCGCTTCGACGATGCCCCATGTGGTGGCGATCAGCAGGATCGCGATCAAATAGGAGAGCGCGACCGTCGTCGGGTTGACGCG
>DATBZT010000203.1:0-3638 GCA_036513055.1 Gemmatimonadaceae bacterium | reverse complement strand
GCAGCCAGCTGGTCGCCGTGTCCCTTCGGGTGGAATCCGGAACGGGATGCTGGGCCGAGGCCATCAGAGGTGCAACGACAAACAGCGAAGCGAGCGCGAGACGCGCCGCCACTGACTGGACACTCATCGACATTCTTGCCCCTCCGCGGGGACTGATTGAATTGTGGCTGCCGGAAGACTTGGGTGATCGGTGTGAGCACGATCCCCTGGTGTTCAGGCGCGCGGAGGAGGGCCGGTGGTGAGAGGAAGAAGGAACTCGGCCGAAGTTACCGGATGACGGTCACGGTCTGACGGGAACTTGTTGACGCTGAAGAGTTGCACACTTCCGAATGCCCGGGCGGCCGCAGCCGGCAGTGTCGCAGCGTTCGTGCGGCAGCCCTGATCCAGGCAGGTGCAGCCCTTATGTGAGGCGTGATCCGGCAGCCGACCCGAATGGCCGTCCATCGCTGAATGGCCGGCGTGCAATAGCGCAAGGCCCGCCGTGAAGTGATGGACAGGGCAATGGTCGAGCAGCTCCGGGACGACAATTGACGGCCCGAACCAGAGCGAGAAGGCAAGCCAGAACGTGCGGCGGAACAGCGACGAGCGCATGCGCGAATGCTAGGGGGCGTGTCCAGCGTGCCGCAAGAACGTCTTCATCATGCGCCGAGATTCCTGAGGTCCCATACGTTGTTGCCGCCCCTTCACTCGCCCAGGTCCAGAACCGCCTCGAGGCGCTCCCGGGAAAGGTCCAGCCTGCGAACGGTGAACACCCTGAGCCACCGGGCACTCGTGTACAACGCTTCGGAAAGGCTCGGAAGATTGATGGTTCCCGGCCAGCCCTGGCCGGTGAGAAGCTCGATCTCTCCGTTGCGACGCATCACTGGAATGTCGAGTCCGAGCATCTGCGTCTTGATCGGATAGTCGAGCAGTACTTCACCCGTGGCCAGCCCCAGCTCCGATGCCAGCCGGTCCTCCGCCCGCCGCGTTCGCTCGCGATCTGTCGCCACCCATTCCGCGAAGCCGTCGTCGAGCTGACTGGCCGGCCACTCGACCGACCGCTTGTAGAGCCGCCGCGTCTTGAGCGCATCGAGCAGCGGACTCGGCGCAGCATGCTCCAGCCGGTGGAGCAGGCCTTCGTCGGTGTACGACGGCAGCAGCTCGGCGTCGATGGCGCCCGAGCGCAACGCGTCCTCAACCATCCGCTTGTACATCGCCGTCGCGCTTCGCACGGCGTGATGCCAGTAGACGTTCCGGTACATCTGGTATTTCGCGAACAAGAGCGACTCGAGCGCCGACAGTCCCTTTTCGCGAACACCGATCACCGGATGCCCGGTTTCAGGGTCGTCGAGAACAAGAAGAGAATTCGTCAGTCGCTCAACGTCGATCTCGCCGTACGGAACTCCGCACATGAACGCATCGCGCTTGAGGTACTCTATCTTGTCGAGATCGAGCGAGCCCGAGATGAGACCCTGGAGCGGACTCCTGCTCGCTCCGCCGATGAGGTCGATTACGCGCACCGGCGCGTCCGCCGAGATACCGTCGCCCAGAAGCTCAGCGATCTCGCCAGTGGTAATGAGCGGGCGGGCGACGTCCTCGTGATTGAGCTGGCCGATCTCTTCGAGCGCATGCGAGAAAGGATAGTGTCCCACGTCGTGAAGGAGTGCAGCGGCGCGAACGATCGCCTGTTCCTCAGTACCTGCACCGCCGAGCACGTCGCGCTCGGCCATCATTGCCAGGGTCCCGCGGGCGAGGTGGTAGGCGCCAACGGCATGCTCGAACCGCGTGTGAGTCGCGCCGGGATACACCAGATATGCCAGGCCAAGCTGGCGAACGTATCTCAGCCTCTGAAAAATGTCCGTGTCGATGAGGCGGAGCGTCAGCTCATCGACACGGACATTGTTCCACAGCGGGTCGCGCAGGATCTCAAATCGCATGCGCGACAGGTTTTCCCTATCCCTTGGGGCCCGCGTTTCTGATCGCTTCGCTGGCGCCGCCGAACTTGCTGAAGTTGTCGCGGAACATTGTCGCCAGCTTCTTCGCCTGCGCGTCGTAGGCCGCTCCGTCGCTCCACGTGCCGCGCGGAACGAGCACGTCCGCCGGCACGCCGGGAACTAACGTCGGCACTGAAAGCCCGAATACGGGATCGGTGCGGAATTCCACACCGTCGAGCTTGCCACCGAGCGCGGCGTTCACCATGGCGCGGGTGTGGGCGAGCTTCATGCGCTTCCCGACGCCGTACGGGCCGCCACTCCAGCCCGTGTTCACCAGCCACACGTTCGACTTGTGGCGCCCGAGCAGCTCGCCGAGCATTTCTGCGTATTTCGTGGGGTGCCACACCAGAAACACAGCTCCGAAGCAAGCGCTGAATGTCGCCTGCGGCTCGGTGACACCCCGCTCGGTTCCCGCAACCTTGGCGGTATAGCCGGACACGAAGTAGTACATCGCCTGGTCGGAAGTGAGCTTCGCGATTGGAGGCATGACTCCGAATGCATCGGCGGTAAGAAAGACCACGTTCTTCGGATGCGCGCCGCGGCCGTTCGCCACGCTGTGCGGTATGTAGCCCAGAGGGTACGAGGCGCGGGTGTTCTCGGTGATGGACTGATCATCGAACTTCACGCGTTTCGTTGCCGGGTCGAGCATCACGTTCTCCAGGATCGTTCCGAACATCTGCGTGGCGAGGTAGATGTCGGGCTCTGCCTCGGGCGAAAGGTTGATGACCTTGGCGTAGCAGCCGCCTTCGAAGTTGAAGACCCCGTCGCGCGACCAGCCGTGTTCGTCGTCACCAATGAGCGAGCGCTCGGGGTCGGCCGAGAGCGTGGTCTTCCCGGTGCCCGAAAGTCCGAAAAAAAGAGCTGTGTCGCCCGCGGCGCCGATGTTGGCGGAGCAGTGCATCGAAAGAACTCCCTGCTTTGGCAGCAGATAGTTCATCACCGTGAACATGGATTTCTTGAGCTCACCGGCATAGCGCGTTCCGCCGATGAGAATCGTTCGTTCGGCGATGTTGAGGACGATGAACGTACCTGTCCGTGTGCCGTGCTTTGCCGGATCGGCCTGGAATTCCGGGGCATGCAGCACCGTGAAGTTGGGGTCGAACGTCGGCAGATCAGAGACCTCCGGGCGGATGAACATGTTGCGGACGAACGCCATGTGCCACGCGTTGGGCGAGACGTAACGCACGGACAGGCGATACGCCGGGTCGGCGCCGCAATAGAGATCCTCGACGAACAGCTCGGGCATGCGATCGAGATACTGGCGTACATCGGCCAGAAGAACCTCATATTTCTCGGGCGCGTACGGCTGATTGACCTTGCCCCAGTCGACGTCGTTCTCCGAAGACGGCTCCCTGACGACGAACTTGTCGTTGGGCGACCTGCCCGTGTGCGGAGAGGTGCGGGCGACGAACGGTCCCATATCGGCGAACTCGCCTTCGTCACGCCGCGCAGCCGCCTGCATGAGCTCCGGCGCGATGAGGTTCCAGTGAACCACTCCCGACGGGTTGAGTTTCTGCTTCGAAAGTCCGATGGTGCTCTCGTGCTTCACGTCGCCGCGCTCGGGTCTTGTCTCGATTGCCATCTTATCTAGCCCTCAATGTTTGACCTGATGTCGCTCGAAGGCTGCTTGGCCCCTCCGGTGGCGCGCCCCTGCGCATCCATCAC
>DATBZT010000202.1:0-10596 GCA_036513055.1 Gemmatimonadaceae bacterium | reverse complement strand
GCCTTTTGTCTCATGCCGGGTAACTCAGGTTTACGAGACCGGCTGCTGCGTTTACTTCTACATGGCTTTCTACGCAAAGGGCGTCGAGGACGCGGTCGGCGCCTACCACGAAATCGAAGCCGAAGCACGCCGGGAGGTTATTGCTGCCGGCGGCTCGATCTCACATCACCACGGCGTTGGGAAGCTCCGGCTTCCATTCGTGAGCGACATCATGTCTCCAGCGATGATCGCGTGGCGCGAACAGATGAAATCGGCACTGGATCCGGACGGGATTTTCGCGGCCCAGCTGCCGCTGGATGCCGCTCAACCCGCTTCCGTCCGATGACATGCTGACCGTAACCTCGACCGGCCCCCGCGTGCTGCTGACTGGATGCACCGGATTTGTCGGCAAGGTCGTCCTGGAGGAGTTGTCGCGCCGCCGGGAAGAGCTTGGGGTCGAGCAGGTGTACGTGCTGATCCGGCCTCGCCGGAACAAGTCACCCCGCGATCGGTTCGATCACGACGTCGCGACTTCACCCTGCTTCTCCCGCTCCAAGCCGGGCTGGGAGAAGATCTGCTATCCAATCGCGGGAGACGTCACGGGCAAGGGCCTTGGTATCTCGAGCGTCGATGCCGCACTCCTCCGCAAAGAGGTTACGCACATCATCCATTGTGCGGCATCGGTGAGATTCGATTTGCCCCTTGCCGAAGCGGCGAAGATCAACATCACGGGCGCCCTCGAGGTGTTGACGTTTGCGCAGAGCTGCCCGCGCCTCCAGCGGCTGGTGGACGTCTCGACGGCCTATGTCACGCCACACCCGGGTGAAGGTGTTCCCATCGAGGAGAAGCTCATAGAGCTGCCGTTCGACGCTGAAGAAGTGTACGCGTCCGTTGTCGCCGGCCACGCGGACGAGAAGGCGCTGCTAGCCCTCAGCCGCCACGCCAACACATACACGTTCACGAAGTGTGTGGCCGAGGTGCTGCTCGCGAGCCGCCGGGGAAACACGCCGCTCAGCCTCATCCGCCCGAGCATCGTGTCTGCGTGCCGCCGGTATCCCTTCCCGGGATGGATAGACAGTCGCGCGGCGTACGCCGGATTCATCTCGCTGTTGGGCGCGGGCCATCTTCGCGTCGCGCGCGTCGATCCGGACGTAAAGCTGGATGTCGTTCCGTGCGACGATGTGGCCGACAGGATCCTGTCGTGCGCGTTCGACCCGGCATTGCAGAATCCGCTCGTCATTCGGCACGCCGTCGCCGGTCTCCAGAACAGCGGCCACGTGGCCAAGCTCGCCTACACACACGAGCGTTTTTTCCAGGCTCATCCGCACGAGAAGGAGGCGAGGTGGGCTTACATCGGCAGCTCCAACGCACAGTTCCGATTCAACGAATGGATGCACCACCACGTCCCCATTGGCACCGCCAGGGTGGTAACCCTGCTCTCGCAGAACGAAACCGCCACCAGGAAGCTCGATCGCCTCGCTGACGTTCTGGAGAACCTGAACGAAGCCTTCTACTACTTCGCCTCCCACACGTTCGACTTCCGCACCGCGTTTCCGCCGCTCGAAAACTTCGACCTGGACGCGTACCTAGACTCCATCTCGCATGGAATATCGGAGCACCTGCTCAAGCGCGATCCCGTTCAGGCGCCTCTCCGGATGCACGGGTTCGACCTGGCCTGGGCCCTTCGTCAGCCGGAAGGGAATTCCACCGTTCGTGCCTTCGCGTATTTCATGCGCAAGACGCTGCGAACCGCGGGCGCGGAAATCACCTTCAACGAAGCCGAGATTAAGGCGGCCTTACGTGACGTGCGGGAGGGAGACCTCGTGGTGCTGGCTCCGAGCCACCGCAGCTATCTCGACTTCCTCGTCACGTCACTGCTCTGCTTCGCGCACCCCGGCCTTGGGCTCAAGCTCCCGCGAGTGGCCGCGAGCGACGACTTCTCGCACATACCGCTCGTTGGGCCGCTTCTCGAAGCAGCGGGCGCGTTTTATATCAGGCGCGGAGTCGGCGGCCCTGACCCGGCACTGACCAAGAAGATCACCGAGTTGGTCGAGGAAGGTAATTCGCTCGAGTTTTACACCGAAGGAACGCGCAGCAGATCGCGCCGGTTCCTCGCGCCCAAGCGTGGCGTGCTGCGCGCATTGCAGCAAACCGGCCGGCCAGCCGTTGTTCTGCCACTCTCGATCAGCTACGATCGCGTCGCCGAAGAACGCGGATTTCTCCGCGAGCTGGAAGGGTGGGGCAAGCACAGGAGCGGTCTCGGTCCCCTGGCCCGGTGGATACTGAAACTGATGAGCGGCGGCGTCAGGCTCGGGCGTATTCACATCCGGAGCGGGCCCGCACTGCGCCTCGATGCCGACACCGATATCAAGAAACTGAGCTACTCCATCGTGGCCGAGCTCCAACGCCGCGCGACAGCCACATCGTTCCACCTTGCCGTGTTTTGCCGCCAGAACCCTGAATTCGGCATCAAGGCGGCTGTGCTGCGAGCGGGGATCGAGCGTCGCGGAGGACTTGTCGTCGACAGCAAGCTGCGCGGCGCCAAGAGGGTTTCATCGATGCTCGCCCGCACCTACGAAGCGCAATGGATGCATTTGTTCTATGCGGATGCCCTCGCCCGCGCGCCGCATAATGCAGCAGTGACATCACACATCCGCCGCAATGGGTTCTGGTTTCCGGAGGGCCTCGGCCGCAACGATGACATCACTGATGCGGTGGTCGAAGCGCTGTTCGAGCCGGTGTGCCGCGACTACGACCGGGTAGCGCGCGAAGTCGAGGCAATGCCCGTAGGTTCGCGATTCTCGGCGCACGAGCTCATCGGGCGGCTCCCCGGCGCGTTTCTTCGCGACGTGGAGGACGCACTGGCTGATCTCACCGATCGCGGCATACTTCTCCGTGAGCGCGACTTCTTTGGCTGGGTGAACGGCAAGCGCGATCTCACCGATTACCGGAATGAATGCCGGTGGCACGGGGCGAGTCATCGGGCCAAGATGATTTCGTGACGGAGGGACCGCCGGCCTATCTCGTCACCGGCGCTACCGGGTTCCTCGGCCGGCACATCATTCAGTCGCTGCAGAGGCAGGCCCCCCAGGCCCGAATCATCGTTCTCGTTCGCGATGCGGAGTCGTGGCGCGCGGAGCCATGGACCAGCGAGCTCGGGCCGGTGGAGCTCGTAACGGGCAGGCTATTCCCCGAAGCCTCCTGGAAATCAAATCCGGCAATTGCCCGGCTCGATGGAATCTTCCACCTCGCCGCCCAGGTCAGACACTCGCGCAGAGGCACCACCGACATGGTGCGTACCAACGTCCAAGGGACACTGAGCATGGTGCGGCTGGCGGCAGAGCGGAAATGCCGGCTCGTGTTCGTCTCCACATCGGGCGCCGTGTCGTGCTCGACGCGGCCGGGCGAAGGCGTTTATGAGGACGCCCCATATTGCGAGGACGTCGTGCGCGACTGGCCGTATTACGCGTCGAAGGTGCGGGCGGAAAAAGAAGCGCGAGGCCTGTCAGAGGAGCTGGGAGTCGATCTCGTGGTGTTCCGGCCGCCAGTGCTTCTTGGTCCCGGAGACCATCGGTACCGCTCCACATCGAATGTCCTGCGCGTGCTCCGCAAGCGGCTGCCCTTCATCGTCAATGGCGGAATGAGTTTCGTGGACGTTCGGGATGCTGCCGATGCGATGGTCCGCGCCATGCTGCTGCCGACGGCAAAACCGGTTTATCATCTGGCCGGCACGGCGTGCACGCTGGACGAGTTCTTCCGGTCAGTGTCCAGAGAGGCCGGACTCGAGCCCTCATGGAAAGTTCTGCCTGCCGGACTTCTCTGGCATGTTGCGAGACTCAACGAAATGAGTGGTTCTCCGCTCCGTGTACTTCCCGACCCCGTCGTGATAGAGATGGCCACTCACTACTGGGATATCCGCTCCCGTAACGCCGAAGCGGATCTGGGTTACCGGTCGCGGCCGCCGGAGGATACGATTGCCGATACAGTCGCGTGGATGCGGAACAATCACCCGGAGCTGGCGTGATGCTCCTGTGGATCATCCCGGCAGTGGGTGTGGCTGCAATCGGCCTGTTCGCGCTGGCCCGGTGGATCGAGAAGAGAAAGCTCCGGTACAAACGACACGAGATACTCGACTTCGGGAGCGTCGTTGCATCGGCCAGGACCGGCGACATACTTCTCTTTCACAAGACCAACAGAAGCGGCCTTTTCGACACGATCGAGCTGGACGTGGTGTCACCGCTCCTGTTCGATGAGAACGAGTTCCGGCATTCGGGCATTATCCTGAGAGAGAACGGAGAGCTTTTTGTCGTCGAGTGCGCCGACGAGTTTCATTCGGGACACGCAGACGCGAGATACCTGACAGCCGGAAAGGGAATCCGCCTCGTTCCGCTGGAAACGCTTCTCGATGCGTACAACCGCGACAATGGCGATCCGCATTTCGGGATCAGGCACATTTCACGCGAGATCCCGCCACAGCAGGTGTATTCGACGGTCGAGCAGTACGGGTCGATCGACTATCTCAAGGCTCACAAAAGCGCCTACATCTTTCTGTCACACCTTCTTCTGCCCGAGCCCCTGCACCAGCGTGTGCTGGAGAGGTTCAAAGACGAGATGATGTGCTCGGAATTCGTACACAGCCTGCTGAACCGCTGCGGCGTATTGAAGGATTATCCATCGAAGGTGTTCGCGCCCTACTATCTGGAAGACCCGGCAGTGTTCAAGGCGCTCGAGATAGTGCAGTACTCGGACATTGTCCGTTTCCGCTATTCCGGTGGCGGATCAGCCCGGTGATCGGCCGCCTGAGAGTCGCGCAGCCCGAATGGCAAAAAGGGCTTTGGATAGCTGCGCATCCGTGTCTCTCACTGTAACCGCCAGATGTCGAGGACACCGCTATCGCGGTGCCCGTTGGCATTGCCTTCCGGAAGCGCGATCCGCCCGTCCATGACGATCGGACTGTTCCAGTGGCCGCTGCCACACTCCAGCTCCGCAAGTTGGCGTCCGGTTGCCGGCAGATATACGCGGAGACCGCCACCCGGATCGTAAACGTAGAGGAGCTCACCGGCGATGACGGGACTCGTGCCCCCATTCCCGTTTCGCCACATCTGCCGGAGCCGGCCGCCGCTGAGCGTCCATGCCGCCGTTCCGCCATCGTCGGCCGCGAAAAGCCACGTCGCAGTCGCGGTCTTGAGCACTGCAGGCGCAGTGAACAGATCGGTGCCGGAAGGTGTCGGCACAACCTGCACCTCGCCACCTCTGCGGGGCGCAGCGCCCCGCGTGCGCCCAAACTCCACCAGTCTGATCGTGCCATCCTTGCCGCCCTGCGCGACATAGCCCCCGCCGAGGAGCACAGGCGAAGTCGAGCCGAGGTCAGCGTCCCTCGCGCTCAGCTCCTCGGTATTCGCAGGGGTGTAGTTGTCGAGTATCCTGCTTGCCGCGGAGTCGATTGCGACCGTCGCATCGCCCCAGTTGGTGCGGCCATCCCACCGGCCGTTCCCAGTCGCAACGAGAATGTCTCCCGTAGCCGGGTCGATCACCGCGCCGGCACGACCCCAGATGGCAGAGCCGCTTTCGACGCATGAACCTGGATCCATCAGCTCCTGCCTGTCGCTGCAGAGGGAGTTCCATATGTGCAGGAGCCGTCCACTCGCAGCGTCCAGAACCGCGAGATGGCCCTGGTAGGGCGGCGCATCGCCAATGTAGCCGCCGGTCGTCGCGATCACCCGGCCGCGATCATAGTTCAGGGATGATGCAATCTTTTCGCGCGCCGGCAGTCTGGTAATTGCCGTGCTCCAGACAGCGTGACCATCCTCGACCGCGATCTTCTGGATGCGCCCATCCGGCGATGCGGCGTAGATGAACGCACGGTCGGGGTCGGCCACCGGTGTCGACGTGGTGATTTGGCGGGATCTCACCCAGCTTTCGTATCCCGGTGGCGTGTAACGCCAGAGGATTGTCCCGTCGCCGGCGTCGATGGCGAGCGTCTTTCCGTACGTCGTGGTGACAAAGAAAACATCGTGCGTGCCGCCGTTTGCGCGCACACCGTGTAGATAGATGGCCGAGCCATCCACGGTTCCATCCAGAGTGACCTGCTGGCGATGCAGTGTGGCGACATTCCCCGCGGTGATGTCGGTCTGATCCGCGGGCGCGTTCGAGCGACTCGCGTTCCAGCCGAACCGGGTCCAGTCATGGCCGAGGGCTGCCGCGTTGCGTGCGGGGGTGTCCGTTTCTTCGCCACTGGCCAGCGCAGCGGCCTGTGCCGCGGGCGGACTCGGAGCAGCGCCGCAGGCCGCGAGCGCGAGACAACAGAAGAGGCAACAGATGGGTCGAAGCTGATTCATTCGCGTCGGCGGCATGCGTTCCGCTGAAAGTAACAGGAGGCCGGCAAACGTGAAGACGCTTGACGCCGCCATCGCCAGCGGTATGCTTGACGGGACCGATCTGATGTGACGCGAAAAGGAGGTAAGCCATGACAGCAACATCGTGGAACGCCACTGGCCAGTACTTCGAGACGTGCAACTGCGACTTCGTATGTCCGTGTATTCTGGGGCAGATGGCCGTGAACCCAACGCACGGCTCGTGCACGTTTGCCATGGCATTTCAAATCGAGCGTGGAAGCTTCGGCTCCGTGTCGCTGGACGGTCTCGGATTCATCGTGCTCGGGTTGACGCCCGAAGCGATGGGAAAGGGAAACTGGTCTGTCGGCGTGATCGTCGACGAGCGCGCCACTCCCGAACAGCGTGAGGCCATCACAGCGATCGCCAGCGGGTCCGGCGGCGGGCCAATGGCCGCCCTCGGCCCCCTGGTGGGAAAATTCCTCGGCGTGGAATCGGCGCCGATCAAGTTCAATCGGAACGGCGCTAAATGGTCCGTCACGGCAGCCAGCCTCGTGGACATGTCGGCGCAACCGGCAATGGGGATCAACCCCGAAGCGACGGAGCCGCTCTCCCTGGACAATACCGGCCATCCCGCGGCAAATCGCTTCGCACTTGCCCACGCATTGAAGAGCCACGTTGCTGCGCTTGGCTTGAGCTGGGACGACACGAGCGGAAAGAACAATGGCCAGTACGCCCCGTTCAACTGGCGTAGCGCGTAGCAAATCTGCGGTCGCGGGCCTCATCCGCCGCGACCGCGTCGTCATCACGAGCTGCATCGTTCTCGTCACGGCCCTGGCCTGGGCCTATCTCGTCGATCTGCACAATCACATGTCGTCTCCCCAGGCACCGGAGACGTCGATGGCGACGATGGGAATGGTGATCGACGCGCCGTGGGGCGCGTCCGATTTTTTCCTCACCTTCCTGATGTGGGCAGTGATGATGGTCGGGATGATGAGCGCGACTGCCGCGCCGGTGCTGCTCCTCTTTTCTGGAATGCAGGGCCGGCACAGCGAACGGAGCGCGCTGTTCGCCGTACTGTTGTTCGCGGCCGGCTACATCACCATCTGGGTGGGATTCAGCGCGTTCGCCGCGCTGGCACAGTGGGCATTGCACGACGGCGCGTTATTGTCATCAGGCATGGCCGCGTCGAGCTCTCGCCTCGCCGGTGCAATTCTCATCGCAGCCGGCGCGTATCAGCTCACCCCGGCGAAGGGCGCGTGCCTGAGGCAATGCCAGAGTCCGCTGGGATTCCTGTTGGGCAACTGGCGCGACGGAGCGAAGGGCGCCCTTCAGATGGGACTCCGCCACGGCGTGTACTGCCTCGGCTGTTGCTGGGCTCTGATGTGCGTCCTGTTCGCCGTCGGTGTGATGAACCTTGCCTGGGTCGCGGCGTTGACCGTCTTCATTCTGGTGGAAAAATTCGGGCGCACTGGAGCCACGGTCTCGCGCCTTGGCGGCGCAGTAATGGTCGCTTTCGGTGTTCTTGTTGTTGTGAGGTAACACTTGCGCCTGATTGGGTACGAGACGGGGCCGGGCGTCGCCGATCCGGCGGCGCCGGTTCGGAGTATGGGCGTGGCGCAGCCGAGAGAAACCACGCACTACCGCCTCACGTAGGGGTCCGTGGCCGCGGCAACGTTAGCTGGCAAACACAGAAGGAGCTCTTCATGGATCGGCGCTCGAAGGTCTGGCTGGCGGCCGTGGTCTTCACCGTCATCAACTTCGGCGGCGGAGTTATTGCCGCCGCGCAGGGTGAACCAATCCATGCCGGCGTACATGCCGGGCTGCTGCTCCTCGGAGCGTACTTCGCGTGGCGGCTCGCACCGATGCGCTATGCGCGTCGCATCTGGCGCCCGGCGGGGTCAGCGATCGCCGGCCCGACCCACGAGCTCATCGACACCTTGACGCATCTCGAGCAGTCCGTCGACGCCGTCGCGATCGAGGTCGAGCGGATCGGCGAGGGGCAGCGATTCATGACGCGCCTCTTCACCGAGAACGGCGCCCTGCGGGCGCCCGGCGAGGGCGCCGCAGAGCCTGTCGAGATCGAGGCACGAGGGGTCAATCGGCCGTAGGAAGCAAGCTAAGTCGCCGTGCTGCAGGTATTTACATTACGGCCAGAAAGTGTTAAACTTATGTATTGGACCTCAAATCGAACGCTGTTTTCCGGAGAGCTTGCCCAGTCATCTCCAGCGAAGAACTGCGTCTTTTGACCGATCCCCGCCGAAGCGGGTAAGGAGAGGGAATGATCCACAGAACACTTCTTCAGAACGCACTCATCGGTGGTGTCGCTGTCGCGTTCGGCACCGCGCAGATAATTCCGGGCGGCAGCGAAAACAGCCCTGTCGTTGCTTCGGCGATCTCGATCGTCACCGGTGGCATTATCGCGAAGGACACGTCGAAAGCCGGCCTCCCGCCAGGCGTCTCCAAAATCGCGACTGCGCTCGGCGCATTCCAGAATGTCGTTCGTCCGTTGAGCGATTCCCGCGCGCTCACCGATGCGTTCAGGAGTTACTTCGCGTACAAGTCGGCGCATCCTGATCAGGTCAGGAAGCCCTTGCTTTACTTTGTCGATTACGGTTTGTCGAGCACCACGCCTCGCGGCTACGTGTTCGATATGGACTCGCTGAAGATCGTAGACGGACCGTTCATGGTCGCGCATGGCCGCGGCTCCTCAGCCGATCAATACGGAATTCCGACGCATTTCTCGAATGCGTCCGGCAGCAATGCAACGTCGCTCGGGCTGTACCTGGCGCAGGAGACCTACGCGTTCCACGGCAGGACCGGTGGCAAGTCCTATGGCTCGATCGGGCTCAAGCTCGAGGGCGTGTCGGAGGGTTACAACGATAACGCCCGCGCGCGGAAAGTCGTTGCGCACGGCGCTCCCTATGTAACCTCGACCAAGGCGGGCAGGAGCGAGGGTTGTCCGGCGATGGAGCCGTCACGTGCTCGGAAGCTTCTTCCGATTCTCTCCAACGGAGCGATGGTCTTCCTTTTTGCGCCGAATGAGCAGTGGATGGCGCGCGACCCGTGGGTGACAGCCAGCTCCGAGTAAGCCGAAGGTGCAGTTGATCCGAATTTCAGGACCAGCTGTGACAAGCAGCACCCCGCGAGATCGCGCTACGGCTAAGACAGATGTGCTCAGGCTGCGGAGACCTCGAGCACCATTGCGCCACGCAAACGCGTCGCGCCTCGCATACGCGCCAAAGCAGTGTTGGCGTCGCGCAGCGGAAGCACTTCGACTGTCGGATGGATACCAAACTCGGCGGCCGCCGCGAGCATCTGCCGCACATCGTCGCGCGTGACGTTCGCGACACTCCTGATTTCGCGCTCCATCCAGAGATGTGAGGGGTAATCCAGGCGCAGCAGCTCGCGCTGATCTGAGTTGGACTTCCGAATGGCATTGATCACCAGGCGGCCACCCGGCGACAGGTACGGGAGCACATCGACAATTGGCTTCCACGCAGGCGTCGTATCGATGATCGCATCCAATCGCTCCGGCGGAGTATCCGATGTGTCACCAACCCAGGTCGCGCCAAGCGCGCTCGCGAACTCGCGCTCCTGGGGATTCCGTGCGAACACGTAGATGGGCGACTCGGGATACCGATGCAGCGCAAGCTGCAGCACCAGATGCGCGGACGCGCCGAATCCAGCAAGTCCCAGCTTCTCGCCGTTCGACAAGCTGGCGCGACGCAGCGATCGCCATCCGATGGCGCCTGCGCAGAGTAGCGGCGTCGCCTCGGCGTCAGTGAATTCACCGGGAATCACGTGCGCGAACGCAGCGGGCACGACCGCATACTCGGCGTATCCGCCGTCAACATCACAACCAGTCGAGCGAAATTCTGGACAAAGATTCTCCGAGCCCGCTCGGCACCACTTGCAGAGACCGCACGCAGAGTGAATCCACGCGATGCCCACCCGATCGCCCTGGTGAATGTCGCTCACCTCAGCGCCGGCCTGAGCGACGCGGCCGATCACCTGATGGCCGGGAATCAGCGGGTATCGCAGCGCGGCAACGCGTCCTTCGACGATTTCGAGATCAGTGCGACATACCCCGCATACCGAGACTCTCACGAGGAGATCGGTCGGACCGGGAACAGGAACAGGAATCTCCGAAAGCTCGAGCGGCTCGCTGCCATCACTCGCAGATGCCGGCCGGGGGAGAAGCATCGCGCGCATAGAGTGGCTCGTTATCCGCTACTCATGGCGCAATGCCTCGATCGGATCGAGCCGTGCTGCCTTCCGCGCG
>DATBZT010000201.1:0-9172 GCA_036513055.1 Gemmatimonadaceae bacterium | reverse complement strand
CGACCCCCGGACGATCAGCGCCGTCGTCAGAAACGAGACCAGCGGATCGGCGAAGAGCCACCCGGTATATCGAATGAGAATGGCGGCGACCACGGTGCCCACAGACGCCAGCAGATCACCAAGGACATGCAGGTAGGCCCCCCGCACGTTCATGTTGGCGTGCGACCCCGGATGCAGCACGCGCGCGGCGATCACATTGACAACAAGGCCGGCAATGGCGACGAGCAGCATCAGCCCGCCGCTGATGGGCTCGGGATTGCGGAGCCGCATCACGGCTTCCAGCAGAATCCACGCAGAAATCAGGAGAAGCGTGGCGCCATTGATAAACGCGGCCAGAATCTCCCACCGGAGGTAGCCATAGCTCTTTCGAGGCGTTCCCGGCTGCAGGCTGAACCACGCCACGAACAGCGACAGCGACAGGGCTCCGACGTCGGTGAACATGTGGCCCGCGTCGGCCAGAAGAGCGAGCGAGTTGGAGACAAAGCCGCCAACGACCTCGACAACGAGCAGCCCAGCCGTCAGCGCGAGCGCAATCCGGAGGCTTCGTGTCGGAGTCCCGTGGGTGTTGCCGTGACCCCCCAAACCATGCTCATGAACGTGGCTATCTCCATGTGCCGCAAGAGGATGCGCTGTGTCGCCATCACCCGAAGGAGTCACACCTGGCGGCGGATTGTGATATTTTGCGGGGGTGATTTCACGGCTGTTGGCCATCTTCGCGCTCGTGCTCCTCAACGGTTTTTTTGTTGCCGCCGAGTTCTCGCTCGTGCGCTCGCGCCGGACCCGACTCGAGGCAATGGTCCGTTCAGGCGATCGCCTCGCGCGGATAGCGTTGCGGGCAAGCTCAAATATCTCCCACGTTCTCTCGGCGAGCCAGTTAGGCGTTACGCTGGCGAGCCTGGGACTCGGCTGGATCGCCGAGAAAACCCTGGCCTCGATCTTCGAGGGATGGTTCAGCCGGCTGCCATTCGCGATCGAGGTATCGCTCAGCGTCACCCTCGCCGGGATCATCGCCTACACCGTCCTGACGTATCTGCACGTCGTTCTCGGCGAGCTGACGCCGAAAGCGGCGGCGCTCAATCACCCAGAGCGATTCGCCACATTCCTTGCTCCGCCGCTCCTCCTCTTCGGCTGGGTGATGAGCCCGTTCATATGGGTGCTCAACCGTTCGGCCAATGGTATCCTGCGCGCGTTCGGCCAGAATGCCGCCAGCATGAACGAGACTGTCCACTCTCCCGAAGAGCTGCGATTGCTTGTCGAGCAGGCGCAGGAGAGCGGATCGCTCGAGCGCGGCGACGCGAGAATGCTCGGTGGGGTGTTCGAGTTTTCGGAGAAGAATGCGCGGGAAGTGATGACGCCGCGCACCGAGATCATCGCGTTTCCGGTGGACGCGACTCTGCCAGAGGTTCTCGAGATAGTCGAGGAGAGCGGAGTGTCGCGCTATCCCGTGTACAACGAAACGATTGACGACATCATCGGCATCGTGCTCGCCAAGGATCTCCTCAAGGTTCTGATACCGGCGGCGAGCGGCCCGACGAGGGAGAAAGGACAACCTTCGGAGTTCTCACTCCGCGCGATGATGCGCCCGGTTCATGTCGTACCCGGCTCGCGCGAAGTCGAGGATGTGCTCGCCGATTTCAAGCGGCTCAAGATCCACATGGCGATCGTGCTCGACGAGTATGGTGGAACTGCGGGAGTGATCACGATGGAGGACCTGCTCGAGGAAATCGTCGGCGAGATTCTCGATGAATACGACACGCTCGAAGACAGCGACGTACCAGTTCAGACCCGGGCCGGCGAGACTGTCGTTCCGGGAGGCACCAACATCGGCGAGCTGAACGAGCGGTTCGGCCTGGACGTCCCGGAAGACGACGCGACGACGATCGGCGGATATGTGTTTGGAGTGCTTGGTCGGCTCCCGCAGCCCGGAGACCGGGTGATCGCCGGCGGGTCCGTTTTTACCGTGCGCGAGATGGACGGCCGGAAGATCGATTCGCTGGCGGTTGATCTTCATTCGGCGGGCGACCGGCGGGAAGAGACACGCGAGACGCAATCTGCCGGCACAGAAGCAGCGCCTCTATAAAGCTCGATGGGTTCGCGATTCCGCGACCCGCGATATCCAGCGCCGTGCCGTGATCCGGTGAGGTTCGTGGGAACGGGAGCCCGAGCGTGACGTTTACCGCACAGCCGAACGCGGCCACCTTGATCGCCGTCATCCCCACATCGTGATACGGCGCAACGACTGCGTCGAACTCGCCGCGCATCGCCCGGACGAACACCGTGTCCGCCGGAAACGGACCAGCCATGCCTGCTGCCTGGGCCGCAGGCAGCAATACCTGCTCGTCTTCCATTCCGAACCGCCCGCCGTCACCGGCGTGCGGATTGAGAGCGCAGAGTGCGATGCGCGGTGACTCGATGCCGAACCAGCGCGTGAGATACTCGCGCGTAATCGCCGCTGCTGAAACGAGTCGCTCGGCGGTGACTGCATCGGGCACGTCCCGCAATGCAATGTGAGTTGTCGCGAGCACAACGCGAAGCGGATTGCCGCCCTTGGAAGAACTGGTTGCGGCGAGCATCATCGCGACATCTGAGCCGGTCAGCTCGGCGAGCATTTCGGTGTGTCCGGGAAAATCGTATCCGCCCGCCAGCAGGGCGGCCTTGTCGATCGGCGCGGTGACGATGCCCTGCACCTCGCCGCGCAGCGCGAGCTCTACGGCGCGCTCGATGGCCCGGCCACTGAGCCGCCCGGCTATTGCAACGCTCGCGCTCGAGCTCCAGCGGCCGATGGATTCGTCAACGTCGAGGCCGCACCCCTCGGCACCGACAACCACCAGATCAGAACGCTCGCCGATCCGCGGATCGGCGAGCGCCTTGTTGATTATTTCCGGGCCGATACCTCGCGGATCGCCCGCAGTGATGGCCAGCCGGACAGACACCGCCTACAACCGAATGGCCACGTAGGTGTGCTTCCGCAGGTCGTCGAGAAGCTCTCGCGTGGCCCGCTCGGCAATCAGCTGCTGGCGAATTCGGTCGCGCACTTCGCTCTCGACATACTGGCCCGCCTCATTCACCGTCACGAGCTGAATCACAGCGTACTTCGATATGCCGCGCTGGCCGGTGAGCTCGAACGGGTCGGTCACGTCGCCGGCCTTTTTCCCGATGAGGGCAGCCGTATAGGAAGCCGGCAGCGAATCCCGCGGGAAGGGCTGAAGGATTCCCTTCTCTTCAGCTGGATCGTGGTGCTTTGTAACCAGCGAATCGAACGAGGCTCCGGCGCGCCATGACTTGGCCACCGAGTCGGCCTCGAGACGTGCCGTCAGGAGATCTGTCGAATCGATGACCGGAGCGATCAGGATGTGGTGTGCGTGCACTTCGGCGGCCTGCACCCGATCCACCCGAATGATGTGGTACCCGAAAGACGTTTCCACCACCGGGCTGACCTGCCCCGGATTGAGCGCGAACATCATGCGCTCGAATTCGGGGACCATCGCTCCGCGACGGTTCCAACCGAGGTCTCCGCCCGTGGCCTTGGATCCAGGATCCATCGATTCGCGTTTTGCGATCTGCTCGAAATCACCGCCCTTCCGGATCTCGGCGAGAATCGAATCGGCCTTGGCGCGAGCCCGCTGCTTCTGCTCGGCCGTGGGCTTGGGTGCGACGACGATCTGACGGAACGTGACAGTTGCGGGCTGCTTCTTGAGAAGCTCCTTGTTCTTCTGAAATGCCTCTTCCACTTCGGCGTCGCTGACGTTGCGCGAGTGAGCGGTCTTTTGCAGGTCGGGAAAGACACGCTGCTGGAGAGCGCGCCGGTAGAACTGCGTATACAGACTGCGCCGGTACTCGTCGGGAGTGCCGAACCCGGCGTTCTTCAGCTCTGTCTTGTACTCGTCTTCAGTCTTGAACTGATCGCGCACACGCTTGATCTGATCGTCGACGGTGCGATTCACCTCTGCCTCGGTGACCTCGACCTTCATCTCTTTCGCCTTCTGCACGAGAATCTCTTCGTCCACGAGCTGATTGAGGGCGTCGCGGGCGAAAGCTGCCTGGGCGGCGGAGTCGCTCGGGATCACGACACCCGCAGCTCGCTGCTGGTTGATTGAAGCGAGTACGTCGCTCCATAGGAGCGGCTGGTCGCCGACGATTGCCACCACCCGGTCGACTGGGATTGTGGCGGCCTGCCGGGTTGGAGCCGCGGGCGCCGGAACCTGCGCCCCGAGCGCCGGCGCAAGCAGCGCGGAAAAAGAAACCAGTAGTGCTCTACGCATTGCGATAGATACCCCTCAACTCAGGTCGCGGTCCGATCAATGCTTGACCGTGTCCTTTTTCGGCACCGGAACGACTGTCGGTGGTTGCCCAGCCGCCTTCGTCGAGTCCGCATGGAGTCGCACCGTCGCCGCCTGGAGAAGAGCGCGGTTCACGGCGTCGGACTTGATGCCGTTGTCGTACTTCTCGCGAAGCGCGAACTCCACCGGCTGGGTGACATCCACATACTGCGCCTTCTGGGCGAGAAGATTCGTTACGTATCCCTCCACCCTCTGGTGGGCCAGCTTCTCCCGGTCGGACTTCGATTTCGCTGCCGTGGCGAGATTCTTCGGGTCGACGTTGAGAGCGGTCCACGCAGTGACGAGCGAGTTGGTGAAGAGGGCTCTGATCTGCACTATCTGCGCGGAGTCCGGACCCAGCTTGGCGCTGTCGGCAGCGTGAACCACCAGCTCGTTCCTGATGAAATTTTTGACGAACATGGGGAGCAGCGAGTCGGGGGCCGCCTTGACACGCTCCTTGATTCCCGCCTGCGGGGGAATGGTGGTGAGCCAGCGGGCGAGATCGGCCGCTGTGAAATCTCCGAGCGTCGTGGTAGCCAGAACGGTCTTGTCCGACTTGTGACCGGGTGGATCTTCCACGACTGCGCGGACGACCGGTGCGAGGCTGGGCTTGGTCTCGAGCTTGGACGCGCGGTCGAGGTTCGCGAGATAGGTGCTCTCGGCGGCCTGCATGCCAACCGACTGGCTGGCGCGGATGATGTCCGCCCGCACTTCGGAGAACAGCGGCCGGCGAATGATGTGATAGCCGAACTGAGTCTCGATCACGGGTGAGATGTCGCCGGGCTTGAGGGCCAGTAGGGCGGCCTCGAACTGGGGGACCATCGCGCCGCGCGGGAACGTTCCGAGAGATCCGCCGCGGGCCATCGAGCCGGAATCCTGGCTGTTCTTCTTCGCCATTGCCGCAAAGTTGGCCGTTGTGACCTGGGCGCGCAGCGCATCGGCCTTCTTCTTCAATGCCGCCTTGGCCGTTTGATCCATTCCTTTCGTGAGGAGCAGAATGTGGCTCGCGGCAAGCACCTGACCATTGTTGTAAATCCCCTCGGCAGCGGTGCTGTCGGGGGCGTGCCACTGTTTCGACACCAGGTCATACCACTTTTTCGCCTTGACGTTGTCGATCACGGCCCACATCGCCTTGTCCACCACCTTCGGATCCTTGAGCGAGTCGTTCTCGACAGCGGCCTGCGCGGCGAGGTGATAGTCAACCCACGCGTCTACAACGGCGTTGATGACGTCCTTGTTGAGAGGTGCCTGGGAATTGCCGATGAGCGTCGAGAGCCGCGTAATCGTCAACTCCTGTCCGGCAGCTTTCGCCGCGACGTCGACATGGGCCGACATTGCATCCTTGAGGGAGTCGCAAGCGGTAAACGCTACGGTCAGAGCCAGCGAGGCGACTGAGAGTTTCTTGATCATTTCGATTTGGTCGGTTGTGTTCCGGAACTGAGCTGCGCTCGCAGAGTCGCGAGGGCACGCACCAGGCCGGTGAGAAGCTCCGCGCCGCCCAGCCGTGTCAGCTTGAGTGAAAGCGGATGAGCGCGCCGTACTTCCGCCTGGAACTGTACCTCGTGAAAGGCCGCGGAGATCCCTTTCATAAGAGGCACGGCGTGCTCGCGAAAGGTAATACGCGCATCGTTGCCGCGCACGAGGATCGATTCCATTTCGGCGGCGCCACCCAGGACGCGCAGCAGCGCCACGCCGAAAAATGCCTCCGCCGGCGGCGGCAGCGGCCCGAAGCGGTCGCGGACCTCTGCCCGCAGCGCCTCGATGTCCGCCGGGTCCGTGAGGTGAGTGAGACGACGGTAGATATCGAGCTTTGCATCCTGGCCGTTGATGTATTCATCAGGGAGATATGACGGCACGTCGACTGAAACGTCGGATGGCTGAAGCCGGGGAGACGAATCGCCGCGCATCAGCCTGCTGACCGTCTCCTCCAGCATTCGGAGATACATGTCGAAACCGACCGCGGTTACGAAGCCGGATTGCTCGGGCCCGAGCAGGTTTCCTGCCCCGCGCAGCTCCAGGTCCTTGAGAGCGATGCGGTAGCCGGCGCCGAGCTCGGTGTGATGCTCGAGAATCTTGAGGCGGCGGTTGGCGTCCTCGTCGATGTCGGAGTCGGGAACGAGCAGATAGCAGGTGGCGCGCCGGTGTGATCGCCCGACGCGGCCGCGAAGCTGATACAGCTGGGCCAGACCAAAGTGGTTGGCGTAATTCACGAACATCGTGTTGGCGTTGGGCACGTCCAGCCCCGACTCGACGATCATCGTGGAAACGAGAACGTCAATTTCTCCCTCGACGAACGAGCGCATCACTTCCTCGAGGTCTCGCTCGCGCATCTGTCCGTGGCCCACACCGATTCTCGCTCGCGGAACCAGCCGGCGAACGTTCTTCGCGATCATCTCGATGTTCTCAACTCGATTGTGAACGAAAAAGACCTGACCGCCCCGGTCGAGCTCTCGCGTTATGCCTTCCTCGATCAGCCCGTCGTCCCACGGCTCGACGAAGGTCAGCACCGGCGACCTGTCGCGCGGCGGCGTCTGCATCAGCGTCATGTCACGGAGACCCGCGAGCGAGATGTGAAGCGTGCGGGGAATGGGCGTCGCGGTGAGGGTGAGTACGTCAGTTTCGAGCTTGAGGTGCTTGAGGCGCTCCTTGTGCTTCACGCCGAAGCGGTGCTCCTCGTCCACGATGATGACGCCGAGGTTCTTGAAGCGGACGTCCGGGCTCAGCAGGCGATGCGTGCCGATGACGATGTCGATCCGTCCTGCGCCCAGCTCTTCGATCACTGCCTGCTGTTCCTTTGCCGTTTCAAACCGGCTCAACGTGCGAACGGTCACCGGAAAATCCGCGAGCCGGTCGCCAAACGTGCGGGCGTGCTGTTCAGCGAGAATCGTCGTCGGCACGAGGACAGCGACCTGGCGGCCGGACTGCACTGCCTTGAACGCGGCCCGCACCGCGATTTCAGTTTTTCCGTAACCAACGTCTCCAACGAGCAGCCGGTCCATCGGCCGGGCCCGCTCCATGTCCGACTTCACGTCGGTTGTCGCGGTGCGCTGATCGGGCGTGTCCTCGAACAGAAACGAAGACTCGAGCTGGCGCTGCCACGGCGTGTCGGGAAGATGAGGCGGGCGCGTCGCAACCTTTCGCCGCGCGTACAGGTCGAGCAGCTCGGCCGTCATGTCCCGGATGGCGGCCCGTGTGCGGTCCCGCTGCTGCGCCCACCGTTTTCCGCCAAGTGAATGCAGCCGGGGCGGCGGCGTATCGGCGGTGATGTCGGAGGCTGATCGGTAGCGTTCGATCTGGTCTATTCGGTAAAGCGGGACATTCAGCCGGTCGCCGCCTTCGTATTCGATTACCGCGACCTCGACGGTGCTTTCGCGGAAGAAGATCTTTTCGATGCCGCGATAGATCCCGACGCCGTGCTCCAGATGCACGACGTAATCCCCTGGTGTGAGCGCGGTGAGGCTCTCGATCGCCGTGCCCGTCGCGTACCGTCGTGACCGCCTTATGCGCCGCTCGCGCCGGAATATCTCGTGGTCCGTCAGCACCCGGAGGCCCTGAGAGTCGTCGAAGGGAGGGATGACGAACCCGCCACTCAGCACGCCGATTGCCAATGCCGCGTCTGGCGGGCGACGACCTTCGGAGAGAAGCTCCTCGAGACGCTCTGCCTGGCCGGCGTTGTCGCAAAGAATGAGCGTCGAGAGTCCATCGCTCACGACTTCGCGCAGTCGTTTCATGTCGCGCAGGATCGGCTCTGGCGCCACGAGCGGAAAATGGACGGGTACAATCTCGGCATCGGTGACGTTTTCGCTGGTGCCGCGCTCGCCGAGGAAATCGGAGCTTCTGGCGGTGCCGTCCGGCGACAGCGCAACGAGTCCCAATGCGCCGAGGACATCTGTGACAGCAGAAGGCGAGGCGTACAGCTCGTCGCGGTCCGGCGCGTCCTCGCCGCGTCGTCGTGCCAGCTCGATATGGTGCTGCGCTTCGTCCCAGGTGCGGTTGAGCTCCGGACCGATGTGGCTGTCGTCCGGAATGACGACGACCGTGTCTGGCGAGAAGAGCGACGTGATGGAGACGCGGTCGCTTTCTTCCGCCGTGCCGGAGAGCTGGCCATCAACCGGGAGAACGAGGGCGAGCTCGGCGTCTCTCGTCGAGCGCTGACTGACGAGATCGAAATGCCTGAGCTCGACGATGTCGTCGCCCCAGAACTCAATCCTCACTGGATCGGCCATGCCGAAGCTGTAGACATCGAAAATTCCGCCGCGGATGCTGAACTGGGCGACGTCTTCAACCATGGGGACGCGCTCGAAGCCGATTGACTCCAGATGCGCGGCGAGGTCCTCGGGCCGGCGGCGGTCGCCCTTCCGCAGCTCGAGCCGGGTGAGAGCCAAAGCGCGAGGAAGCTGGGTGCGTTCCATCAAGGCGCGCGCCGTGGTGAGAAGAATTCGCACGTCTCCACGAGCCAGCCGCTCGAGCGTCTCGACGCGCTCGCCGGCGACCTCGGCATGCGGCTCAGCCTCGCCAAACCCTTCCCGCGGCGGATAAAGCGCTACCGGTATCTCTTCCTGCAGCGACTGCAGATCGGCCAGCCACCGCTCAGCGGCGGCGACGCTTTCGGCAACGACAACAAAGAACCGCCCCGGGTTCCGGTGGGACAGTGCTGTGACTATTACACAGTCGCTGGAACCTGGGAGGCCCGAGAGGTGTAGGCGTGACGAGTGGGGCGGGAGTGCCGCAAGAGATAGCGCAAATTCGGGGAGCGCCTCAACGGCCTCCAGTAATGCTGGCAATGCCACCGCGCGCAAGCTATTGTAGTAAAGACCCTTGTGGTAGCTGTCCACGAGGCTGCAACGGAGACA
>DATBZT010000200.1:0-6955 GCA_036513055.1 Gemmatimonadaceae bacterium | reverse complement strand
GGCTTGGCCGAGTCGGGCTTGGTCTTCGCCGAATCCGGTTGCGAATACTGGGCGGCGAGTGCGCCCGGCAGCACCAGCGCGAGAAGTACGATGGATATTCGGCGCATCTTCAACGGCCCACCTTGATCGTCTTCAAACGTGATTCGAGATTCGCGATCAGACTCTTCGGAAGCGGAGCGTAATCGAGTGTAGGCGCAGACTTTTGACCATCACGATACGCCCAGCCGAGGAAGCTGACGAGCTTCTTTCCTTTCACGGGGTCCGTCTGGTTCTGGTACGCGAGGATCCAGGTGAAAGAAGATATGGGGTATGAATTCTTTCCAACCGCATTGACAATCGAGACGCGGTAATCCGTGCCCTTTCCAAGTCGCTTGACCGCGCCGTCGGCGGCTGCCGTGACGGACTCGATCGTCGGGGCGACATAGCGACCGTCGGCGTTTCTTATCGCAGCGTACGAGAGCTTGTTCTGCCGCGCGTAGGCCAGCTCGACATATCCAATTGATCCCGGGATCTGCTTGATCTGCCCCGCGACTCCTTCATTCCCCTTTCCACCGAGACCAACCGGCCAACTCACTTCCTTTCCTTTACCTGGTCCCGCTGCCCAGGCTGGACTTACGGCCGTCAGATAGTCGGTGAAAATGTAGCTGGTGCCACTCCCGTCGCTCCGGTGAATCACCAGAATGTCCGACGACGGAAGCGGGACGCCGCGATTCTGGCTCGCGACGCGGGCATCGTTCCATTTCGTGATCCTGCCGAGGAAAATGTCCGCGACGACATCACCGCTGAGATTCAGCGTGCGCGCCACGCCGGGAATATTGTAGGTGATTACCACCGCGCCGAGCACGGTCGGAAAATGCAGCACAGCGCCGCCTTTTGCGCTCGAGAGCTCGGCGTCGCTCATCGGCGCATCCGACGCGCCGAAATCAACCGTCTGTTCGGAGAGTTGCCGTATTCCGCCGCCGGATCCGATCGATTGATAGTTGATCTTCACTCCGGTGCCCGCCGCATAGTCGGCGAACCACTTGGAGTAGATCGGATACGGAAAAGTCGCACCGGCGCCAGTGAGGTCAACCGACTGCGACCTTGCAACAACCGGGGCGACCGCTGAAAGAAACGCAAGCACGACCAATGAACGATGATTCACTTCTTTCTCCATTGAGATTGTGATGGAGGTGAACCTGCCGCGCATGTGTCACGGCATTGCGTGCTTGCTGTAAAGAACTTGTCACGTGCTACGCTCAGTCGCTGGGAAGAGCGCGGCGATGCGGGTGCCCTCCCCCAGCTCGCTTGTTGCATTCAGAATTCCCCCGTGTGCCTCGACAAGGTGCTTGACGATGGCCAGCCCCAGCCCCGTTCCGCCGCTCTCGCGGGATCGTCCCGCATCCACCCGGTAAAAGCGCTCGAAAATGCGCGGAAGGTGCTCGGGGCCGATTCCGGGGCCCGTGTCCCGCACGCCGATCCACGTTCCCGCGGCATCCCGCTGGGTGAAAACCGTAACGCTGCCGGCAGTTGTGTGCCGCACCGAATTCTCGACGAGATTCGAGATGACCTGGCGGAGCGCCGTACGGTCAGCGGCCACGGTGTCCGCTCCGGCACCAATGTCGATCTCGAGAGAAAGCCCTTTTTTCCCTGAGGGCTGCTCTACTGTCGCAAAAACTTCCTCAGCCACCGATCGGACATCGATTGTCGTCACCTCCGGCACCCATCGGCCGGACTCGAGGCGCGAAAGGTCGAGAAGATCGTCGACGATCCGCTGCATTCGCTGCGCGTTAGCGTGAATCGTCGCCGCGAACTGTCGCCGCCTGGCCTCCGGCAGATCATCGTCGGCGAGCGTCTCGGCAAAGCCGCCGATGACAGTCAACGGGGTACGCAGCTCATGCGAGACGTTCGCCACGAAATCGCGGCGAACAAGCTCCAGACGGCGAATACGCGTAAGGTCGAAGAGAGCGACCACCGCCCCGCCACCTGCCAGCGGCCGCGCCGTGAGCGAAACGGTGCGCTCTCCGATCGCCAGCTCTACCGGCTCGGTGGGAGTGCCTTTCAGTGCCACGTGGATTGCCTGCTGCAATTCTGGAATGCGCGGCAGCCGATCCACGGGGGCGGGCGTGCGATCGTTGAACGAAAGCAGCTCCCTGCCTGCCGAATTGATTCTTACGGCCTGGCGCTGCGGACTGATCGCGACGATCCCCTCGTTCAATGACTCGACGAGTGCGGTGAGCAGTACATCCTCCGACTGGAGCGCCGACATGCGTTCGCCAAGATGTTCGGCCAGACGGTGAACGGCGGTGGCGAGCTCACCAACCTCGCCGTTTGCTGAAAGAGCCGGCCGGCTCGACAGATCTCCGCGGGCGAGGAATCGCGCAACGTCACGAAGGTCTTCCATCGGACGCGTGATGGTCCGTGCGATGATCGTCGCAAGAGCCAGCGCGACGATGCCAGCGACAATCGCCGGAACGAGCAGGTCGCGCCACGTGAACCGGGCGTCGAAGATCAGTATTGCGGCGACGACCAGCGCGACCACGGCAAGCGCGTGGAGCTGCAGGCGCCGAGAGATGTTCATGGGGCGGGTGAGGCGCCCGGCCTGATTCGGTACCCGAAACCGCGCACAGTTTCAATCAGATCACCGGCCGGGCCGAGCTTGGTGCGCAGCCGCTGAACGTGCATGTCGACAGTGCGGGTCTGGATATCGGGCGCGGCATCCCACACGGATTGCAGCAGATGCGCCCGTGCCTGAACGCGTCCGCGCCGCTCAGCGAGCAGGATGAGCAGCTTGTACTCCGTCGGCGTAAGATCGACAGGCTTCTCGCCGACAGCGACAGTGTGCGTCGAACGATTGATCGATATGTCGCCGATTCGGAGAACCTCGTCGCGCTGGGCCATTGAGCCGGTGCGTCGAAGAATTGCCTTGACCCGCAGGACGAGCTCCGCCGGGCTGAACGGTTTGGTGAGATAGTCGTCGGCTCCGAGCGACAGGCCTCGCACCCGGTCCGGCTCGTCCTTGCGCGCAGTGAGCAAGAGCACAGCGATGTCGGCGGTGGACTCCTGGCGCCGCAGGGCATCCAGCACCTCGAAGCCCGACATTCCGGGCAGCATCAGGTCGAGGACGATGAGTGACGGCTGTTCTCTTCTCGCCTGCTCCAGAGCATCGCCGCCGTCAGCAGCCGTGGAAACCCGAAAGCCTGCCTTGGCGAGATGGTATGCAACGAGAGCGACGATGTCCGGCTCGTCGTCGACGACGAGGACTCGCTTCGCGTTCACTTCACCCGGCTGCATCTCGTAAAGTTCGTCGCGCTGTGACGCAACAGTCAACGGCGCCAATGTCACGAGATCGTGACATGAGCTTCTCTTTCTGCCAGATAGTGGCGCAGCGTGGCGCTCGCTACGGAACGATAGCTAGCATGTACGAGACCACCTGGTCGGCGAGCCAGTCCCGGACCGCTTCTGAGTAGTGGGTGCCGTCAATCGTATCTGCAGCGCGATTGCTCCAGCTCGCGCCGTTGTCGGCGGAAGTGCGCAAAGTGAGGTCAACGAGACGCACCGACCGTCGCACTGCAAGGGCGCGGATGGCGTTGTTGATGTTTGGAATGTCCACCGGGAATCCATCGCGCGGAGGCAGCGTCGTGAGAATGAAATGATTCGCGGCATGTCCGGCGTTGACCCACTGGTCGATCATCCACTCGAGATTCGCAGACGTCCCGGCGGCAGTGAGGCCCGCGCCCGGGTCGTTCGACCCCATTGATACGTACGCGAAGTCGTTTGCGCCCGGGACGAACGCCCGGACACGGGCAATCGCGCCCGACGTAAAATTGGCGTTTGTGGGCTCGCCGCCGCTCCACGGGTAGGCGGTGCCGAGCACCTCGCCCTCGAAGCGCGTTACGCCGCCGACTTGTTCGCGCGCGTCTGGCGCACCGGCTCCGGTGCGGCCGGCGCCGGTGCTCGTCGCCGAGACTCCGTGATTTACCGCCGTGATCGACTTGGCGCTCCGCGCCTTCCACTGATTTTCAATCTTGCCGGCGAGCTGAAGCGAGCTATTTCCGGCGCCCGGATCCATGCGGGGACTGCCGCTGGAAACGTACGACGCGATGCCGCCAATGGGCGACGTGCCCGGCCAGCCGAAGTCGGTGTTCGAATCTCCGAACGTCACAATCCGCACAGCGGAGCTGGGCTGCGTGGACGTGTTGGCGACGAAGATCAGTGGACTGCCCGCAAGTCCGCTCGCTGTGGCGAACAGTGAGTTTCCGCCGCCCGCGCCAAGCGACCAGCTTCCAACAGTGGCGATTCCAAAGTTGTCGCTCGTTGCGCTCTCGCCTATCAGCGTGCCGCCGCCGCTCCGGATGCTGAAGACGACCAATCGGCCCGGGACTGGAATTCCGTTGGCGTCGGTAACCTTGACTGCGGGCCGAATGGTGACAGGCGAAAACGCCTGCCCGACCTGATTGTCACCGGCGAAGATGGCAATCGTTGTCGCGGGGCCGCTCGGCGGCGGCGGAGGTGGAGGTGGCGGCCCGGGTGCGCCGGCAGAGGCAATGAAGATGACCGGACTTCCCGACAACCCGGTGGCCGTGGCGAAAAGCGAGTTGCCGCCACCAGCGCCGAGCACCCAGCTCCCGATCGTCGCGATGCCTTTCGCATCGCTCGTTGCGGTGGCCCCGGTGATGGTGCCCCCGCCGCTTCGAATACTGAACACGACCGTCGTTCCGGCAACCGGTTCGCCGGTGGCGTCGGTGATTTTTACGGCCGGAGGAATTGCGACCGCAGTCAGCGGCGGTGCAGTCTGGCCGTCGCCCGCGAAGATCGCGATTGTCGTAGGCGGCGGGGGCGGCGGCGGAGGCGGCGGAGGCGGCGGAGGCGGCGGCGCTTGCACGGCCGTTGACGAAATGGTGAGTGGGCTCCCCTCGGCTCCGGACGTCGCTGCGGACAGCGCGTTCAGCCCCGCCTGAGGTCCCAATGTCCAGCTTCCGACCCGCGCGGTGCCGCTGGCATCGGTGACCGCGTCTGCGCCAGTGATGCTGCCGCCGCCTTGAGTCACCGAGAAAGTCACCGCTGCGCCGGCAACGGCAAACCCATCCTGGTCAGTAACTATGACAGAAGGCGCGATGGGCAGCGTCGCCCCCGGCGCCGCAGACTGTCCGTCACCGTCCCCGAGACGAATCTTCCCCGGCGCGCCTGCCGTTACCGTCACGGAAGCGCGCGCCGAGACACCCTCGGATGTCGCAACGACGTCCGCGGTGCCTGGAGAGACGGCCGTGGCCTGGCCTGTCGCCGCGTCTACCTGGACGACATTGGGAGCGGTACTCGACCATGCGACAGCGCGTCCTGAAATGACTGTTCCGTCGATGTCTCGAATGGTTGCGGAAAACGCCTTGACGTCGCGCACTCGCAGGTCGGCGGATGCAGGGGATATCTCGAGGGCCGCGACTGAGGCGCGGACGAGAATCGCGTAGATGCCTACGCCGGAAACGCTGGCCGAGACGCTGTGGGCAGCTTCGTTCACCTGGCTGTTGTCCAGCGGCTGCCAGGCGTCTCCCACCTGATGGTAGATGAGGAGGCCGCCCGGGGAAGCTGACCCGATCCCGGCGGGATCGTAACTGATTGTGAGAAGAGCGGTCTGCGCGAAATTCGGAACCGCGGGGTTGCTCTCGAGGTCGAAAACCGACCCGTGAACGAGTCTGGTGCTCGGCGGATATTTCGTGGGGATACGGACGAACAACTGAGACGTGGAACCGACAGCGCCTGCCGGCACCGCGAGCTGAACCAGGCCGCCGGCCGCGGAAATCGTCCCGCCGGCCGGCATCAGCAGGCCTCCGTCCTCGATGCTCGCGGTCACCGTTGCGCTCTTTCCCTCGGACGAGGCCGTGATCGTGGCGCTACCGGCCGAGACCGCTGTGACGAGACCGTCCTGAACTGTCGCAACCGATGGTGCCGACGTCACCCAGGTAACGGGCCGCGCGAGCGCGTTTCCCCCGGCATCGCGGACCGTGGCGGTCAGGCGCGCAGTCTCGGCGGGGACGAGATCCAGGGCCGACGCGGAGACGTCGAGACGGTCTACCGGAACTGGAGTCGGAGCCGGTGCGGTGGCGTCCTTACAGCTTCCAGACGCGATGAGCGCGGCAGATGCGACAACGCCCCGCAGCAGATTTGTGATTCTCATGCGGCGCCGGATGAAAGTGTGGAAGCCAATGAGAATTACCCCCAGTCGGCCCATAGTATAACGATTTGAGACGGGCTACAAGATTTCTTCGTGTGCAGGGTGCGGACCAGTGAGACTGGGACTGGCGGTGAAATCCACAACTTGAAGGTCTTTTGGCATATTTGTGATGTGGATTTCACGCCGCGGAAAGAATCGCTTGAGCTTGAGAAAATGCTTCTCGTACAGATTCCAGCTCGCGAGCGCCACCACCAGCGAAAGCCCGATTCCTATCAGCGTGAATGCCACGGCTCCCGGAAGCTCCGAGCCGCCGACGCGGGGAAATGTCTGGACCGTAAGCCCGGCGCGCTCCAGCACACCGGCCAGTGGGAAATGAAAGACATATAACGCATAGCTGGACTTGCCCAGCACTCTCATCGGACGAGTTTGAAAGAATCGCGCAAGCCGGGTTTGACGCGCGGCGGGATCGATCGCAAACACAATCAGTGTGGCGCTCAGCACGGCGAGAATGGGATATCCCACGCTCTGCATCTCGATGCCGGACTGTGCCATGCCGCGAGTTGGAATGGACAACAGGATGACAGCAGCCAGCGCCGCCAGAAGTGCGACCGGCGCGCGTTCGCGGATTCGCTTCCACGCGTCATCCTGCCTCACGAAAACAGCGAGCATGGCGCCGATGGCCAGAGTATCCAGGCGCGCCGGCGTGAGCCGATAGCCGGCAACGGGATTGACGCCCATCCAGTTGAGCCAGAGGCGAAACAGAAGGCTGCCGCCGACGCAGAAGAGACAGACGCGAACCAGGCCCTT
>DATBZT010000199.1:0-31710 GCA_036513055.1 Gemmatimonadaceae bacterium | reverse complement strand
ACATGCGGGTTCGCCTGCGTCAGGCTTGCCGATGCCGACACTATCCCCGCAGGCGTCACTTCGATCGTCGCCTCGTATCCGTTCGACCGTGCCTGCGCGAGGTTGGCGTAGCTTCCCTTGAACGACGGCGGTCCACCAGCGACGTACTGAATAAGATCATCGAATCGCTGGTTGAAATAGCTCGCCGAGATCCTGCCATAACCGGACTTGAGAACGTTCTCCACGCCGGCTTCCCAGCTCGAGCTGTGCTCGGGCGTCAAATCGGGACTGCCGACGGTATAGAGAGTCGGCCAGAGTTGGCTGAACGCAGGCGCATTGAACGCCGTGCCGAGGGAACCGCGCAGCCGCGTTCCACCGGTGACGGGAACGCTCATGCCGAGCCGGTACGTCGCGTAAGTCTTGTAGTCGGAGTTGTCGTCGATGCGCGCCGCTGCCGTGTACGCCACGCGGCCAACCAGCGATCCAATCAACTCGGCGTACGCTGCCCGGTTGCTTCTTTCCGCCGCGAAGGTTGAAACAGGAACGGCCTTCGGGCCGACAGGGCCCTCGGAATCGGTGCTCGTCTCGTGTTCTCTGACATACTCGCCGCCTACGCTGAGGGCAGCCGACGCCGGAAGCGCAAATTCCAGCCGCGCCTCCCCGGTACGCCGATAGCCTCGCGACAAGGCCGCCGAATGCAGCGGATTCTGTGCGCCAAAAGGCACGGCGATGTCTTCGCTGAGATCAGACACTTCGTTGGCGCCGCCGAGAATTCTGGCGCGAATCGAGGGCGAAATGGCGGTGACAGCGTCGAATCCTGCAGTGAGTCGGTGCTGAACACGATATGAGTTGCTGTCCACGGGCGCGCCCGTGTAATCGGTCGGGTAGTGAAACTCGGCGTTTGTATAACGTGCAGACACCCGTGCGCTCGTTGCTGCGCGGGGCGCCAGGGACAGCGAGCCGCTGACGGTACCGTTGTAGTACTCGTTGTTGAACCTGAGAATGCCGTCACTCTTGTGCTCTGCCCCAGCCAGGGAATAGGCCAGCCCGTTCGACGATCCGCTGACTCCTGCGTCGGTGTCGGCCGTGCCATAAGTACCCCCACGCCCGCCGGCATTCAGGGAGAGCGGGCCACGGCCCTCACGGGTGAATATCTGAATGATCCCGGTGACGGCATCGGCTCCATAGAGAACGCTCGCTGGCCCGCGGACAACCTCGATGCGGTCGATGTTGTCGGTTGTGAGGTGACTGAAGTCGAAGAATCCGCCTGACTCGTTCACCGCCACGCCGTCGATAAGCACCTTCGTGTACCGGCTTTCGCCTCCACGTAGAAAGAGCGAGCTCACCGAGCCGAATGAGCCGTTCTGAGCCAGTGTTGCACCGGGAACAAGCTGAAGCGCGTCGGACACGCGAGCCACTCCGCGCGCGCGCAGCTCAGCGCCGCTTATCACGGTCACCGACTGCGTCAGCTCGTTTCGGGAGACCGGACTCTTGGTTGCCGAGACGACAACCGTCCCGAGATTGACCGTATCCCGCTGCTGGGCCTCCATGCGCGCAGCGACAAAGCCCGATGCCAGCATGACAAGGATTCCCGGCGACGCGAGCGATCGGAGAGCACTGGAGTTCTTCATGCTACGTATCCTCGTGATGGTATCCGCATCTATGAGACCGACGCCGGGCGTCGCAACGGCAGCAGAGCCGGAGCGCCTGAGGCAGGGTCGTGCGTGACGACGAGCGGCCAGTCGTACACGCTCTCCAGCAACTGAGCCCGCATTACCTCGGCGGGATTTCCAATGGCCACCACGTTTCCGCGGTTGAGCAGAACGATGGTGTCGGCGAAGCGTGCGAGAAGATTCAGCTGGTGGCTTACGATGAGCACGGCGAGGCCGTCGCGCGCCAGTGAATGCAGCAGCTCGAAGAGCGACATCTCGTGCGGCATGTCCAGAAAAGTCGTTGGCTCATCGAGGACGAGCGCTTCTCCCTCCTGCGCCAGCGTGCGCGCGATCCGCACACGCTGCCATTCGCCGCCAGAGAGTTCGTCGGTGCGCCGGTGGGCGAATTCCGAAACGCCGGCGCGGCCGAGCGCTCGCTCCACCGCCGCGCGGTCGGCGCTCGACGGGCTCGCCCAGAGCCCGAGTCGGGGAAACCTCCCGAGCGAGACATACTCGTCCACGCGCATCGGAAACGCGGCGTCTTCACGCTGTGGTGCGATCGCCACTCGTTGCGCGACCTGCCGTTGGGAAAGATGCTCGAGATTCTCACCAAGAACTTCGATTCGACCCCGCTCGAGGCGCTGTCGCCGCAGCAGCGCACGCACAAGAGTTGATTTTCCGCTGCCGTTCGGGCCGGCGACAGCGGTCATGCCTCCGGCCATCACGTCAAACGAAACGCCGTCGAGCGCAGGTTGTGCGGCGCCCGCGTACCGAACGACGACATTGTCGAACTGGATCACCGGAGACCTGGCTCTCGCGCCGGGCATCGCCGGAGTCACGCCGTCTTCCTCAACTGCGCGAGAAAGAACGGCACGCCCAGGATTGCCGTCACGGCGCCGAGAGGAAGCTCGGCCGGTGGCCGAATCGTGCGTGCGGCGAGGTCGGCGGCAACTACCAGTGTCGCCCCGACGAGCGCTGTACCGACGAGCAGCGGACGATGCTGCCTCACGCCCGCAGATCGCACGATGTGCGGAACGATCAGCCCGACGAACCCGACGAGGCCGGCAGCCGCGACGGTGGAAGCAGCGAGCAAGGCGCTGAGGAGATAAATACCACGCGCCGCACGGTCGACGTTCACCCCGAGTGCGGCCGCCGATTCTTCGCCGAGTGCCAGCACGTCGATGTCGCGCGCCAGATAAACGAGCGCGGCCCCGCCGGCGACGACCGAGACAGCGAGCACCGCCACCGCCGGCCAGGTCGCGTCGCCGGCCGATCCCATCATCCACCAGAGCGCTCCCCTGATGATGTTCGGCGACGCATTGGCCAGCGAGATCATGATCACTGCGTTCGCAAATGCACCGATCACGACGCCGGCCATCAGCAGCGTCCGTGGATCTCCGCGTCCGCCGCGGCCCGCCGCGCGCGCGACGAGCAGCGCAAGCACTACCGCTGCCGCGGCACCGGCAAACGCCGCCAGCGAAATCCATCCCGCATCCGCGATCCCGATCGAGAAGGCGATCACCGCTCCAACTGCCGCACCCCCGGAGACGCCCAACAGATACGGCTCGGCAAGCCCGTTACGAAGCGTACCCTGCAGAGCGCCGCCGCTCATGCCGAGCCCGGCGCCGATCAACGCCGAGAGGACAACTCTGGGCAGTCGCAGGTTGCGGACGATGGCGACGACGGATGCATCTCCACGTCCGGCGACAGCGCGCATCACTTCGCTCACCGGGATGGGAACAGCACCGGCCGCTACAGCCGCAATGCAGACGGCGGCAAACACGGCGACCGCCCCAAGCCAGTGCCAGCCTTTGTGAACCATCAATGCACGGCACCGGGATGGAGCAGTGAAGCCAGGGCGACTGCTGCTTCGCCAAGCCGCGTCGAGGGCCTTCCAACCAGAGAAGTGTCGACGACAAGAACTCGTCCCGCCTTCACGGCAGCGAGCGTCGACCAGCGTGGATCGCCCTTTATCTTCGCGGCGCCTTCTGCCCCGGCAATGATGTACTGCGGGTTTCGCCTGAGTACGTCCTCGATTCCCACCGTCGGAGACGGAGCGGACATGTCGCCGTAGACATTGGCGCCGCCGGCAATCGTGATCAGCTCATCGAGGTAGCTTCCGTGGCCGATGGTGATGAGTGGCGCATCCCAGATGTGCCAGAAGACTGTCGGCTTGGGCAATGCCGCCGTTTCCTTGCGCACTCGCGTCAGAGTACGGGCGACCGAATCGGATACGGCTGCTGCCTTTGCGGTGTCACCAGACACCAGGCCCATGAGCCGCACGGCGCGATGAAAATCGGGAATGCGATCCACCTTGAGCGATAGCGTGCGGATTCCCGCCGCTCGCAGGCGGGCGGCCGCAGGCCGGTTGTCGCTGCTGGCGTAAAGGAGCACGAGGTCCGGCCGGGCGCCGATTACCGCTTCGACATTCGGGCGGATGCCGCTGCCCAGATCAGTGACAAGCTTCGCTTCCGGAGGATAGACGTCCCAATGCGTGCGGCCGACAAGCCGGCGTCCCCACCCGAGCGCAAATGCAATCTCCGTCGTCGTGGGATTCAGAGAAACGATTCGTTCTGGAGCGGAGCCGACAACGATCGTATCGCCAAAGTCGTCAGTGAGCGCGGCTGTTCCGCGAGCGCTGCCAGCGCTGCAGGAGGCAAGAACAATCAGGCTGGCGATAAGGGCAGTACGCAAAACGGGCATCCTCTTCGAGAGAGAACGCCCGCAACGTCAAAGTGCCGGAGTACGACGCTTCGATCGCCACCAGCACCTCCCCCGAGGTTCTGAGCACGTGGCGCGAGAGGAAGTCGTCTCCTGGCTCCGGGCCGCGTCGCCCACCTTCCCGGCCGAAATGGCCAGTGGTGCCGCTAGCGCGCGTTGATGCCCGATACAGTGGCGGGGCCGCACCGGCTTTTCACCGGTTTCCGTGGCTTCCGTTCGCAGTCAGTTGTGAATCAGTTGTTGAATCGAAGCTACCCGCGATTCAGGGCCCGGGCAAGCGCCAGGATCATCACTCCGCCAATCACGAGGACCAGCGCAACCAGATATCGCCTGTCTACTGCCTGGCGAACCGCCGGCGGCAGGTCTATGACGGCAACTGCGTTCTTCGGCACGTCGTCCCCGAGAAAACGGCGGAAGTCACGCCGTTCCAGCGCAACGGGATCCTTTTCCTTAAGGCGGGCGCCGCTGACGCTGCCTTTTTCGTCCTCCACCAGCACTTCCAGAATCTGGGTGGGGCTTTCTATTGGAACCCTCAGCGGGAATGCCGTCGCCGGGAGATCGTACGTAAACGCAAGCTGCGCGAGACCCGGGGCAATTGGCGCAAAGACGAGGACGTGTGCATTTCCGAAGGTGACTGCGGCGGCCGGGATGTCGCCCTGCGAAACCTTCAAGTCGGTGGCCTGCGGCGGAACTCCCGCTGTCCACACCGCTGCCTTTGCGTCGGTGCTCGAGGCAATGCGGGTGACGGATGTGTCGTTCGCCAGCTCGTACACTTCGGTGACCGCCCGTAGTGCATTCGCGTCGACTGCCGACACGACGATATGGTGGCCTCGCACGCCGATCAGTAGCGGCTTCGACGTCGTGTCGTACACTGCGATCTCCGCCTTCTCACCCTTAACCACCGCCTCGCTGAGCGGTGCCGTGAAATACGCGATGCCCCCGTACGACGCCGAGACGAAATAGACCGCCGACTCGTCGCCAGTGCGTTTATAGCTGAACGAGTAGCGGCCATCGCCATCGGCGCGCATCGAGTCGAGCGGCCCGGCACTGTCGGAGCCCACACGGTGGAGCGTGACCCACACGTGGGGCACCGACAGCATTCGCGTCGCTCCCGGCTTGACCACCTGCCCGTCGACTCTCTGCGCCGCTGGTGCGGTGGCCGGGTCTGGAGAAAGCGATTGCGACTGGACCGGCTGGGCGGCGGCGAGTCCGATCAGGAGCAGCCGAAAGAACGTCCGGCTAGATATTGAATTTTCCCAGATCTTCCGGCCTCAGGTTTTCGAGGTACTTCTGAAGCTGAGAGGGGGTCATCTCGTCCGACTGTTCCGGCTCCGGCGCGGGGGAGATGGATTCACTTTCCTCGGAGCTATCGTCGAAGACGAGCGAGGTCATCAGGTCTTCGTCTGCAAAGATCGGCGCTGAGAAACGGAGGGCGATGGCGATGCTGTCGGAAGGCCGAGCGTCGATCTGAACCGTCCGGTCGTTGATGCGAATGTGAAGCTCCGCATAATAGGTACGATTCTCGACCTTGGTGATCTCGATGCGGCGAAGCGTGCCACCGAGCCCCGTGATCAGCGTCTTGCAGAGATCGTGAGTCAACGGCCTTTCGCGCCGGAGCTTGCTCATCTCGATGACAATGGACTCGGCTTCCGCCTGCCCGATCCAGATGGGCAGCAGCCGCTCCCCTTCCTTCTCGCGCAGGATCACGACGTAGGAATTGTTGGAACGGTCCAGCCCGAGCCGCATTACTTCGCATTCAACCAGCTGCATGGTTGGAATGTAACGCGCCGCGCGGGACCATTGAAGATCACCGCGCTTCGGCTGGCCGCTCTATTTATCGCGCCTACGCTTTTGCCTTCACCGACTTCTGGAGCTGCTTCACTCGATCAGTGCGCTCCCAGGTGAAGAGCGTACCACTGTTCCTTCCGGCGTCGTTCTTCTTCGACTCGCGGCCGAAGTGCCCGTACGACGCCGTCTGCTCGTAGATCGGCTTGCGGAGATCCAGGTCCTTCATGATTCCACCGGGCGTCAGGTCGAATACCTCCGCCACCGCGCGCATGATGGCGAATTCCGGAACGGTGTTGGTGCCGAACGTATCCACCATCACAGACACGGGCTTTGCGACGCCGATGGCATACGCCAGCTGCACTTCGCACCGGCGGGCCAGCTTTGCCGCGACGATGTTCTTGGCAACCCAGCGGGCCGCGTAGGAAGCGCTCCGGTCAACCTTGGACGGATCCTTTCCGCTGAACGCGCCGCCGCCGTGACGGCCCATGCCACCATAGGTGTCGACGATGATCTTGCGGCCGGTGAGGCCGGCGTCTCCCTGCGGACCACCAACTACGAATCGGCCGGTGGGGTTGATGTGATACTTGATGTTCTTTGATCGGAGCGACTTGGGAATCGATGGCTCGATCACGTCGGAGATTATTGCCTGGTGCAGCTTCTTGTTCGATATGGAATCGCTGTGCTGCGTCGAGATGACAACGGTGTCGACGGAAACGGGGACGCCGTCTTCGTAGACTACCGTGACCTGCGACTTTCCGTCCGGGCGAAGCCATCCATCACCGCCATTGCGCCGGCAGTGGGCAAGCTGGCGGGTGAGACGATGGGCGAGGACGATCGGGAGAGGCATCAGCTCTTCCGTCTCGTCGGACGCGTAGCCGAACATCATTCCCTGGTCACCGGCGCCGCCGGTATCCACGCCCTGCTTGATGTCGGGTGACTGGCGGCCGATGGTGCTGAGCACCGCGCAGGTCTTGAAGTCGAAGCCGTAGCTGGCATCGGTGTAGCCAATGCGTTCAATGGTACGGCGGACGATATCCGCAAAAGGAACGTAAGTGTGAGTGGTTATCTCGCCGGCAATGCATGCCATGCCGGTCGTAACGAGCGTCTCGCAGGCAACACGAGCAAACGGATCGTCGGTCAGGATTGCGTCCAGAATGGCGTCCGATATCTGGTCAGCTACCTTGTCGGGGTGACCTTCGGTAACTGACTCAGAGGTGAACAGATGTCGATCGAGCACGATATCCCTCAGGGGTTGGGACGAAGAGGAGGGCGAACTGGCGGCACGCCGTACGATTCGTGCCGTCATTGGACTAGGGTCCGCCGTAGCCTTCAAAACTATTCCCGTCGACGTACGCGGGCAACCCGTCGCGAAGGAATGGTGCGTCTCCGAAAGCTGACAACAGGCGGCTGCGCAGCGCGGCCCCGGCTTCCCGGGCTGTCTGTGTGGCCAGCGCCGCGTCTGCCGCGTCGGTCGCGACGCGTGCGCTCACTCCGCGCACGATGCGCTTTACCAGTGGCACCGAGCGCGCCGCAACGCTCAGCTGCCGTACGCCAAGCCCGATGAGCGCGAACGCCATCAGGGGCTGAGACGCCATCTCGCCGCAGACACTGACCTCCAGCCCATGCTCGGCGCCCACTTCCACGATGCGGCGGATGAGTCTGAGCACTGCCGGATGCAGGGGCGTGAAGCGTGATGCCAGATTGGCGTTTCCGCGATCCACGGCCAGCGTATACTGCACGAGATCGTTGGTGCCGATGCTGAAGAAGGCGACGTCGTGCGCGAGCGTATCCGCCGCCACTGCCGCGGCAGGTGTCTCGACCATGATTCCCAACGGCAGGTCATGGCGGTATTCGACGCCGCGCGCATCGAGCTCGCGCGCCGCCTCCTCGAGCAGCCGCCGGGCCTGCCGCACTTCATCGACGGTGACGATCAGCGGCAGCATGATTCGAACGTCGCCGTGCATTGCCGCACGGAGGAGCGCTCGAAGCTGAGTCTTGAACAGCTCCGACTCATCGAGACACATCCGGATTGCGCGCCACCCGAGGAAGGGATTGGCCTCGGTTGGATAACCGCCCACCGGGAGCTTGTCGCCGCCCATGTCGAACGTGCGAATCACCACCGGGTGATTGTCGAACGCGCTGACGACTTTCGTGTACGCGCGATACTGCTCCTCCTCGTCCGGCATCGTCGCACGTCCGACGACGAGGAACTCCGTGCGCATCAGCCCAACGCCCTCCGCACCGGAATGCGCGGCAAACTCCGCGTCCTCCGGCAGATCAACGTTTGCCCGGAGAGTTATCCGCACGCCGTCGAGCGTCACCGGCTCCGCAGTGGCCAGGTGGCTCAGCTCGACCTCGTCTGCCGCTTCGCGCACGGCGCGATCGGAGTATGCCTCGATCTGCGCCTGCGTCGGATTCGGCAGCAGCATGCCCGACGAGCCGTCGAGAATCACCTGATCGCCCGAACGCAGCCGGGTGGTGGCATCACGAAGTCCAACAACGGCCGGCAGGCCGAGGGAGCGCGCAAGAATGGCGACATGCGACGTGCGCGTGCCGGCGTCCGTGGCAATTGCCGCGATCGCCTCGCGATCGAGCTGCACCGTGAGACTCGGCGTCAGGTCGTGCGTGACGAGAATCGCGTTGGTGCCCTTCGGCACGTCCACCGGATCGTGATCGGGAAGGCCGAGAAGAATCGTGAGGACCCGGATGTGGACGTCGGTCAGATCGCCCACGCGCTCGCGAATCATTGGCTGAGCATGGCGGGAGAAATGCTGCCGCCACTCGATCATGACGAGATCGAAGGCCTTCTCCGCAGCAATGTTCTGGTAGATCAGACCCTCGACTCGATCGATGAGCTCGCCGTCGGAGAGAATCGATATCTGGACGTCGAAGATCGCCGCTTCTTCCGGACCGGCGTGTTTGTCGGCGCGCGCCCGCACCTGCGCCAGGCGTTCCTTGGCGCGCGCGATTGCGGCGTGAAAGCGCTCGATCTCGGACGGAATCGCCTCGTCGTGAAGGATCACATGCGGAACGTCGGGCACCTCCCACAAAAGCAGATGCACCGGACCTATCACGATCCCCGGGGACGCCGGCATCCCCACGATTCGCCCTTCGGCGACCATCCGGTCGAGACTCACGACTCTCCGAATTTGGCGGCCACGAGCGCGGCGAGGGCGTCGATGGCGGCCTCGGCGTCATCGCCTTCGGCGCGAATCAGTATTGTCGATCCGCATTCGGCAGCGAGCATCATCACACCCATGATGCTCTTACCGTTGACCTCCAGGTCGTCGCGGATGATGGTGATGCGGCTCTTGAACTTCGCGGCCGTCTTCACGATCTCGGCGGCGGGCCGGGCGTGCAGTCCGAGCCTGTTGACAATCGTAACTGTACGCTCAGGCATCAACCGACCACCGAGTAGATGACGAAGAGTGCGAGGATTGCCAGCGCCAGCCGCCAGCCTTCCGCCCGCTCGCCAAAACGGGAGAGAAGAACGCCGCCGACAATCGCGATTACAGTGACTTCCGCCGCTGTCGCCCTGCCCGCTCCAATCACGCGGTCGGCCGCCAGCGGAATCGCGATGCCCGCGAGTACCGCCGCGACAGCGCCGACGTACTGCGGCCCGCGCCGGAGGAGCGGATTTCCAAGCGCGTCGGCAACGCGAAGTCCCTTCTCGAATCCGACTCGAAGTCCCCATGCGCGGAGTGAGAGATGTCCGAAATTGTACAACACGAGAAAGATAGCCACGACCGATAAAGGCCGGGCATCGAGTCCAAAGGCGGTGAGCGCGACGAGAGAACAAAGAGGCAGCCAGCTCGCCCACACGAGCCGGTCTCCGACACTGCCCAGCGGGCCGCCCAGAGCGGTGCGAAAACGCTCGATCAGATCTGGAGGCACGCCGTCAAGCTCCGCCCGCGCGAACGCGCCCACGGCAAACCCGGCGAAATACGGATGCGCGTTGAAGTACCGCGCATGTCGCGCCAACGCCCGGGCGTACTGCTGACCGCCGCGTCCACCGGGAAGCAGTCGCAATGCCGGCTCCATGCAGAAGGCAATGCCGTTGCCGAGAAGCGACTCATAATTCCACGCTCCCTGCACCGCAAACAGGCGGAGGTATATCCGCATCCATGTGGAAAACGGCAGTCGGCCGGGAGTCGCCGCTCCCGCACCAGTGTTGCTCACCGATGCGCTGGTCATCGCATCACGAGCAGCGTCACGCCTGCAACGAGGCCGCCGAGAAAGAGAAGCCGGGCGAGTGGAACGCTATGAAAGATTTTCCAGATGGCACCGGCGGCGACTGCTGCACCAACGGTCACCACGACCGCACGGGAAAATGTCGCGTCCGAAGTCCATCGCGCGACCACTGCGCCCACCGCCGGCCGAAAGAGCAGCATGGCGATGAAAGTCACCGCTCCGCCGCGCACGAAATCGGCGGTGAGCCCGAACAGCTGGAGGCCGATTATGGCCGACGACGAACCGGCATCGAGTGCCGCGCGTTCTGTCGCCGCGCGCGAGGCGATGAGGCGGCGGAGACGCACCATGCTCCATCCGCTCGCGACGGCCGTCACGAGGCCGGCCAGCACGCTCACGGCGAGCGCGCCCGGGGGATCTCCCATCTGCGACGCGTAGAGCGCGCCTCCGACCACGCTGGCGGAGCCCCACTCAGGATACTTCGAGGCTCCAAATGGCAGCATTCCAAGCGCCATCAGCTCCAGAATCCCGCCGATGGTAAGGCCCGCCACTGGATGACCGATGAACGCTCCCGCGGCCGTCGCCGCGACGATAGGGCGCGAGATCATTGCCTGGGGAAAAGTCACGACATCGAGCCCGAGAAGAGCACCGAGCAAAGCGATGGGAAGAACATCGATGAGAATCACCCGCTTTCTTCCCGTTTGGGAGTGTCGCGAAGAATCTCCTCGAGTGGTACCGCCCGCGCCGAGGGCACGTCCTGAGCAGTGACCTTCACGCCGCTGGCTGTCAACTCTCTGAGCTCCGTTTCTTCATCGGGCGTGAGAAAGACGTAACGGAGCCGGGACGAGCGGCCCGGACGGTGGTGAATGCCGCCGATGTTCACGCCTTTCGCCGGCTTGATTTGGCTGAGAAGCGCCCGCATGGTCGCGACGTTCGCCGTGAGCACGATGCAGTGGCGCGGATCGGCTGTGTACGACGCGTGGTCGCGGACTGCGGTGGCGACGTCGGCAAAGCGAAGCTCCATCTCCGGCGGGACGCCCATCCGATACAGGTCCTGCTCCCAGCCAGAGCGAGCGACATCGTCGTCGACGAGGACGATCAGACGGATATTGAGTGGTTGGCCCCAACCCACAACGACCTGACCGTGAATCAGGCGGTCGTCGATGCGATACAGCTCGACAGACATTCAGTCGCCGCCCTCCACCGACATGGCGGTGCGCCCCTTCTCGACGGCGAGGCGGGCAGCGTCGTCCGGATGCTCGTCTTCGCAGAAAAGGAACTCGAGAAGCGCCGCGAGATTGGCGCCGGTCACGAGGACTATCCCTGCGCGGTCGCGCATCATTCGCCGGACGGCCATCGTCGCGCTCCCAGCCGGCAGATCGGTGAAGAAGACTTTTACGTTCAGGTCGTCGGCCCGCGTGCGCAGACGTGCCTCGATGTCCTCGCCGCTCAGGCCCGAATTGGACATCGGCACAAACACATTTCCAAATCCGGTGATCTGCTGGATGGCGCTCACCATTCCTTCGGGGAACGTGCCGTGGCCGGCGACGATGGCGCGCGCCCGCGATGGCTCGACCGACGGTGAGTCCGCGTCCGCGTCGTTACTCGTCATCTTCCTGGAGGTACTCCTTGACATTGCCGGCGGCGGCCTGGCGCATGTGACCGATGAGTCGATCGTTGAACGCCTCCGCCGGATTGATCCCCGAGTACCTGAGAAGGTGATTGAGCGCAATCACCTCGGCGATGACGGTGATGTTCTTTCCCGGGTTCAGCGGAACGGTGATGAGTGGCACTTTTACGTCGAGAATCGTGGTGGTCATCGTGTCCAGCCCGGTGCGATCGACGACCGCCTCCTGATCCCAGTCGTCGAGCTTGACGACGACTTCGATTCGCTTCTGCTGCCGCACTGCTCGGATGCCAAAGATCGATGGAATGTCGATCAGTCCGACTCCGCGGATCTCCATATGGTGGCGCTGCAGATCGTGGCTCTTGCCAATCAGGACGTCATTGCCGCGTCGCGAGGTAATGACGATGTCGTCCGCCACGAGACGGTGGCCGCGCTCGACGAGATCGAGAACGCATTCTGATTTTCCTATTCCGCTTCGGCCGGTGAAAAAGAGTCCGACGCCGAATACGTCGGCAAGAGAACCGTGAAGTGTGACAGTGGGCGCGAATTCGCCTTCGAGCACCGGCTTCACCCGCCGGTAGAACTCTGCCGTCTTGAGGCGTGTCCTGAGAAGCGGCACTTCAGTTCTTGCGGCGACGCTGGCCATCCCTTCCGGCAGGTCCTGTCCCTTTGTCACGATCACCGCCGGCATCGGGAAATCAAAGAAGCTGGTGAGAATGCGGTGGCGGTCTTCGGGTGCCAGCGACACGAGGTACGTCACTTCGGTTTCCCCGAGCACCTGCAGCCGCTCGGCGACAAACCGGTCGATGTATCCGGCGAGAGCGAGTCCGGGACTCGATATGTCCGCTCCGGAAATGACGCGATCGAGTCCCCGGCCTTCGCCGAGGTCTTCCAGCTGGAGCGACGCGCCGCTCCGCTCGAGAAACATTCCAACGGTGAGGAAACGTGTCACCCTTCTGCTCCCACCAGCTCCCGCGCCGCTCCGGCTTTTCGCACGCTCCTCGCATTGCGCTTCCGGTCGCTCAACTTCAGCTGGCGGAGCTTTCGCACCTGTGCGCTCAGCTTGTCGATAGCGACAGTCATTGCCGGTCCATAGTACCTTGCCTCGCCGCGCGCGACGATGTCCGGTTTTCGCGGGGTGTGCAAGACGATCTCGACTCGTTTCACCGGACCATCCTGCTCAAAACGCACGATACCGTCAACCGCCCGGTCCAGACGGCGGGCGGCATGTTCCACGGCCAGCTCGGCCCGGCGGCGCATGCGTGCGGAGATTTTCGCGTGATGTGCATGAAAGATTATTTCCACTGATTTCTGCCTCTCGCCACCACTTCTTCAAGGTGGGAAATTGTTTTGTCGGCCGATCGCTCCCAGCCGAAACCTTCGGCAAAACGCCTGCCCGCTTCGCCCATTGCGCGAACTTCGGATGGTGCAGCAGCGAGCCGCTGCATTGCTGCCGCCATCGCCGGAATGTCTCCGTGCTGGACGAGAATTCCGGTCTCGCCGTCAATGACCGACTCCCTGATACCGGGAGAGTTGCTCGCGATGACCGGCGTTCCGCAAGCCGCTGCCTCCAGATTGCTTATGCCCCATCCCTCCTTGGGAGAGGCGAGCAACGCCGCCCACGCGCGACGGAGCAGATTCAGCTTCTCAACCTCGGGAATGAATCCCGGGAAGCGGACCCTTGTCTCCACCCCAAGCGAGCGCGCGAGCTTCTCGAGCTCCGGCCTGTAATCGCCGCTCCCGGCAATCTCGAGCGTGGCGGTGCCGTGTCCAACGGCGGCGAAGGCGCGGATCAGAATGTCCACGCCCTTGTAACGCTTGAGCCTCCCGATGTAAATGAAAAGCGGCGCCGGCGACCGCACCGAGTAGTCAGGAGTCAGCGCGGCTGTATCGACCCCGTTGTAGATGACGCGGATATGCTCGCGCGGAATGCCACGCATCACCAGGTCGTCGGCAGTGCTTTCGCTCACCGCCTCGAACGGGACATTTCGGTAGAGACGGCCAATTGGCCGTTCGGCGAGCCAGAGCGCGGCAGCCAATGGAGCCGCCGTTTCGCGAAACGCTGTCGCACCGAAGAGGTGATGCACCAGCGCCACCAGACGATCGATCTTCCACAGCGGCGTGTAGAGGGGTGCCTTGTTGAGATCCTCGATGACGACGTCGTAGCCCGATGACGCCAAGTGTCGGCGGTAGTAGCCATGCGCCATGAACGGATAGCTGTGACGTGAGCCGACCCGGTGGACGCCGATGCCGTCAACGACTGCGCGTCGCGGAGCGGAGCCCCATCCGCTGCACAGCAGATCAACGCTGTGTCCGCGAGCCACGAGCCGCCCGAAAATCTGATGGAGATGAAGCTCTGCCCCGCCCGCCTGTGGGTTCTCACGATCCTGCCAGTTGAGAACGAGGATTCGCACTAAAGAACGCCGGCCCGCCGCGCGTAAGCGTCAAGCACGCCGTTGACGAATCGCGCGCTCGCGGCGCTGCCAAACCGCTCGGCGAGACGCACCGCTTCCTGAATCACCACTCGGGGAGGTGTCTCGCGTTGCTCGAGCTCCGCTGCCCCCAGTCTCAGCACGGATCGCTCGATCGCGCCGATGCGCTCGAGTCGCCAGTTGTCCGTCACGTCCATCAGAGCGGAGTCAAGCCGCCGCTGCGAGCCGACAACCGTTTTGACGATTGCCCCGGCGAACTTTCGTTCCTCAGGGCTCACGGCAAGGTCGTCCCAGACCCTCAACGCGATTTTTGCGAGGTCCTGCCCTGGGCGGACGTCCCATGCGTAGAGGGCCTGCAGTGCGCGAGCACGCCCCCGTGTCTCAAGTCTCATCGGTGACGTCGAGGTGCTGCATCAGATCGGCCATCTCGAGCGCGGCAACGGCCGCATCCCAGCCCTTGTTGCCGTGAACGCCGCCGGCGCGGGCCTCGGCCTGCTCGAGGTTGTCGCATGTCAGCAATCCGAATCCCACCGGGATCTCCGCCTCGACGGCGGCGTCGGCGAGACCCCGCGATGCTTCGCCGGCGACGTAGTCGAAGTGCGGCGTGTCGCCGCGAATCACCGCGCCAAGCGCGACGACTGCGTCATACCGCTCACTGGCCATCGCCGCCCTGACGGCGAGCGGCAGCTCCCATGCTCCGGGAACCCAGAGCACATCGATGTCGTCAAAGCTGGTTCCGTGACGCACCAGAGCGTCGAGCGCACCTTCAACCAGCGCACGCGTTATGGATTCATTGAATCGGCTGGCGACGACAGCGACGCGCCGGCCTTCGCCTCGCGGCGTACCGCTCAGCTCCGCCATTCAGGACGCGAGCAGGTGGCCCAGCTTGTCGCGCTTGGTGTCGAGGTAGTCGGAATTCTCCGCCGTCGCCGGCTGGATGATCGGCACGCGGTCTTCGACAGCAAGACCGTAGCCCTCGAGTCCGATGAGCTTGCGCGGGTTGTTCGTCAGCGGCCGAATCTTCTTGAGCTTGAGGTCGAGAAGTATCTGCGCACCAATACCATAGTTTCTGAGGTCCGGCTTGAATCCCAGCTGCTCGTTCGCCTCGACCGTGTCGGAACCCGTGTCCTGAAGCTCGTAGGCCTTGAGCTTGTTGAGGAGACCGATTCCGCGCCCTTCCTGATCCAGATAGACGATCACGCCGCGCCCTTCCTTCGAGATCATCTCCATCGCCGTGTGCAGCTGCCAGCCGCAGTCGCAGCGGAGCGAGTGGAATACATCGCCGGTCAGGCATTTCGAGTGCATCCGTACGAGTACGCTTTCGCTCAGGTGCTCCACCTCGCCGAAAACGAGCGCAATGTGCTCGTGCTTGTCGACGTCGTTGCGATACCCGATGACGCGCCACACACCGACTTCCGTGGGCAGTCGCGCTTCCGCAACACGATGCACCAGCCGCTCTGACTGGAGGCGATAAGAGACCAGCTGGGCAACGGTGATGAAGGTCAGGCCGTGCTCGGCGGCAAAGCGCTCGAGCTGCGGCCGGCGCGACGTTGTGCCGTCTTCGTTCAGCACTTCACATACGACGCCGGCGGGATAAACACCGGCGAGACGGGCGAGGTCGACTGCCGCTTCGGTGTGGCCGACGCGCTGCAGTACTCCTCCGTCGCGGGCCCGCAGCGGGAAGATATGCCCGGGCCGGCGCAGGTCGGCCGGCACAGCCGCCGGATCGACAGCGACCTGAATGGTCCGCGCCCTGTCCTGCGCGCTGACGCCTGTAGTCACGCCAAACCGATGCGCAGCGTCGATGCTGACGGTGAACGCCGTGCGCTGCTCCTCGGTGTTCTGCTGGCTCTGCTGCGGCAGGCGAAGCTGATCGGCCCGTTCGCCGGTAAGTGCCAGACAGATCAGGCCACCTGCTTTCCGGATCATGAAGTTGATCAGCTCGGGAGTGACGAGCGACGCCGCGCAAATGAGGTCGCCCTCGTTTTCGCGGTCCTCATCGTCTGCCACGAGAATCATCTTCCCGGCTTTTACGTCGGATATCGCCTGCTCTACCGTTCCAAATTCCATTGCCTTTTCCTTTCTCCCGACCCCGCCAGCAGTCAGGTATCTGTGTATGGCGCCACCAGGCGCCGAACGAATTTCCCTATCACATCGGTCTCTACATGCACGCGGCTGCCAGCCACCAGATCACCAATTGCCGTGTGTTTCAAGGTGTATTCTATGAGCATCAGTTGCAACCGACTGCCTGTTATGGCGTTGACGGTGAGGCTAACGCCGTCTATCGCCACTGATCCGTGCGGCACCACCATCTCCTCGAGAGAATCCGGCAGGTCGATGTCCACGAGCACCGTATCGGCAACGCGGCTGACCGCAGCGACGATTCCTACCCCGTCCACATGTCCCTGGACGATGTGGCCTCCGAGCCGGTCGTTTGCGCGCATCGCCCGCTCGAGATTGACGCGCCGCCCTCGCTCCCACCCGCCGATTGTCGTTCTTCCCAGAGTCGTCACGACTGCGCCCACGACGAACGAGCCTTCGCCTCTCTCGCGCACAGTGAGACATGCTCCATTCACAGCAACGCTCTCGCCGTCCGCGAGATCCGTGTACGACGAACGAATTCTGATCTCCCGGCCTGCGGAAGTCGTCGTCACATCCTCTATGACTCCAACGTCGTCGACGATCCCGGTGAACATCAGGCGAGCGGCGAATAGATGGTCATCACGTCATCCCCGAAGCGCCGGACGCGAAGCGCATGGAATCGCGGCGCGTGGGCGAGATCGTGCGCCGCAATTCCCGAGAATGCGCCGAGCGATCCGGCGCCGAGGACTATCGGCGCCTGAAAGATAATCATTCTGTCCACCCAGCCCCCACTGAGGAACGACGCCGCCAGTCCGGCCCCTCCCTCCACGAGAAGAGATGCAATTCCGCGCGCCTTAAGCTGAACGAGGGCGCCATGAAGATCGCTCGCCTTTATTGCCTCGACGCCGGCGTTGGCCAGATCGGCGGGCAGCTGCGTTGTTGGAGTCGTAACGATGATCGTCGGCACTTCGCGGGCAGTGCGAGTCAGTGCCCCGTACGCACTCAATCTCGCGTGCCTGTCGAACACCACTCTCGTCGGTTGAACTCTTGGTGGCGGATCGACGCGCGCCGTCAGCAGTGGATCGTCCGCAATGGCAGTGGCAATTCCCACCGCCACTGCATCGTTCGCCGCCCGCAGACGCTGTACTTCTGCGCGGGCGAGCGGTCCGGTAAGCCACCCTCGCGTTCGATCGGCGTCGGCGATGGCGCCGTCGAGCGACACCGCAAGCTTGAGCGTGATCCACGGGCGATCGAGAGCGAAGGATGCGTGGAATGCTGCATTCAGCTCATGTGCTTCCGCTTCGAGAACGCCAAAATCAACGATGATACCGTTGGAGCGCAGCTTTTCTGCTCCGCCTGCGGCGGCGGGGTTGGGATCGCCGACGGCGGCCACTACGCGCCGGATTCCGGCAGCGATTATCGCGTTGGTGCATGGAGGCGTTCTTGCCTGATGGTTGCACGGCTCGAGCGTGACGTAAAGCGTCGCCTCGCGCGCCCGCGTTCCGGCGGCTTCGAGCGCGATCACTTCCGCGTGCGACTCTCCTGCTCGCGCATGATGGCCTTCGCCAGCGATCTCCCCGTCACGGACGACAACAGCCCCGACCATAGGATTGGGAGTTGTCTGCCCCCAGCCCAGCCTGGCGAGCTCCAGGGCGCGGGCCATGAAACGCTCGTCGGCGGTCTGCTCAGGAGATGATGACGTCGCCACTCCCCGGCCTGACTTCCCCCATGACCCACGCACCGACGCCGGCTGCATCCACCGCACGAACGATCGCGTCGGCGTTTTCCGGAGCAACGATGGCGACCATGCCCACCCCCATGTTGAATACCCGGAACATCTCTTCGCGGGGAACCTCTCCGGCTTTCTGAAGCTGGGCGAAAACGTCGGGGATCGCCCAGCTGGCGGTATCGACGACGGCGCTCATTCCAGCAGGCAGCGCGCGATCGAGATTGCCCGGGAGGCCGCCGCCCGTGATGTGCGCCATCGCATGAATCCTGTCGAGCAGCGGCTGCAGCAACGCGAGGTAAGAGCGGTGAACGGTGAGCATCACCTCCTCGACGGAGTGGCCGGACCCCGGGAACGCGTCACGTGGCGTGAGCCGCAGACGCTCGGAGACGATCTTGCGCGCCAGCGAATACCCGTTGGTGTGAAGCCCCGAGCTCGCGATCCCAACCAGGACGTCGCCGGATTGGACGCGTGCCGGCCCCAGTATCTCGCTTTCCTCCACGCAGCCAACGATGAACCCGGCGAGATCGTAGTCGGGCGGAGTGTAGATACCCGGCATCTCAGCGGTCTCGCCGCCAATGAGCGAGCAGTGGTTCTCACGACAGCCCGCCGCCATTCCCGCCACCACTTCCTCGAGCACTGCGGCGTCGAGCGAGCCAAACGCGACGTAGTCCAGAAAGAACAACGGCGCTGCCCCCTGAACCAGGATGTCGTTGACACAGTGGTTCACGAGGTCGTTGCCGATTGTCGAATGCCGGTTCGCTTCGATGGCGACGCGAATTTTAGTGCCGACTCCGTCCGCGCTGGAGACGAGAATCGGTTTGTGCATTCCCGATGGAACACGGAACATCCCGCCGAAGCCACCGAAACCGCCAAGGGCGCCCTCGGTGAACGTGGATGATACGAGCTTGCCTATGCGCGCCTTCGCCTCGTCGGACGCCGCCGTGTCGACGCCCGCACTCCGGTAGCGGAGCGCGCCGGTGCTCACTCGGGAAGCTCCTCATCGAACGCAGTGAGCTCTCGCAGCTGGCGAACCCGGCTGTCGATTTCGGGACGCGTCAGGCTCATCAGGCGTTCGGTCGAGAATTTTTCAACGGCAAACGAGCCAAGCGCTGACCCATACACCACCGCACGGCGCATCCCCGCCTCGCTGAGATCGCCCGAACGCGCGAGATAGCCGATGAAGCCGCCCGCGAAGGAATCACCGGCACCGGTCGGATCGAACACGCTTTCCAGTGGATATGCGGGAGCGAAGAAAACGTGGCCGTGGCTGAACATCAGGGCGCCGTGTTCCCCTTTCTTGATGATCACGTGCTTCGGACCAAGCTCCATTATCCAGTTGGCCGCCTGAACCAGGTTGACTTTCTCCGACAGTTGCCGCGCTTCGCCGTCGTTGAGCGTCACGAGATCGACTTTGCCCAGCAGTTCGAGCAGCTCAGGCCGTCGGCTCTGGATCCAGAAATTCATCGTATCGCACGCGACTAGCTCAGGCCGCGTCACCTGATTCAGGACGTCGAGCTGCAGCCGCGGGTCGATGTTTCCGAGAAAGACGAACGGCGCGTCGCGAAACTGCTCGGGAATCTTGGGACTGAACCGCGAGAAGACGCCAAGATGCGTCTCCAGCGTCTCGGCTGAATTGAGATCATGGCGGTAGCGGCCTCTCCAGCGGAACGACTGGCCGTTGGCACGCTCGAGGCCCGCAAGATCCACCCCTCGCGCGGCCAGCGGATCGAGCTTCTGCATCGGGTAGTCTGTGCCAACAACGCCCACGAGCTGGACCTGCGTGAGAAGGCTTGCTGCGGCAGAAAAAAAAGTGGCCGATCCACCGAGCACGTCATCCGCTTTCCCAAAAGGCGTTTCGACGGAGTCCAGCGCCACGGAGCCAACGACAAGTACGGGCATTGAGTATTTCTTGAGGGTTTTTCTGAAGGCCGAGCCGGTTACATCCTTTCCGGAGCGGTAATTCCCAGGATGCGAAGCGAATTGCGAATGACGATCTGTGCCGCGCGAGCAAGCGCGAGCCGGGCCTGCATGATCGTTTCCGGCTGTCCGAGGACGTGGTGTTTGTGATACCAAAGGTGCGTCAGCCGGGCGGTCTCCGTGAGGTACGTCACGAGACGCTGGGGCTCGAGAGCCGCCGCCGCCCCTTCGACGACCGAGGGAAAATCGGTGAGCGCCTTGATGAGTTGCTGCTCCTCCGGCTCCATCAGCTCGCTCAGGTCGACGCCGGCGGTGGAAAACGACTCCAGGTCGACTTCTCCAACGCGGAAAATGCCGCACATGCGGGCGTGCGCCATCTGCACGTAGTAAACCGGGTTCTCCTCGGACTGCTTTACGGCGACGTCGATGTCGAACACGAGCTGTGAATCGCTCTTTCGCATCAGGAAGAAAAAACGCACCGCATCGCGCCCCACTTCATTGATGAGATCGCGCACCGTGACGTAGCTCCCGGCGCGCTTGGAGATCTTCATCTCTTCGCCGCCCTTCATCACCGTCACCATCTGGTGGAGCACGTACTCCGGGTACTCGGGAGCAATTCCCATCGCGAGCGCCTGAAGTCCGGCGCGGACGCGGGTGACGGTGCTGTGGTGGTCGGCGCCCTGAACGTCGATAGCGCGATGGAAGCCCCGCTGCCACTTGGTGACGTGGTATGCGACGTCGGGGACGAAGTACGTGAACTCGCCGCCCCGCTCGGCGCTCTTCTTCATGACCCGGTCCTTGTCGTCGCCGTATTCAGTGGTGCGGAGGTAGAGAGCGCCGTTGTCCTCGTATGTTTTGCCGGAGCTGACCAGAGCTTCTACCGTGTCCTTCACCCTGCCGTCACTGTACAACGAGGACTCGAGAAAATAATTGTCGAAGCTCACGCCAAAGGCCTGAAGGTCGAGATCCTGCTCATGCCGCAGTTCGGCGACCGCGAATTTTCTCACTTCGCCCAGGTTGGCCGGCGCTCCGTTCTGTCCGTGGGTGGCAATGAACCGCTCTGCCAGCTCGCGGATGTATTCGCCGTGGTAGCCGCCTTCCGGAATAACGCCCTCGCGGCCGCTCAGCTCCTCAATTCGGGCGCGAACGCTCGCCGCGAGGTTTTCGATTTGCGCGCCCGCATCGTTGTAGTAGAACTCGCGCGTGACATTCCACCCGGTTGCCTCGAGGAGAGTCGAGATGGCGTCACCAAGCGCGGCCTGCCGCCCATGACCCACGTGCAGCGGGCCCGTTGGATTTGCGGAGACGAATTCGACTATCACCGGCTGGCCTTTGCCCTGGTCGCTGCGGCCGTAAGCCTCGTCTGCCTCGATAACCTCGCGCACGCCCTCAGCCACAAAGGCGCGGTCGAGCCAGAAATTCATGAAGCCGGGGCCCGCTATTTCGACCCGCTCCACGCCGGCATCGGTCAGATGCATTCGGTCTCTCAGCTCGGCGGCAATCTCCGCCGGGCGCTTTCGCAGGGGGCGCGCCAGCATCATTGCGAGACTGGTCGCCCAGTCGCCCAGCGATGGATCCCGCGGTCGCTCGATGATCGGCTCAACATCGTGGGCCGCGCCAAGCTCACGCGCCGCTCTTACGAGCTCGGCGCGTATCCGTTCTTCGGAGTTCATTCCGATGTCTTGGTCTTTGCGGCTGAAGCCGCCGGCGCAGGCGAAGCCGCCGGGGTCGATGCGGCCGCTGCGTCCTTTGCCTTTGTCGCAGGCGCCGATTCGGCGGAGCTGCCGCCGCTTGCCGAGGGCGCCGCATCGGCCGTCTTCGCCGATTTGCTGGCAGCTGCGGTTGCCGCCGTTTCGGCTTTTTTCGAGCTGGCCGTTGCCGCTTCGCGCTCCGCTTTCTTCCCGTCCTTGCCGTAGTCGGTGATGTAGAACCCCGAGCCTTTGAAAACGAGGCCAGCCGCCGACATGACTCTCACGCTGATGGCACCGCATGCCGGACATGTCGCTTCGGAGGAAGCGGTTCCAATCGAGCGGTAGAACTTCTCGAAATCGTGGCCGTTGGCGCAGCGGTATTCGTACAGCGGCATTCTTTATTGCAGAGGAAGGTGTCGGGAGTGTTCAAGTTACCCGTGAGAGAGGGGGCGCTCAAGGCGAATCCGGACAAAGTCAACCTAGAAACCCACAGATCCGGGATGCCGGAAGCGTCGTTTGCGAGCTGCGAGTCAGCTGAGGCTGTTTGACTACGCCCGGGGAAGGTACGCCCCCCATTCCGTCTGAAGCGCGCTCGCAATCTCTCCAACTGTTGCTCGAGCGCGGACTGCATCGATAATCAGCTCCATCATGAGGGGCCGCTCCGCATCGTCGCGCATGAGCACACCTGCGCCTTCAGTGAGAGCCGAGAGCGTCCGCGCCACGGCAGGGCCGTCGCGTCGCTTCCGGAGCTCACCCAACGCAGAAACCTGGTCCGCCTCGAGGCCGGTGTAGTCGGGAGCAGGAATTACGGGGTCCGGCGAATCGTCGGTAAATCGGTTGACGCCGACAACGACTGTCTCGCCGCTTTCCACACGCAACTGGTGCTCGTACGCACTTCTGCCGATTTCCTCCTGGAAGAACCCTTCGCCAATTGCGGCCTCGGCGCCTCCGAGCGCATCAGAGCGGGCGATGAGCTCCAGCGCGCGCTTTTCGAGCTCGTCGGTGAGATACTCGACGTAGTAACTGCCGGCGAGGGGATCGGCAGTGTTTGTGATTCCCGACTCGAAAGCGATGATCTGCTGCGTGCGGAGGGCGAGGGTCGCCGCCTGGGCGGTTGGAAGGGCCAGCGCTTCGTCGTAGCTATTCGTGTGAAGCGACTGCGTTCCGCCCAACGTCGCGGCGAGCGCCTGCATTGCTACGCGGACGACATTGTTGAGCGGCTGCTGCGCGGTGAGCGTCACACCGCCAGTCTGGATGTGGAAACGCATCCGGCAGCTCGCATCGGAAGCACCGAATCTGTCTCGCATGATACGCGAATACAGTCGCCTTGCCGCTCGGAATTTCGCGACCTCCTCGAAAAGATCGTTGTGCGACGCGAAGAAAAAGGAAAGGCGCGGGGCAAAGACGTCCACCGGCAGTCCGGCGGCGATTGCCCGGGACACGTACTCGATGGTGTTGGCCAGCGTGAACGCCAGCTCCTGAACCGCGGTCGCGCCTGCCTCGCGGATGTGATAACCAGATATGGAGATTGGATTCCAGCTCGGCAGCTCGGCGGCGCAGAAACGGAAAGTTTCGGACACGAGCCGCAGGCTGGGCTCAGGTGGATAGATGTATGTCCCCCGAGCGATGTATTCCTTGAGGATGTCGTTCTGGATGGTACCGGAAAGCCGGTCCCGCTTTACGCCGTTCTCTTCGGCAACGACGATGTACATCGCCAACAGCGTCGCCGCCGTGGCGTTGATGGTCATCGACGTTGACACACTGCCAAGGTCGATCTGATCGAACAAGGCGTGCATGTCCTCCACTGTGTCGATCGCCACTCCTGCGCGTCCGACTTCGCCAATCGAGCGGGGCGAGTCGGAGTCGAGCCCCATCTGCGTCGGAAGGTCGAATGCCACCGAGAGACCCGTCTGCCCTGCAGAGAGAAGGTGACGAAAGCGCTCGTTCGTCTGGCGCGCCGTCCCGAACCCGGCGTACTGCCGCATTGTCCACAACCGGCCCCGGTACATGTCGGGCTGGACGCCGCGTGTGAATGGAAACACGCCGGGATCGCCCAGCGTTTTCGCATAGTCACGAGGCGGAGCCTCGGGATGGTAGGCCGACTTTACCGGAATTCCCGAAGGCGACGTTTTCTCGGCGGGCGCGCCGCCGTCGCTCATAGGGCGGCTAGTGGCCGCTCTTCGGTGGGCACGCCGGCGAGCATCGCCTTCGCAATGTCCACGTCACCCTTGCTCCCGACATAAAGCGGCGTTCGCTCGTGCAGGTCGCGAGGCTCGATGTCCAGAATCCTGTCGCGTCCGTTGATGGCGGCGCCTCCCGCCTGCTCGACGATGAAGGCGAGTGGATTGGCCTCGTACAGGAGGCGCAGCTTTCCGCGCGGCTTCTTCTGATTGGATGGGTAAGCGAACAACCCACCGCCAAGAAGATTGCGGTGGAAATCGGCGACAAGAGAGCCGACATAGCGGACACTCATCGCTGTCCGTTCGCCGTCGAGACCTCGATAGCGGCGCATCAGTGCCCGAACGTCCTCATCCCACAGTCGCTCATATGAGTCGTTCACGGAAAGATACCGGCCGGAGTGGGGCGTCTTGATGTTGGGATGCGACAGCAGGAACTCGCCGATCGACGGGTCGAGAGTGAACCCGTGTGCGCCCTGCCCGGTCGTATAGACAAGCATCGTGCTCGACCCGTAAATCACGTAGCCAGCAGCGACCTGCCGGCTTCCAGGCTGAAGCAGGTCCCGCATCTCGCCGCGAGGCCCAGGCATGATCTTTTGGACCACCGAGAAAATCGTCCCTACGGGTACGTTGACGTCGATGTTGGACGAGCCGTCGAGGGGATCGAACAAGAGGCAGTACTTGCCGCAGCGGAATCTCTCGGGGATGTGAATGATGTCCGGCTCTTCTTCCGAAGCCATCGCGCACAACCAGCCGCTGTGATCGAACGCCTTGATGATTATCTCGTTGGCGATGACATCCAGTTTTTCCTGAATTTCGCCCTGGACGTTCACGCCGTCAGTCGCGCCAAGGACGTCGGCGAGTCCGGCGCTGCGGACTTTGTTGGCGATCATCTTTGCCGCCAGCGCCATATCGTAAAGGATGCCGGAGAGCTCGCCCGTTGCCTCGGGGTGGAGTTTCTCCTGCTCGATGATGAACCGCTCGATCGTAACGACTGAGGTGTCGGTATGCTTCACGTTAGGCTTCCTCGACGGGAGGGGGCGAACTGCCTGCCCAAGACGCCGCGAGGCGTACGCCCTCGCGTCCACCTCGTAGCGGTTCTGATGATACCCGCGGCGCAAACTCTCCCAAATGTAACGCAGGGGGAAGCTCGTGCGCTCCTCAAATTGCTCGGCGTGGCGAAGCTCGTGCAAAAGAAGCTCAGCGTCCAGGCGCGCGCGAGCCCCGAAAAAGATGGTTCGGCCAAGCGTAATGGCTGCAACGCTGGCCTGGCCGAGAAACCACCCGGCTACCCGGGGAGGCAAGCCGCCGCGCCTGAGGCGGAGCGAGGAGAGTTCAGGATAGTCGCGCGCCAGACCGTCCGGGAGAGCCAAAGGCTCGCCTGTCAGTGCCCTGCCGAGCCCGGTGAGATATTCCAACGGCGACCCTCCGCTTCGAGTATGGCTTTGCGCCCATCCGTGCGAACGACGATGGTCCCCAGCTTGTCGGTACGCACGACCCGCGCCCCCGCACGGGCAAGGGCGGCCAGAACGTCTGCACTGGGGTGGCCGTAAGGATTGTCCGCGCCAACGGATATGATTGCGACCGATGGGTGGACGGCAGCAAGAAATTCGTCGCCACTGCTCGTCGAGCTGCCGTGATGACCAACCTTGAGAACATCGGCGTGAAGCGCCGAGCGGGCATGATCCAGCAGCCAACCCTCCTCCGCCTGCTCGGCGTCTCCGACAAGCAGAAAGCGCACCGCGCCAAAGCGGACAAGCGCGATGGTGCTCGCCTCGTTCGGGTCGGCCAGTGAAGCCGTCCAGGCCGAATCGGGAGCCAGGAATTCGACGGCCACTCCATCGACGTCGAGCTCGTCTCCGGGATGAACACGATGCCACTCGACTCCCGCATCGCGCGCCGCACGAAGCGATTTGTCGTACACCTCGCTTCCCTGCGCGAACGCGGCGTCCCAGAAAGTGTGAGGACGCAATGCGCGGAAGACGCTCGCCGCGCCGCCGACGTGATCGGAATGGGCGTGAGAAAGAATGAAAGACTCGACCGACCCGCCGCGGCGCATCACATACGGAATGACAGTCGATCGGCCGGCGTCACCACTGTTCCAGATACGCCCCGCGTCGAACAGCAGCCAGCGGCCCTTGTCCGTGCGCAATAAAATCGCGTCGCCCTGGCCAACGTCGAGGACGTGCAGCTCGACATCTCCGGAATACGGAAAGTGAATTGCCGGAGCCCAGGCGACCACCGCCATCGCGACCGTGGCAACAACGAGCGGTCTGCCGGGATATCTCGACAGACTGGCCACGACCAGCCCGGCCACCATGCCGCTTGCGCCAACGGCTGCGACAAGCGTCGGTGCAACGTCGACTGAGCTTCCGGGAATCGCCGCGGCGGCCGCGGCTATGCCGTCGAACAGCCGGAGCAGCGGGTGAGCCGCCGCGGCGATAAAATGGGCAAGCCATGGAAGCGGCGCGCAGACAAGCGCGAGAAAAAGCGTTGGCTGAAGCACGCCGATCACCGGGCCGGCAGCCAGATTCGCCAACGGCGCGATGATACTGAGCCGGCCGAAGTACCACGTGACGAGTGGTGCACTCACCAGCGTCGCCATGACGGATGTGAGCAGCTCACGGCCGATCGCGAGGCGGACGCCGGACAGGCGGGGCAGCAGCAGTCGGCGGGCAAGACATCCGCTGGCGATCAGTCCGGCGATCCCCACCACACTGAGCTGATAACCGAGATCGAGAGCCGTTCGCGGCTGGACGAGCGGAGCAGTTGCGCCCACCGCCCACGAAGCCCAGGGCGATGTGGGCCGCTGCCGAAGTCTGGACACGGTTCCAAACCCAAGCATCACAGCAGAGCGAAGGGCGGGAGCCGGCGCGCCGATCACTCCGACATAGACCGCCGTCACGAGCAGCGACACGACAGCCGCGATCGCCGGCGGCAAGCGCGCCAGGCGCAGCAGGACCAGTATGGCGCTCGCGATCACCGCGACGTGTAGTCCGGAGATCGAAAGCATGTGAATGATCCCGGCCCGCGCATAGCGGTCGCGCATCTCCGGCGATATCTGGTGCTGATCGGCAATCAGCAGCGCTTTCGCCATGGGAGCGTCGCGCCCGAATACGGTCTCGATGGACCGGGAAGCGCGATCGCGAGCGCGACCGAGGGCGGTCGCTGCGATCGCGCCCGCCTCTGCCCTGCGCTCCTCGCGAGTGAGCGCTCGCGCGGGACTCCCCGAGAGGAGTGCGATCGTCAGTCCACCAATTGCAACAAGGCCAAGGCCCGCAACTTCTCTGTCACGTCGCCATGCCGACCATAGGAGAGCGACTGCCGAGATGACCGTTGCAGGCGGCGCCAGCCCTGAGTAGCCGGCGAGCAGCGCCAGCACAAAGCAGAGATATGCGGATGTAATGAGCGGCAGCAGCGCGTCCGGAGCTTTCGCTCGACGGTAGCGACGTGCCCGAGGACGCGCTCACCGGCGCGTCCCGCAAGAAAGCCTTACCCCGCCATCGGAAGAGGAGCGCGCTCGCGGACTACGATTCCGGTGAACGTCGACCCGGTGGTTCCGGTAAGCTCGACGGTGACGTATGTGCCGATCAGCGACGCCTCGCCGGGAATGATGACCGTCTTGAAATCCCGCGTCCGCGCCTGCAGCAATCCCCCTCTCCGCGCTTCCTTCTCGATCAACACCTCTCGCCGCTGCCCGAGCTGCCCGAGATTCCGGCGGCGTACGCCGCTTCGGACGGTATCGATCAATCTCGCCAACCGGTCGCTCGCGACATCGTCAGGCACGGCCTCACTCTCCGGAAAACGCGTCGCCGGAGTTCCATCGCGAAGAGAGAACTTGAATGTGTATGCGTCGTCGAAGCCAACCTCACGGACGGCGGTCAGCGTCTCTTCGAAATCCTCTTGGCTCTCACCGGGAAATCCGACGATGATGTCGGTGGTGAGTGAAAGTCCGCCGATCGCGTCCCGCAACCGCGCGGCGCACTCGAAGTACTGGTCTCGCGAATATCGCCGGAGCATTCGCTTGAGGACGCGCGAGGAGCCCGATTGCATCGGCAGATGGACATGCTCGCACACGGCGGCCGTATCGGCCATCGCGTCGATCACGCGCGTGCTGAAATCATTCGGATGTGGACTCGTGAACCGGAGCCGCCTGACCCCGTCCACCGCGCCGACGGAGCGCAGCAGATCGGCAAAGTCGTGCTCGCCATCGTTGTATGAATTCACCGTCTGGCCGAGCAGCACCACTTCCGACATTCCTTCGTCCACGACGTTCCTCGCTTCGCGGACGACATCCTCCAGCCGCCGGCTGCGCTCGGACCCTCGCGTGGTGGGAACGATGCAGTAGGTGCACCGGTAATCGCAGCCTCGCTGCACCGGGATCCACGCCTTCACGCGGTCGAAGCGCCGCGGAGTGAAGTCCTCGTAATGCTCCTCCATGTCGAAATCAGTGGAGCTCACCCGTGCGCCGCGGCGCGCGTTCTCCACCAGCAGCGGGAGGGACCGATAACCGTCGGGGCCGATCACGAGACTGACATGACTGGCCCGTTCCAGAATCTGCGGGCCGAGGCGCTGGGCCATGCAGCCCGTGACACCGACTATCGCCCCGGGTTTCATCCTGCTCTTCATCTCGCCGAGCCGTCCGATCACGCGCTGTTCGGCGTGATCACGAATTGCGCATGTATTCACGAGGATGACGTCGGCGCCGTCCGGCGCACCCACCTGGCGGTAGCCCGACGCAGCAAGCTTGCCGAGAATCAGCTCGGAATCGCTGACGTTCATCTGGCATCCGTAGGTCTCGATGTAGACCGTGGACTCGAGCGGGCTGGTCATGCGGAGAGTGCCTGGGTTGACGTTGCGCGGAGTTGTCCGGACTGCCAAGCAAGAATGGCCTGAAACCGGTGGCCGCGCCGAAATTGGAGGTCGGGAACGGCAACTGAAAGGTAATCTTCAGTAAGCCCCTCCCCCGCCTTGATCACCACTATATCGGCTGAAGTGCCAGCACGCAAACTGTTGTACAACTGACTTTTACGGCGAGTAATCTCATGCAATTCCTCAGCTCTTTGCCGGACGTTTTCCGAACCCACCGAACGTCCCAGCCGCGTGGCCGCCGTGCCGGGACGCGGTGAATACGGAAATACATGAAGCGACGTAAACGGCAGCCGCTCAACGAGCATCACTGTCTGCCGATGATCCTCTTCGGTCTCGCCCGGGAAACCGCAGATGATATCGGCTCCCAGACCAAAGGCGCCCTTGCCCGACACAATTCGCTCGATGCTCGACTCGTAGGTGGCGGCCGTGTACCATGTCCGCCCCATCCGCCTGAGCACACGGTCCGACCCCGACTGGAGTGGCGCGTGCAGGTACGGCGCGAGCCGCTCGCGATCAGCGAACATCTCGCGCAGCCGGTCATCGACTTCCGTCGCCTCGAGCGACGACAACCGGAAGCGCACCTGGGGAACGCTGGAAATCAGCTTCTCCACGAGCGACGAAAGAGAGTTCCCGGTATCGACTCCATATGCGCCAATGTGGATTCCTGTCAGAACGATTTCCGGATGCGCTGCGGCAAGCGCTGTCGCTTCGTCGATAAGCTCCCGAGCCGGCCGGGACCGGTTTGCCCCACGGGCAATCGTCGTCATGCAGAACGTGCAGTGCTCGTCGCACCCATCCTGGATCCGCAGCAATCCGCGCGCTCCCGTCTGTGCGCCGCGTGTCCGCGACGCCGCTTCCCGGGAGAGTCCCACGGCCGCGGCGATCCCGGGAAGGTCTGCGCCGGCAATCAGGTCAGAGACTGTCGGCAACGTGCGAAGGGGACTGATGGATTCATCGCGCGAAGCCAGTCCCGGCGCACATCCCATGACGATCGTTCGCAAACTCGAGTTGACTCGCGCTGCCCGCCTAATTTCCTTGCGGAGTTCGGCCTCCGCCGCAGCGGTTACCGAACAGCTGTTGAAAATCGCAACCTCGGCGTCTTCTGGTCCGCTGGCCTCGAGCGCGCCACTCGACAGAAGCATCGCGCGCACCACTTCGCTGTCATACTGATTGGCGCGGCAGCCGTGAGTGCGGAGGTAGAACTTCAAGACGCGTCCGGGACTGCGGCCGCACCGCGGCCGGCCGGTTTGAGTGGAAGCTGAATGTAAAAGGAGCTGCCCTCCCCTTCCTTGCTCTTTACCCAGATCATGCCGCCGTGAAGGTCAACGACGAGCTTGCAGAATGTGAGGCCGAGACCAGAGCTCCGCACGCGCGGCGCGTTCGGGCCCACCACCTGCCCAAACTTGCGGAAGATCACCTCATGGTACTCGGGTGGAATCCCTGGACCGTTGTCGGTAATCGTGAACAAGAGGCCGTCCGCCGTCTTGCGCGCGCTCATAGTCAGCTCGATCGGCGTCGACGAATGGGTCACCGCGTTCTGAATCAGGTTCGAGAATACGCGCTTGAGAAGGGCCTTGTCGGCCTCGAAAATCGGCGTTTCGTCATCGACGTTGAGCTTCGCCGTCGTGTGCTCCTGCTGGAAGCGATGAGTCCACTCGTGCAACAGCTCCGCGAGGAACGCCGCCGGCGCAATCGGAGAGTAGGTCAGGGTCACCGCCGCTTCCTCGATTCGCGCGACCTCGAGAATGTCCTCGATCAAGGCCAGCAGATCTTCCGCTTTCCCTTCAGCATCGCCGACGGCGACACGCTGACGATCGCCCAAGGGACCAAAATCCCCATCCCCCAGCATCTCGAGAGTCGCCAACACCGAGGTGAGCGGAGTCTTCAGATCGTGCACGATCATCTTCATCAGATCATCGCGCACCTTCTCCAGCTCGCGAAGCTTCCGGTAGCTGTTCTCCAGGGCGTCCGTCGCAGCCTTCAGCTTGAGCAGACTCCGGACCCGCGCGCCGAGGACGAGGCGGTTGTGGGGCTTGGTGAGGAAGTCGTCACCGCCGGCCTCGATTCCCTTGACTCTGTCGCCGGTATCGTTGAGAGCCGTGACGAATATGACCGGAATGCGCGACGTTCGCGGATCGCGCTTTATTCGGCGGCAGACTTCGAACCCGGTAGATCGTGTATCCACGCCGAGGTCACCGGCCGGCATCGAGACGTCGAGAATGCAGAGATCCGGCGAGTGCTCGAAGCAGGCAGCAACTGCGGAGGGACCGTCGTAAGCCGCAATCGTACGATACCCGAGGGTATTCAACTGGTCGAACAGCAGCTCCACGTTCGCCGGAACGTCATCGGCCACGAGAATCAGTGGCGACGTGCCCTTTTCCGGCTCGCTCATCGCAATTACGGCCGAACGCGCAGGCCGAAGCTCAGGGTGTAGGCGCGCTCGCTCACCGAACCGGCTTTGGCCGACGCGTCGGTAGAACGGGAAGCACGCTGTAGCGTGACATCGAACGCCGCGCGATTTCGCGAGAACTGAGCGCCGAACCCACCGGCGAATGACAGCTCCCTCACTTCCGCGCCAGCCGCGAGAAAAGGAAGCGTGCGGTAGCGGCCACCGAGCCGGAGGAGAACCACTCGCTCGAGTATGCGGGGGCCTGATGCCTCGATGCCGAGGCCGGTATCCCACGCGTCGACTGCGCGCGCATCAGCCGAACCGAGACCGTTCAGCGACGACCATGTGTCACGCGCTACCTGCGCTGATATCGTCGCCCCGGATATCCCCGCATATGATATTCCCGCGCCGTAACGGTCGGGAATGTGGGCGGATGTCAACACCGTGTCGCCGGAACGAGCGTCGA
>DATBZT010000198.1:0-2970 GCA_036513055.1 Gemmatimonadaceae bacterium | reverse complement strand
CCGACAGCCATCGCGCCGTACACCTTGCTGGGGTGGACGATGCCGGGAATGGCATCTCCCACCGTTACGAGGTGCACGTCGGCAGCGGAAAGCGAGTAGCGAAGCTCGCTCTGCGGCTGATAGGGCAGCGAGCGAATGTTCGCGGAAACCGTATCCTCCACCTCGCGCTTCCCCACACCGCCCCCGACGAACAGCAGCACCAGTCGCCGCTCGTCCACTACACGAACCGCTGCCTCAAGAATTGTCCCCAGCGGGTTCGAAGGTCCGTGATTTCCGCTGTACATCACTACGATCTTTCCATTCAGCTCGTGCTTCCGGCGAAACGGATTGTCGGCTTGGTCCACAGTGGACTCGGGATCTTCGGCCGGCCAGGGCGGAAGTATGGTCAGCTTCTGTGACACATCCAACTTCTGATTGATTCTCGTCGCCATGAAGCGGTCGAGCACGATCACATCGGCCGCGCGGCGCAGAATGAGCCGGTTGAGCCACTCGAAGGCTCTCACCGAAACGTCACCCCGGTGAGCCAGTCCGAGAGCGACCATTTGGTCCGGGTTCACGTCCATCACCCAGTACTTCACCGGCGCGCGGTGCATGGCGCCGATGGCCAACGCGCCGATGGACGCTAACGGCGGCGACGTGCTGACCACGACTGCATCCACGCGGCGGAGCAAGGCGCTCCGGAGGATTGCCTGCGCTACGAAGAGAGCGCCCCCAAGCAGGCGGATCGCGATGGACCTCTTGCCGAACGACGACAGTGGCACCCTCCGCACATCGACGCCGCGGACGTTCTCGCGCCGCGGATACTTTTCCGACGGATCGTCATAGCCGCGGCTGGCGGTGTAGACGATGACGCGATGGCCGCGGCGTACCAGCTCTTCGGCGGCATCGGCGAGATGTTGGCCCACCGCCGCTGGATCGGGTACGTAGACCTGGGAGAGAAAAACGAAAGTACGGCGGCGGCCCGTCACGACGCAGTGGCCGAGTACACAGCCAGCGTCTCGCGCGCGACCTTCTGCCACGAGAAGCGCGCCGCGTTCTCGCAACCCTTCTTTACCAGCTCCTCGCGAACATCCATGTCGAGCAGACAGGCGCTGAGGGCGCTGGCGATCGATTCCACCGAATACGGGTCGAACAGATAGGCGCCTTCCCCGGCGACTTCGGGCAGGGCCGCAACGGCCGAGCACGTCACTGGCACGCCGGCGTGCTGGGCGTCAAGAATCGGTATGCCAAACCCCTCGTACAATGAGGGAAACGCAAACAGCGAGGCGTGTTGAAGCAGCGATTGAACTTCGTCTTCAGGCAGATAGCCAGTAAACCTGACGCGATCGCTCCCCGCTTTTTCGATTTCGGCGCGAACTACCGGATTCTCGGGAAGGTGCCCGACGAGAACGAGCGAGTGAGGAACCAGGTGAGAAACCGACCCGAACGCGGCGATGAGGCGGGCAATGTTCTTGTGAGCGCTCAGGCTGCTGAATGCCATGACATACGGCGTCGGCAGCGGGCTGTGAATTGACGTGGGAGTCATTGCTGATTCCGCCTCGTTCAACTCATGACCCGCCTCGTAGATCACCGAGATCTTTTTTTCATCCACCGCGAGGTTCTTCACAATCTCATTGCGGGAGAAATTGGAGATTGTGATGATGTGATCGGCGCGCTTGACCGTCTGCTCGACGAAGAAACGGAATGCCCGCCGTCCCGCTGCAGTGCGCCGGCCTCGATGTCCGAGATAATTGAGATCGTGGACGGTGACGACATGCGGCCCACGCGCCGCAAGCGGGGCAACGTAGCCGAGGGAGTGGACCAGGTCGGGCGCCTCGCGGCGGAGCTGAAACGGCAGGACCGCCTGTTCCCAGCTGTACCGGACGATCCGCCGAAGCGCAATGAAGGGGCAGACGACGCGACGAAAATTTTTCGCCGGCGTCACATCGAGGTCGGCCGCACCCTTGTTGACGAAGACCACGTACTCGTTGTCGCCGTCCGCCTCGGCGAGCGCATGAATCAGCGAGGTGGCGTAAGTTTCGGTGCCGCCCACGACACCGGGAATGAGATAGAGGAGATTGAGGGCGATGAGCATGAATCAGAAACCCGGCGCCGCGTTGCGCGGCGGAAAAGGCTCGCCTGGCGGCTGCAAGGTGGAGCGCCAGACCCTTGGAACCCAGCGCAGACGTGAAACCAGGCTCATGAGCCAGAACGCGGCGCCCATACAGACGACTGAATAGAATAGCCCGCCGAAATCGCCGCGATTGAAGTCCACCACCAGCGCGAAGCAGATGAAATAAAGTCCAGGGTAGGCATCGGCGTGCTTGACGAGTTTCGTCATCCCAAGAGAAAGCAGCGCGAATACGATGAAAGGGCCGATCCAGCCGAAGTTGATGAACGCCTCGGTCACCGGCGTGTAGGCGTATCCCATCATCTCCACTGAACCGAATGCGTCTCTCATGAACTGAAACGAGAGGCTCTCCGGCTTCTCCGGCCAGAAGACGCGAGGAATGAACAATGAGGGAGCGGCGAAATATGTCCATCCCAAACGAAGAGGGCGCGTCTTCTGGACGTAGTACATCAACGTCTGGATTGGCGACACAAATTCATTCTGCGTCACCAGTAGGCTCGACAGATTGCTCGCCAGCAACATCGGATTGGCAATGACCTGGCGCAGCACCCCCAGGATTGACAGAGCGATGAACGCGGCGCCGGCGAGGGCCACGGTGCCCGCTCGAACGATTGCGTGACGCTTCGTGGCCGCAATGCCGGCGAGATAGATGAACATCGGCATGAAATCGCGGCGATTACCGATGGAAAGCTGGAGGAGAGTGAACGCGGTCACAGAAATGACGAGGAGCACGCGCGCTTTTCTGCTAAGTTGGCCCCAGCCCGCCATCATGTACATCACGAGCCCGTTCACGACGAACATCGACACAACCCATGTCTGCGTTCCGACGAACCGCACCTGCGAGATCGCTAGCGAGAACT
>DATBZT010000197.1:0-4728 GCA_036513055.1 Gemmatimonadaceae bacterium | reverse complement strand
AACAGCCGCTGCGCACGAGCGGGCAATCGGTTGATAGCACGCCATGCGGCGGCTCTCAAGCTGGTCGGTACGCGATGTATGACTTTCGGCACTTACGTGAAAGGGCTGTGCTTTGGGGCTTTACGGCCGGGATTGACCGTCACTCGAGCGGCCATCCGCAATCAGTTGCGTCGCAGCGGCCGCCAAACAATCACCGACGCGGCGAGCAGCGGGTTGGACCCGAAAACCGCGGGGAGCTCTTCGAGAATATCGATGACGCCGCGATCACGCTGCTCTCGCAACACGGTGACGAGATTTGTGTTGTAATCGTTGACCTCAATATAGCGCCGCCGCATGAGGCCGAGTAAGGTTTTTCCCTCGCAGTGCTCATAGCATGGCTCGACATTGATCACCACTGAGGGATCGAGCGAAGCGAGCGATTCGACGAACGAAAGGTCCAGTCGCGGGATATACTGCGCGGCGTACGAGGTATAGATCACCGCACCGGCCGGGATCGGAAGGGTGGTCACCGGCGAAGCCGTCAGGTCGCAGCGGCCCGTTTGAACACTTAGACCTTCGGCGATACTCAGCTCGGATATCAGCTGACTGCCGGATTCCGTCAGCTCGGCCGCAAAGACAGGTGTGCCGCGAACCTCGGGCCGGCGGGCCAGATCGAGCACGACGCTCCCATACCCCGCCCCGAGCTCGGCCAGCGCGGGTGCCGGAAGGTACCGGGAGACGACGCTGGCCACGAAGTCGCGATAACGGCCGTGCGCCACTGAGGCTGTTGCTTCCACGAGCTCATCGCCCCTGGAATACAGAACGGCAGCGTCGGTGCCGTGCACCCAGGCGTCTGCTGCGGCGAGTGTCAGTGGGGGGTGAGACCCGCGGGCGTGGGCGAGCAGTCCTCCCCACTTCTCACGCTCGAACTCGCGGTCGATTGCTTCCTGCGTCCGGTGTCGCTGAGCCCAGGGCTCGAGGCCAAGCAGCCGCGCCGGCCACGGGGAAAAAAGCGGGAGATCGTTGAGCGTGCGGGGAACCAGGCGGCCTACCCGAGATCGCTTGCGCTGCCCGCCACCTTTTCGAACGCAAGAACTACATCCATCAGGTCCGGCTGGGCGACCCCGGCGCGGCACACGTTGGTCACCATGAGCTCCTTCTCCCACATCCGCTCCGCCACCGGGCAGATCCCCCGATCGTAGCTGACCGTGCCCTTGTACCCTTCGTACGTGAAGGGAAAGCCGTGCCGCCCGAAGGCGATTCGCTGCTGGTAGAGTGGCGCGTAATAGAGCGGCTCCGTGTATCCCTTGATCATCGGAATACCTTCAGCGATCAGCGCGTCGACGAATCGGTCGCGTGAAACGCCGAATTTCTTTTCGTCGTAACGAACACCATACAGATAGTAGCCGTGTCGCACGTTGCCGCGCACAGCCGGAGGGGTAATTCCCGGGATCTTCGACAAGTGGAGGCCCAGGTACTCCGCCGCTTCGATGCGCGGCGCGAGCAGCGATTCGAGCTTTCTGAGCTGCTCACTTCCAATGGCCGCTTCGATCTCGGTCATCCGGTAGTTGTAACCCACCATGTTGACGATATCCTTGACGCCTTTGTCGCGAACTACCATTTCCCCGTGGTTTCTAATGAGCTGAAGACGCTCAGCAAGCGCATCGTCGTCGGTGACGACGACGCCGCCCTCACCCGTGTGGATCGTCTTGTGGTAATTGAGGCTGAAAACGCCAATATCGCCCAGCGTTCCGGCCATTCTGCCGTTATAGGTTGCGCCGGGTGCCTGCGCGGCGTCCTCGATGACCGTGATCGCGTGGCGCCTGGCGAGGGCCATGATCGCGTCCATCTCGGCGGGATGGCCGAGAATGTCGACGACGATGATTGCCCGGGTGTGTGGTGTTATCAGCGGCTCGATGGTCGCCGCGGTGAGGCAGAGCGTTTCGGGGTCGATGTCGGCAAATACGGGTATCGCGCCATATACGAGCGCGGCCGAAGCCGACGCCGTCATCGTTATGGGAGACACAATGACTTCGTCGCCCGGCCCCACTCCGGCGGCTCCGACGGCGGCATACAACCCGGATGTCGCGGAGTTTACAGTAACGGCGTGACGAACGCCGAAATACTTCTCCCACTCGCGCTCCAGCTTCTGCACGCGTGGCCCGCCATAGAATTGAGGCGACCAGGTGGCGAGGAAATCGGAAAGGACCCCCGAGTCGAGAACTTCCGCGACGGCGGTTTTTTCTTCTTCGCCAATAGTGACCTGACGCGGAAAGGCCGTGGTGCGCACGGGTTTTCCGCCAAGAATGGCCAGACGGCTCAATCCATTGCCTGCATTATGGGTTCGCTCATCATCCTATCGCAAAAAAACCCGGTTGCCCGATGATCTCGAGGCCGCGTCAGCAATTCGCATCGCCGCCAGCCCGTCGTCGACGGTGCACGCCGGGGCCCCATTGAAATTAACAGCTTTTGCCGCATCGTCGACAGCGTGAAGCATCAGGTCCCGCCGGTGGCCAAGGTTCATCTCGACCGGCTCGAGCTCCACATACCCCGTGTACCGCGGGCTCGGAGCCGTCCTCCATAGAGATATCGAGTGTCCGGAATCGGTTATCAGCGCCCGGCCACGTGTCATCACGATGTCCATCTCGAACAGCGCATGCCACCTGAAATCGCATGCCCGAAGAGTCGCCAGCGGGCCGTTGCTCATGCCCATCACCACGTCGAGCGTCGGATCGGCGCCCGGCTCGCGGAGCGAATCAAACGACTCCACCCAGCTGACCTCTCCCGCCAACATGCGCAGCATGTCGAACCAGTGCGTTCCATTGTGAAAGGTTCCGCCGATGTACCAGCCGGAAACCGCCTGTATCTCGCCAAGAGCGCCGGAATCGATGTAATGCTTCAGCGCGACGATGTTCTGCGCGAAGCGGCGCAGGTAGATGGTGGCAAACATCACCCCGCTCTTTTTCACCATTCCAGCAAGCTCTTCGGCTTCGGCGAGGGTCCGCGCCAGAGGTTTCTCGCAGAGAATGGCACGCGGCGGCGTTTCCGCTTCGAGGAGCTTCCGCACCACTTCCAGATGCGTAGCTGTGGGCGTGCACACGCTGACGATTTCCGGCGACGCGCCTGTCATCATCTCGCCGGCATCGGAAAAAATGGCGTCGACTTTCCATCGTTTGCCGGCCTCTTCAAGACGCTGCGAGTCGGTATCGCAGAGCGCGGTCAGCGTCGTCGACTCGCTTCTTTCGTAGGCCTCGGCGTGGGTGAACACGTCATTCACGAGAAGCGGGTCATCAGCCAGCGTGCTGCCAATGCGGCCGACGCCGACCACCGCCGCGCGCATCATTGCCTGACTGCCTTCTGCTGAACCTGCGCATTGATCGCCATGAGCTGGGGCTTTCGCTCGACGAGGGCAAGAACGTCAGCGAGCGAAAATTCCGGGTTCTGGGGGTACAGCTCCTCGTAAATCGCGGTTACCAGATCGAGATCTGGCTGCATGTCGACCGTGAGCCTCAGCTGCGCCGCGAGCGGTGAAAGCTCCGTCGCCACATTGCGCAGCCGGTATTTCTCCGGATGCTCCCAGAAGTAGAGCGACACGTGCTCCCTGTCCGCAGGGTCAGCGGACGTCTGCTCGATCTCGGCGAGAGCATCAGCCGAAAACACGCGAACATCGGTGCCACGCGGCGTAGTGTACGGGTGAATGTTGCTGACGAAATCAGCGCCGCCCATCAGATAGTCGGCAACGACCTTATCGACGATTGCCGGGTCGTGCAGCGGACAGTCGCCGGTGGTCTCGGCGATCACTCCGGCATCGTACGCCCGGGCAGCACCAACCACCCTGCCGAGGACGTCGTCCTCACTGCCGCGAAAGCAGTCCGCTCCTGCGTCGGCCGCTGCCTCGGCCACCGCATCGTCGGCGCGCGACGTGGATGTGGCGACAACGATTGCGTCAAGGGTTCGCGCACGGCTCAGCCGTTCGATCATCCGCGCGAGCATCGGCTCACCCAGAATGGGTCGCAGCACCTTCCCCGGCAGCCGTGTCGAAGCGAAGCGCGCTTCGATGATGCATACCACACGAGGGTCGCCGTCTGCCTGTCTCATCAGCCCTGGTCGACGTCCTTCTGCCGCACGCCGGCGTTGATCCAGCTGAGCGATGGCTCCGACTCGACGAGAGCGACAACGTCATTCCAACTGAATTCGCCGTCGCGGCCGAGCCGCTGATAGACCTGGCGAACGAACTCGAGGTCCTCCGCCGTGTCCACAGTCCAGCGCCAGTCGGCGCGATCGACGTCGCTCGTCACACTTATCAGCGAGAAGCGCTCCGGATGGCGGTACATGTAGGCGGTGACGTGCACGCGCTCGTAGGATTCCCGGGCTTCCCGTGCCGCGCGGTTCAGCGCCTCACGCGAGAACACCTCGGTATCGAGACCTCTTGGAAAGGACTGCGGAATCTTGTTGCTCACATAGTCTGCCGCGCCATCAGCCTCGAGAAAGACGGAGATGATACTGTCGCTCACGCCCGGGTCCAGCAACGGGCAGTCGGCGGTGAGCCGGGCGCAGACGTCGGCACCCGTTGCGCGGGCAGCTCCGACAAAACGCTCGAGAACGTCGGATTCGCTTCCGCGGAACGTTTCCACTCCGATGCGCGCGCATTCGTCGCAAACCTTGTCGTCGGCATGAAGCTCGGAGGTCGCGACAATCATTTCGTCCACCAGGGTGAAGCGACTCACGCGCTCGACAACGCGTTGAAGA
>DATBZT010000196.1:0-28849 GCA_036513055.1 Gemmatimonadaceae bacterium | reverse complement strand
CGCGAGCGGCGATCATTCTGATGCTTTCGCTGTTCACGAATCCGAGTTTTACCTGGGATGACGTGGATTGGCTTCGCGGAGTGACGAAGCTCCCACTGCTGCTCAAGGGAATTCTCGATGCGGACGACGCCGCAATTGCGGTGGAGCGGGGCGTCGATGGAATCATCGTGTCGAATCACGGAGGGCGTCAGGTTGACGGCGCGCCATCGCGTCACTCGATGCCCTGCCGGAAGTGTGCGAATCCGTGGAGGACCGCGTGCCGGTGTTGCTCGACAGCGGAGTGCGGCGCGGGCCTGACGTCCTCAAGGCGATTGCGCTTGGGGCCAGCGCCGTTCTGGTGGGACGTCCCTTCGTCTATGCGCTGGCGAGTGAAGGAGAAGCCGGTGTGCGCCATCTTATCCGTACACTCATCGCCGATGTCGACCTGACCCTGGCGCTGTCCGGCCGCGCCTCGATTGACGAAGTGAACCGAACCCTGCTCGAGCGGGACTGACTTCGTCTACTGGGCTGGTATCGTCAGCGTGACTATGTCTCCGGGGGAGACGGTGATCTCGTCGCTTACCGGCGCGCGGCTTGATCCAATCGGGTCAGCCAGAAACCTGAGCGGCGTCGGGCCGAAGATGAGATGCGACGGAATCGTCAGGATGCTCACCTTGAGCCCGGTCGCCAGTCCCAGCCTTATCCGCTGCCCTCCACTGAGGACGTAGATCGTCATGTCCGCAATCGCCTGGTTGTCCACGCGGAGTGTTGTCTCCTGCTGTGGCTGCTGCGGGGCACGTGAATACATGCAAGCCGCCAGCAGCATCAGAACCGGCATCAGAAAATATCGTCTCGAGGCTCGCATGATCTTCTCCGGCGAGAGTCACCCACAATGATTCACCGGAACGCAGATTACGTTCCACGGGGCGACTTCTGGATTAGACGGCGTCGGTTTACTGATTTGCCAGGGGAGAGCAAGTGAAGGGAAAGCTGACCGTCCTCATGATCACGGCGTTCGTGGACATGCTGGGCCTGATAATTGTTTTCCCGCTGTTGCCGTTTTACGCTCAGCATCTGGGCGCGAACGCGGCCATGGTCGGCGCACTCGTCGCGTCGTTCTCCGTCGCCCAGCTCCTCGCCGCTCCTGTCTGGGGCTGGCTGTCGGACCGCTACGGCCGCAGGCCGGCCATCCTCGTGGGGCTTCTTCTCTCGGCCGTGGCGTACGTCATCTTTGCCTTTGCCGCGTCGCTCTGGCTTCTTTTCCTTTCGCGCGTTGTGCAGGGGCTCGGTGGAGGAACAATAGGCGTCGTGCAGGCTTACGTCTCGGACGTGAGCGAGCCAAAGGACCGGGCGAAAACCCTTGGCTGGCTGTCGGCGGTAACGAGTCTTGGCGCGGTGATCGGGCCGGCGATCGGATCTGCACTGGTGAGATTTGGCGGGCATCACGCGCCAGGCATCGGCTCGGCGCTGCTTTGCGCACTCGTCAGTATTTTCGCGTGGAAGTTCCTCAGGGAGCCGCGCCACACGGCGACGATGGAAATTCCGGTCACCGGGCACAAATCCACCGGTCCGGGAGCCATAACACACGTAATCATGCACCCCAATGAGCCCGCTCCGCGCCTCATTCTCATCTATGCCGTGGCCATTGGCGCGTTTTACGGTACAACCCCGATCCTGCCGCTCATCCTCGGGGAGCGCCTGGGAATCAACGAGCAGAACGTTGGCTACTTCGTGATGTACCTGGGAGGCGTTGGGGTGCTTGTCCGAACCGGCTTGCTGGGGCGGCTCATCGAGCGCGTCGGCGAGACCCGGCTCTGCCGTGCGGGGCTGGTTCTGCTCGCGGCCGGGCTGGTTCTCGTCGCGGCAATCCATTCCTATCCGATGATGTTTCTGTCGTTCACGCTGATGCCTGTGGGGACCGCCTTCATTTTTCCCGCGGTGACGGCAATGTTGTCGCGCGTTGTCGCGAAGTCGGAGCGCGGCCTCTACATGGGTGTCCAACATACGTTCGGCGGCATCTCTCGCGTCTCCTTTCCCCTCGCCACGGGTTTCGCGATGGATCGAATGGGAAAAGGCATTCCTTACATAGTCGCCGGAATACTGGTACTGCTGACACTCGTGCTCACGGTGTCGATGGAACGGTTCATCGAGGCGCCGGCCGCGGAGCAGAAGCCGCCAACGTAGATTCCCGCCGAGTACGGGCCGAAAACTGTCAGCCCAAAGGCCGTCAGCCGTCAGCCCGCAGTTCGCCTTTTTCCTTCCGGGGTCTCTCCCTCGTCGTCGCTGCCGGCGTGAGCACCCCATGATCAACGGGCTCGACGTCGCGCCGGATGAACAGATAGTCGTAAAGCACCGCGGCCACTATTCCGCCGACGATGGGCGCCGCCCAGTAGAGAAGCTGTGCCTCGAAAAATCCGCTCGCGACAGCCGGCCCGAATGAGCGCGCCGGATTCATCGATCCTCCTGTCAGCGGGCCGATGGCGAGAATGTCGGCAGCGATGACAAACCCGATCGCGAGCCCGCCGATGCGTGGTGCCTTCGGATCAACCGCAGTTCCAAAAACCGTCAGCACAAGGAAAAACGTCGCCACGGCCTCCAGCGCGAACCCCTGGCCGCCACTCACCTGAAGCGCGAGCGACTGGCCGGCACCGTGTGTCGCTTCGAACAAGGTGAAGGGGAAAGTCCACTTCAGGAAATAGGAGGCGACAATCGAGCCCATCACCTGCGCGATGATGTAGACCGCAGCCATCATCGGCTCGATGCGACGGGTCACCAGAAAACCGATCGTTACAGCGGGATTGATATGGCCGGAGATCCGCATCAGCGCGCTGATCATCACCGCCATCATCAAGCCGTGAGCGAGCGCGATCTCGAGCAACCCGGACGGGCTTGCGGTGTCTTTCGCCAGCATGATTGCTGCTCCGCCGACGAAGACAAACCCGAACATGCCGATGAACTCCGCCACGAAGTGACGCCACGAATCACGCATTGATCGCTCCCATTACCGGGGTGATGGAAGCGATCGGCCCGTAGCTCTCAGTTCACCCGGCGGAGGACCAACGCGGCGTTTATGCCGCCGAATCCAAAGGAGTTCGTGAGAACGTGCTCGACGCGCCTGCTGCGGCCGCTTCCGGGCAGAAAGTTAAGGTCACACGCCTCATCGGCAACGGTGAGGTTCACCGTCGGAGGCAACCACTCATGCTCCATTGCCAGCGCGCAGATGGCCGTCTCGATGGCTCCCGACGCGCCGAGCGCATGGCCGTAGTACCCTTTGGTCCCGCTTATCGGAAGCCGATACGCCTGATCTCCAAACACATCCTTGATCGCCAGCGTCTCCATTGGATCATTGAGCGGAGTCGAGCTTCCGTGAGCGTTGATGTACTCTATTTCCGATGGCGCAACGTGCGCGTCGCTCAGGGCGATGCGCATCGCTCTCGCCGCCTGAGCGCCGTCAGGGCGGGGAGCCGTCATGTGATGCGCATCGTTCGTCACGCCGTAACCCGCGATTTCGGCGTAGATCCGCGCTCCCCGCGCGACTGCCCGCTCGTATTCCTCGAGGATCATCACCGCCGCGCCTTCGCCCATCACAAAGCCATCGCGGTCGCGGTCGAATGGACGTGACGAAGCTGACGGATTGTCATTGCGGATGGACATCGCCTTGATGATCGAGAACGCCCCAAAACAGAGAGGGGCGAGCGGCGCTTCGGCGCCTCCGGCGATCATTATGTCCGCATAGCCATCGCGAATCTGACGGAAGGCGTCTCCAAGAGCGATGGTGCCCGAGGCGCAGCTCATCGAATTGGTGGAATTGGGGCCATTGACCCCGAGCTCGATGGCAATGTTGCAGCTCGAAGCGCCGCCAAAGACCGTGAGAGCCAGGAGCGGATCCACCCCGCGCACACCGTGCTCGAGAAACGCCGCGACCTGGGATTCGGCGTATGCCACGCCTCCCAGGGCGGATCCCATCATCGTACCAATCCGGTCCCGGTCCTCAACATTGAGGTCGATTCCTGAATCCTCGAGCGCCATGGCCGCGGTGACCACGGAAAACTGGCCGAACCGGTCGAGCCGCCTGGCTTTTTTTCGCTCCAGGTGATCGGTAGGGACGAAGTCGTTCACCTCGGCCGCGTTGTGGCTGCGAAATGGAGACGGATCGAAGCGCGTGAGCGAACGGACCGCCGACCGTTCGCGGCGGATGCCTTCCCACAGCCCGTCGCTGGTCATTCCGATTGGCGTCACTGCGCCGATTCCCGTAACAACTACTCTGCGCTTTGACACCGTCACCTCGATTGTTTCATCCTCGGACTCCCGCCATCACGGGAGCCGGTGAGCTTCGCTCTGCCATTCGCGCCAGGCCCTCCAGCGTGCGAGACGCGATTCCGTGAATGAAGACCGGCCCGATTATCATCGTCGCGACGGGTATGCCCGCAAAAGGAATCGCAGGGCCGTCCCAGACGTGCAGGATCTTCACCTGGGTGCCATTGCTGGAAGTGGTGCGAAAGCTCCACTCGACATCCATGCCCTTCGTTATACCCCCCACATGACGATAACGGATTGCCGGAGCGCCTTCATCCACGGACATCTCCGACAGCCACCACGTTGGCCAGCCAAAGAGACCGAAAGGCCGGTCCGCGGACATTTCCACCAGTCCCCCGCCGTCCGATGCCCGTTCCCTGAACCGCACGTAGCGATAATGGGGCAGGTACGCAGGCCACTCCTCCACCCGTCTGGCGAGGTCGAAGATCGAGCGCCATGGCGCGCGGACGACTCGCTCATCCACGATCTCCGTTGGGCGGCCTAGCGGCATGGGTCCCAGCTCGTACGGTTCTCTGATTGCGTCGGTCATTTCGGTTTCCAGCTCGTTGTTACCCTGAAGCCAAGGTGACGATTGACCTTGGCCCGCTGCCCTGTAGCCGACATCACGAGCGCAGAAAGCTCGTGGGGCGCGAATCCCCGCATGACTGAGACGACGCCATCATGCCTGCTGACAGAGTGAAACCCAAGCAGGAATGAAGCCACCCACAATCCGCCAGCGCCAATCCAGCTTCGGCGAAGGTCACTTATCACTACGCGAGCGCGTGCCACGCGGTTCATTTCCGCAATGAGGCGCTCCGCGTCCGGCTCCAGAAAGTGATGAAGCACCTGGGAGCACATGACGATGTCCACGCTTCGGTCGCCAAAGGGCAGACGGAGGGCGTCACCGCGAACCACTCCGGCGTTGCGGTCGCGATGACTGCGCAGCAGGGGCTCGGAGCTGTCGAAGCCGATAGTCCTCAAAGCCAGACCCCGTCTCGCCGCAAGAGCACGGGCAGCAGCCGGTATATGCCCCGTGCCCGTTCCTACGTCGAGCAGTGTGGCGCGGTCAGGAAGCTCGGCAAGTGCCGGCTCGAGCTCCTCGAGCGCAGCGTGCAGGCCGCCGAAAACCAGATTGGAGCGCTCGACGTCCATCATCGACCGCGTCGCGATTTCCGGCGACACGTATGGATCGTCCAGCACCTCCACTCCGCGTCGCCTGCGGGGCGTAAACAGACGGGCCACTGTCATCGTTCGAGTTGAGCGTATCCCCCGCGATAATAGAGGAGCGGCCGGCCCTCCCTCGATCGTGCGACCTCCACTTCTCCAACGTATATGCGATGATCTCCGCCCGAGTGGAACTCGATGCGCCGGCATTCGAGGTAGCCGAGCACGTCGTCGAGAATTGCGGCGCCGGTGAGGCCGCGCTGGTAGCCAATCCCGTCGAAGCGGTTGGGGTCGGGTCCGGAAAATCGGCGCGCGAGTGGCTCCTGACTCTCGGAGAGGATGTTGACGATGAACCCCGTCGTCTCTCCGAGGGACTCGTACATCGATGCCTCGCGGTCGACACAGAAAAGTATGAGCGGCGGATCCAGGCTGAGCGAGCAGAACGCGCTGACTGTCATGCCCTGATCGTTTCCTGCTTCGTCGAGCGCGGTGATCACCGTGACGCCCGACGCGAAACGACCGAGCACGGCGCGGAATGAGTCCTGATCGATCATCGCGCCGCCGCCGGCGGGAAAGCCAGGCGCAACAGATAACTGGCGCTCAGCACCTCACGGGCCGGCACGAAGTCGCCGACGACGCCGATCAGCAGGTCCGCCATGTCGCGGCGTCGCGAAAGAACGTTTGCGGCGTGGTTGACGAGGGCGGGGAAAGCAACTGCCGCGCCAACGAGCCGTTCTACCATCCACTTTCCTCTGAACTCGGTGCGTCGCGCGGAGTCATACGCGCGAAGAGCGTCGTCGCGGCCTGCTTCGGCCTTGCCTTGGTCGAACGCCTGCACGACGTGACCTGCCAGCAGCTCGCCGCCGCGCAGCGCCATGTAGATGCCCTCGCCGGTGAATGGATCGAAGAAGTCGGCGGCATCGCCAACCAGCGCAGCGCCTGGCGTCCATGCCCGCCGTGCGGTCGACGCGAATGGTCCTGTGACTCTCACGGGATCCACTCTCCGCGCTGCTCCGAGAAGCTCGGCAATCCGAGGGCGCTCGGCAATCCAGCCCTCGAGAAATTCGGTTCGATCCGCGGCAATCTCCACGGCGCGCGACACCGGCACGACGAGGGCGACGTTGGCAAGTCCATTGCCGACATCGGCGATTCCGAGGTATCCACCACGATCCACGTGCATTTCACCGAATTGACGCACTCCCTCTACGCTACGGTAGTGGGTCACGAGGGCGATGCGCCGCGGCCAGCGCCTGGCGCGGATCAGGCCAAGACGCCGCCCGATCACCGAGCGAAGCCCGTCCGCGCCGACCACGAGTCCAGCACTGACCACACCCGATGTAGCGTCGGCGAACGACGCCTGCACGCCGGTGACCCGGCCCGATGCATCCTTCACCACGTCCGTCACACGGACCTCTTCCTCGACCCTGGCGCCTGCATCGCGCGCGCGCTGGAGCAGAATCGAGTCGAGTATGGTGCGCCGCACCGCCAGGCCGCGATCACGAAATCCGCGATACCCATGCGCGGCAGCGAACTCGCCGTGAATGATCGCTCCGTTGGGAGCATGCACCCGCATGCCCGTGAGCTGCGCGGCGCCGGAGCTCTCCACCGCATGCAGTGCTCCCATTTCGGAGAGAATGCGCGAAGCCTGCGGGCTCATGTACTCCGAGCAAATCTTGTCGCGCGGGAAACGGGCACGGTCGAGCAACAGCACGTCGAGACCCGCTCTCGCCATGAAGTACGCCGCGGACGATCCGGCGGGTCCGCCCCCCACGATCACTACCTGGGCATCACGCATGCTGTGGCGCGCGGTGTCGGCTCGTGGCGCGAGAGATACGCTGGAAGAGCCCCATGTATTGCCAGTGCGGGCGGGGCAGGCGCAGAAGTGAAGCCGCGCGGGTGAGATAGGGCAGCACCGCCGATCGCGAATCTGCCGAGAACATGAAACGCGGGTAATCGGCGGCAAAGACGCGAAGGCGCTTCACGGTCTCGCCGAACTCGAGCCCGTCTGAAAAATAGAACGTCGGGTCCAGCAGCGAATCATCGCCCCCCACACGTCCCTCGGAAATTGCAATGCGGTGCAGCGTTGTTCCCGGATAGATGCGGAGGCCGACGGTGAGATACGCAGCGTCGCCGCGCTCGAGACGCCACCGCGCGAACGCGAGCGTTTCTTCGAGCGTATCACGGGTCTCGCCCGGCCCCCCGACAAGAAAAATCCATAACGTTCGTATGCCGGCCCGCTCGACGCGTTCGGCCACCTCGCGCACTCTGGCCGCCGTGAATCCTTTCTCCATCTTTTCCAGAACGGGATCGCTCGCGCTCTCGGCCGTAATGCCAAGAGTGCGAAAGCCGGCGCGCCGCATCGCCGCGAGCAGCTCGGTGGAGGCGGCCGCGGGCGTAAAATTCGTGGTGTCGAGATGCACGCCAAGATTGCGGCGCGAGATCTCCTCGCACACCTCCAGCGCGTGACCCGGCGGCGAGTTGAACGTCGAGTCCACGAAGTCGAAGTTGTTCACCCCCGCCTTGCGCTTGAGCTCCTCGATTTCGTCGGCGACGAGATGTGGGGAGCGGGTTCTGTAGCCCCAGCCCTCCACATTGCGATAGGTGCAGTAGACGCACTTGAAGACGCAGCCGCGCTTTGTCTGAATTGGAATCGTCGCACCGTTCCGTTCATAGCGCTTGAGGTCGATCCAGCGGTGCAGTGACGGAGAGGGAAGAGAGTCGAGGTCGGCCTCCTCTCCCGGCGGCGTGAAGTGCACTCGATCCCCCGTCGTGCGGACAAGACCGGCAAGCGAGCCGACCTCACGCCCTTCGGCGATGGCGTTGACAAGTGCCACGCTCGCGCGCTCGCCGTCGCCGGCAACCGCGTAGTCCACGCCGAAGTCGCGAAACAAGGCTTCGGGGGCGACGCCGAACGCCGCACCGCCCGCGATCACTGTCGCCGTCGGAGCCGCAGTCCGGAGCGCGCCCAGAACCGTACGGGCCTCCGGCGTATAATGGCGTAAGGCAATGGCGTCGCTGTTGTCGATGTTGCGGATGGAGATGCCGATGATCGACGGCCCGAATCTGCTCGCGGCGTCGCGCGCGGCGGCTACCGGGTCACGGGCAAAGCAAAGGTCGAGAAACTCCACGCCGTGGCCAGCCGCGTCCAGCGCCGATGCCACGCACGCCAGTCCGTTAGGAACCACCGGATATGGCTGGCGCTCGCGGTTGGTGCTTACCAGAAGCACCCGCGCTCGCGGGGGAGATGCGACTTGTGACAGCGAGGCCTCTGCTTCAGCGGTGATCATGCGCTCACGATGGTGGGAGCCAAACCGGGATTATCGAGCCAGCCACGGCGCCTGCGATCGAGCTGATGGCGTTGACGGCGTCGTTGTCTACCCAGCGTATGCCGCCGCGCGTCTCCGTGGTGGTACCGCAGCTGTGCACGAGCCGTTCCGTGGGCTTTTCACAGCTGCCGCACCATCGCCGGCTCTGGATCGATGCGCCTGCAAGTGAATCGACAAGCATTCCGGCAACGCCTCCGCCGATTGCGGCAAAGGTGGCGGCGGCCCCCCAACCTGCCAGGTGGACCACCGCTCCAATGAAAATCGCTCCCGCCAAGCCGGCCAGCGATCCGGGCCACGACACCCCGCCGGATGTTCCCGTGGGAACCAGGCGCCCGGTGGTGATGAGCCGTGGCTCGTGCGTAGCCAGGGTTCCGATCTCGGTGGCCCACGTGTCGGCCGTAGATGCCGCGATTGCGCCCGCTCCCACCGAGAGCCAGATCGCGGACGGATGAACGATCGACGCGATTGCTGCCGCGGCGAAAACTCCACCGTTGGCCGCGACCTGGCGGGCATCCCGCTCTCCCCCTTTGGCGACCATGTCGCCGACAACCGCATCCCGCGCCTGCGCCCGGTAGCGCGAGAGGACAGTTGCCGAAACAAAGAAAGCGATTAGGATCATCGCCCACGTCCAACCGGCTGCAGTGCTGATGATCGCGACTGCTGTCGCGGCAACCATCCCGCTGGCGGAGAGCGCCCGGCGGTTGCGGGCAACGAGCACGACAATGCCGCCAAGCATTGCGCCGGCAAACGCGCGCGTTATGAAAAGCGAAATAATCCGGTGGCCTCGTTCATCCGGGCGCAGATTGAATAAGTTTATGACCCGCCGGGGTTAATCCCGGGATCATTGCTCCCACCTGGTCACATGCCCCCGACAGTCAACGCTCGCATTCCCCTCAGTCTGCTGGAAGCCGTTCGCCGCATCGATACGCCGGAAAGCGATCCGGATACGGAATATGTTCAGGAGCTGCGGAACAAGCGACTCGGCCTCAGCGATACAGTTTACCAGCAGATCAGACGATACTCGGATGCCGTGAAGCGGGGGCAGATGATCCCCTACGCCGAAGCCACCGGACTCGCTACGCTGATTGGACGGCGGCCTGACGCTGAAGCGCTTTTTGTCAGCGCCGGCCAGATTCTCGCCAGCGACGTTTACGGTGCCATCTCGGCGGCGCGCCGGAATACGATCCGGTTGCTGCCGGCACTCATCGGCCGGCCGCTGGCGCTTGGTCACATTCGCCAGCTCGCCACCAGGTTCCTGGGAGGCACGCTCGCCCGCACTGGCGCATTTCTGAGCCTGAGCGTCACTGATTCAGTGACCGCGAACGGCGCTCCGGATTCGCTTGGGTGCACCTACTACGCCGCCGCTCTGCGCGAGATGCTGAGACTGCTGATTCACGGCGGCGGCTCGGTGGATCACGTTCAATGCCTCAAGCGAGGCGACCATCAGTGCGAATGGCGCGCGGAATGGCGCAACCTGAAGTCCGGAGCCGCCTGACAATGCTCACACCAGACTCTGTTGTCGCGATACAGCAGGCGCTCGCCGAGGCCGGGCTGGACGGCTGGCTCATCTTCGACTTTCACGGCCTGAATCCCGTGGCCACAGGGCTCCTCGGGCTGCCCGGCATGGCAACGCGGCGCATTTTTGTGCTCGTTCCGCGGGAGGGCAGGCCGGTGGCAATCACGCATGCCATCGAGCAGGACCCATGGCGCGATTGGCCGCCGGCATGGGCAAAGACGACATACAGCGGCTGGCGTGCGCTCGAATCTCAGCTGCGCGATCTCGTCGGCGGCAAGCGCGTGGCGATGGAGTACTCGCCGGGCGACGCGGTGCCCTACCTCGACCGCGTTCCGGCCGGCGTTCTCGAGATGGTTCGCGAAGCCGGAGCCACGGTTGTCTCGAGCGCCGATCTTGTCACCCGATTCTACGCGGTGTGGAGTGAAGAGAATCTCGCGTCGCACCTGCGGGCGGCAGAGGTCGTCGCCGGAATCGCGAAGGAAGCATTTGAAAAGGCGGGCGAGAGAGCGAACGAAAACTCACCGCTCACCGAATTCCAGCTCAAGGAATGGATTCTCGAGCGGTTCGCCGCCGCGAATCTGGAGACCGATCACGGCCCGATTGTGGCGATCGGACCGAACGCGGCAAGTCCACACTACGAGCCGTCGGCGGAGCACTCGCCGCCGATCAGGAGGGGCGACATCCTGCTCATCGACCTCTGGGCGCGCGAGCCGAACGGAGTCTTCGCCGATCAGACGTGGATGGCGTCGCTCGGATCGCCGAGCAGTCGGGACGAAAGCGTCTGGCGCGCGGTTCGAGACGCGCGCGACGCAGCGTTGTCGCTGCTTCGTGAAAGAATCGAAGCAGGCAAGCCAGTTCGCGGAGGGGAAGTCGACGACGCCACGCGCGAAGTCATTCGCTCGCGCGGATTCGGGGACTATTTCATTCATCGCACCGGGCATTCCATCGACCCCCGTGATCTGCATGGATCGGGACCGCACATAGACAATCTCGAGACGCGCGAGGAGCGGCTGCTGGTGCCGGGCGTTGGATTCTCGATCGAGCCGGGGATCTACCTGCCGGAAGACGTGGGAATGCGCACCGAAGTGAACGCCTATGTGGCGAAGGGAAAGCTCATCGTCACGCCGGGCGCCATCCAGCACGAGCTGATAATTATCTGACAAGCTGCGGTAGAGATTCCCACAGCTTTGGATCGGCACCCACGAGTCCGAACACGGCGAATCGCGTCACGCCGATTCTTCGTCCTTCGGCGATGAGCCTGGTCACCAGCTCGTGGTCCGATACCCACAGTTCCCAGCCGTCGCGGGGAGAGACCGCATGGAGATTTCCCGATGCGGGATCGCGCAACACGGGCACGCCTGCACCTTCCGCCAGCCGCAGCGCTTCTGCGTAACTGACGGTCCGGCCAGGCCCGCGCGCGCTCCAGAGAACACCGTCAGCCGGCACTCCGGCAACGACGCGATTCACTCCAACCTCACCGGCTCTCGCGCCGAGGCGTCGCACGAACCATTGCGGGGAAACAATGGGTCCGGGAGGATTGGCCGGACCGTGCTCAGGAAAGATTCTGACGAGCAGAACGTCGGCGACTCTGGCCAGAGTTCGTCCCGGGTAGCCGGCGCTGTCGGCACCGGGAACGATGATTCCCACCACTGCGGGCGAAATCGCGTGTACCGAATCCGCGATTGCCCGTGATACGTCCATGAGGGTCGGCAGGTCGTCGCCGGACATCTCCTGAAAATCGAGGAGCACGCCCTGCGTCTGGTCGTCTGTTGCGAGCCTGGCAATTACCGCCGCCGTTCGCGACAAGGCATCGTGGCTTTCGCCCAGTGCGCGAATGGTTTCCGGGCGATAGCGCGCGCCTTGGAAGGTCGTGATGACGGCAGTGCGCCATGGAAGGGACGCTTCTGCAGTTGTCGTCGCAGTGGTCGTCGCAGTGGTCGTCGCAGTGGTCGCGCCGCAGTAAGTGCGCTCGGTAACGAGAGGTCTGGCCGCGAGGGGAGCCAGCAATGCCGGTTTCAAGGTGACGCTGTCGAGGCCTACCCATTTGTCGACGATCGTGGAGCATCCAGGCACAGGCCCCTTCAAGGCCGTATCCGGGGGCGATCGTCCGTCATCGAGACGATCCACACCAGGTGGAAAAACCGTCCATATCTCCAGCGGTGCGCGCACCGCGGCCGGGAGGGGAATACAGCTCACGGCGGCGAGTACAAAAACGAGCGAGGCGAACGGGCGAGTCTTCATCTGGTCATTTCCTCGCGTGAAGTTAGCGTCTCCGTGGCGCGACGAGTTGCGGGCACGGACTGGCGCGGCTTACGCCACTGACGCAAAATCGGGAATGATATTCTCAAGGCCGCTTTTCTCCCCGCGCCGCGTGATGCTTCTCACCGTGGCTGCGCTCGCCCTCTCGACCGCGGGACTCACTTTCCAGGGGCGGGCGTCCGCGCCGTCTTCTCCGACCAAACCCGCCGACCTCATCGTGGTCAACGCCCGCATCTACACCGTGGATAACGCGCGCCCAATGGCGTCGGCTCTGGCCGTGCGTGGGGGACGCGTAACGTTCGTCGGGTCCGACGCGGAGGCGCGCACGCTTGCCGGCGCTGGAACCAGGGTGCTCGACCTTCATGGGCGCACGGTGATTCCTGGCATGGTTGACGCCCACGCTCACCTGACGGGCCTGGCGACGTCGCTCCGCAACGTCGCGCTCGCGGGATCCATTTCGTATGATGAAGTGATACGCCGAGTAGTCGAGCGCGCGAAAACAGCGAAACCCGGCGAATGGGTGCAGGGACGCGGCTGGGACCAGAACCGCTGGCCAGAGAAGAGTTTTCCCACTCACGAAGCGCTTTCCCGCGCCACGCCGTCCAACCCGGTGGTGCTGACCCGCATCGACGGGCATGCCGTTCTCGCAAATGCCATGGCAATGCGTCTGGCGGGCGTCACCGCAGCTACAAAAGATCCGACGGGCGGAAAAATTCTGCGACTGCCCAACGGTGACCCCTCTGGCGTTTTCGTGGACAACGCCAAGAGTCTCATCGATAACCGCGTGCCGCCGGCATCCGAGGCGGCGATGCGGGAGGCCACCGTTGCCGCCATTGCCGAGGCGAACAGGTGGGGGCTGACCGGCATTCACGACGCCGGCGAGCCGCGGCACGTAATCGAGATGTTCGAGTCGCTCGCTCGCGCCGGGCGGTTCAACATCCGGAACTATGTGATGGTCTCGGACAACGCCGCAGATATCGCGTATTACACCGGCCGCGGACCGCAGAATGGGTTGTACGACGGCCGCATCTGGATACGCGCCATCAAGACCTACGCCGATGGTGCTCTTGGGTCGCGCGGGGCAGCGCTGCTCGAGCCATACTCCGACGATCCGGGGAATACAGGATTGCTCGTGACGCCGCCCGCGCATCTGGAGAAAGTCGCCGAGATCGGACTGCGGAGCGGGTTTCAGGTGAACACTCACGCAATCGGTGACCGTGGCAACCGAACCGCTCTCGACGCATTCGAGACCGCGCTCAAGGCGGTGCCGCGAGCCGATCACCGTTTTCGAATCGAGCACGCCCAGGTGTTGTCGCCTGAGGATATCCCCCGCTTCGCGAAGCTCGGGGTCATCCCGTCGATGCAGGCCAGTCACCAGACCAGCGACATGAGGTGGGCAGAGACCCGCGTCGGCCCGCAGCGCATTCGCGGTGCATACGCCTGGCGCTCACTTCTGAACACGGGCGTGGTGATTCCCGACGGCAGCGACTTTCCCGTGGAGGAGGTCAATCCGCTGATCTCGTTTCACTCGGCGGTGACGCGACAGGACGCGAGCGGCTGGCCGCCGGGCGGGTGGTACCCCGAGCAGGTGATGACGAGGGAGGAAGCGCTCCGCGCGATGACAATCTGGCCGGCGTACGCCGGATTTCAGGAGAAGGAGCTGGGCTCGCTGACTCCGGGGAAGTACGCTGACTTCGTTGTGCTCGACCGGGACATTATGTCAGTGCCGGCTTCCGAGGTCCTCGGGACGCGCGTTCTTGCGACCTACATTGGGGGCAAGAGTGTATACGGAATGAAATAGGGACCAGTTACCCGGTACCCGCCACCCGTGCCCGCTTCGCGTCACCCGTCACCCGTCACCCGTCTCCCGTCTCCCGCAGCGGTTAGCGATCAGCGGTTAGCGGTTAGCGGTTAGCGGTTAGCGGTTAGCGGGCACGGGTAACGGGCACCGGGCAGCGGGGTAGTAACTTTGGCACGTCGGTTGCCCTCTCTTTGCATCCTCACAAAACGAATCACCGAATGAATCGAAGTCTATTCGCACTGACCTTCCTCTCCGCAGCAGTGCTCATCTCGGCTTGCTCCGACGGAACGAAAGCCGACGCCGCCCAGCCGGCCGCAAGAAAAGAAGGAAGCGTTGCGCCCCGCGTCGCGGTGGTCAGTGCTCCAGCCCAGCCGTACCGCGAGATCTCTGTCGCATCACCCGGGCGCATTACCGGCACCGTCGACTTCGACGGCGCGTTTCCCGCCGATTCCATCATCCATCTCACCACCGAGCAGGCGGATTGTGGACGGTCGGTGGTGGATCACCGCATCGATCACACCGGCACCAGGGTTTCCGGTGTCGCCGTCTGGCTCACCGACATTCGGCAGGGCCGGGCGCCCGAGGTCGACCGGCGCTTCGAGCTGACGAATGAAGACTGCGTCATGGATCCACGCGTCCAGACAGTGATAACCGGCGGAACGTTGAACGTGATCAGCGACGACGTGGCGATGCACCGCGACCGCATCATCGATGTCGCAACCGGGGAGATCGAGGCAATCGCGCCGTTCAACGACAATGGCCAGGTGATCCCCTTCGACCGTCTGCTGAAAAAAACGGCCGAGCTGGAAGTGACGTGTGAGCTGCACCCCTGGTCGAAAGCATACGTGCTCGTCTTCGATCACCCGTATTACGCGGTGACAGGGAAGAACGGCGACTTCACGCTCGAGGGAATTCCCGCCGGGACATATCACCTGCGGGCCTGGCATCCGGTTCTCGGACTCGTCGATCAGACAGTCACTGTCGGAGCCGGAGCTGCTGCGGCCGTTGCGCTCAAGCTGCCAGGGGAAGGGGCGCCGGCACCCACCACCACCGCGGCCGCACAGCCATCGGCCGCGAAGCCGGCGCCGGCAGTACCAACGCCCGCCCCTCGCTAGATCGTCAGCACGGCGGACGGCGCGACAGCCGTGCTCCCGCGGAATTGCCCGCGGAATAGGCGCGAGTACACACCTTCCCGAGAGAGAAGATCTTGATGACTTCCATCCTCGATTATTCGCCCCCGATCGATCACCACCACCCGGTCGGCGCGAAGAACGGTGCTCAACCGGTGGGCGATGATCAAAGTCGAGCGGCCGCGCAGTAACTCCTGCATCGCCTCTTCCACCAGCCGCTCGCTGTCACTGTCGAGACTCGACGTCGCCTCGTCGAGGATGACCACCGCCGGGTCTTTCAGAAAAACGCGGGCAATTGCCAGCCGCTGTCGCTGCCCACCCGAGAGCTTGACGCCGCGCTCTCCGACAAGCGTGTCGAATCCGTCTCCGAGTCGGTCGATGAATTCCGTCGCGTGCGCTGCCGCAGCGGCGTGGCGAATGGCTTCATCCGGAGGATCGCGCCCGTCCTCAATCAGGGCGTAGGCGATGTTCTCGCGAATAGTTCCGCTGAAGAGCGTCGGCTCCTGGGGAACGATGCCGATTGCGCCCCGCAGATCGAGCAGTGAAAGGTCCCGGATGTCATGCCCGTCCAGCGAGATGGTTCCCTGATCCACATCCCAGAATCTCGGGATCAGCGAAGCAATCGTCGTCTTCCCCGCGCCGCTCGGACCAACAAGGGCAACCACTTCGCCGGGCCCGATGCGAAGTGACACGTCGGAGATCACGTCGGACAGTGTCGCCGCGTAGCGAAAGGTCACATGCGACAGCTCGACTTCACCGCGCGCGGGGCTGGCAAGAATCGCCGGAATCGTTGGCTCGCGAATGGTCGATTCAGTGGCCAGCAGGTCGAACGTGCGCTTTGCCGCGCCAACAGCCTCCTGATACACGCCGAACAACGACCCGAGGGACCCGACGGCGCCGGCGACATAGAGCGCGTACAGCATGAAGGACACGAGTGCGCCGGCGGTCAGCGCTCCGTCGAGCACCAGCCGGCCCCCCTGCCACAGCACAGCGACGACCCCGCCGAACGCGCAGAATGTGAGGATTCCGAAGAACATCGCCCGGATGCGGGCCCGATCCATCGCTGCCGCGATAACGTGGGCCATGTGGGCCGTGTAGCGCCGAGTTTCTTCCGTTTCGCGCGTGAAGCTCTGAACCGTTCGAATCTGTGAGAACGCCTCCTCGGCCGTACCCGTCGCCTCGGCAATGCGATCCTGCACTCCAGTGCTCGCGCGCTTGAGCATGCGTCCAAATACAAAGGCCGCCCCGATGACTATCGGCACCACTGCCAGAGTCGTAGCTGCCAGCGTCGGATGCGTCATGGTCAGCAGCACCACTCCTCCAACCAGGAACAGGAGCTGTCTCGCGAATTCCGACAGATTGTAACTCAGCACCGTCTGGATCACTGCGGTGTCGGCTGAGAGGCGGCTCGTGAGCTCGCCTGTCCGCTGGTCGGTGAAAAAACCGGGCGACAGCCGGACGAGGTGGGCAAAGAGATCGCGCCTCAGCTCGGCGACGATGCGCTCGGACGTCATCGTCAGCAGGTAGACCTGTATGAAATTGAGCGCCGCCTGAACAGCGAAAAGTCCGAGGAGTCCGAGCGCGATTCGATTGAGCAGCGCTCCGTTGCCCGCGACGAACGCGGCGTCGAGCAGCCGCCGGACTATCTGCGGGAATGCCAGTGCGATACCGACGCTCAACACGAGGCACACGAACGCCGTCGCCAGCCGGCCGGCGTGGGGTTTGACCCGCGGCAGCAGCTGTCCCAGCGGTTTCGGTGATTGCAGTCGCCTGCCCGCAGCCGCTTCGGCCATCAGAGCGGGATCTTGCGGTCTACGGCCATCGCTACGAAGAGGAGGGCGAGGTAGAGAAGCGAGTACTTGTAGACCCACCACGCAGGACCCGTCCAGTCTGGCGCCCTCATCATCCTGACGATGCCTGCGAAAAGAAGCGCGCCAAGAAGAGAAGCGGATGCGAGGTAGATCGAGCCGAACGCGCCGAAAGTCGCGGGAAGGATGGTGATGGCGATGAGTATGACGGTGTACCACAGCATCTGCCGCATTGTCTCCCGCTCACCCCAGACCAGCGGGGCCATTGGCACTCCCGCCTTGACGTAATCCCGCTGCTTGAGCAGCGCCAGCGCCCAGAAATGCGGCGGCGTCCAGTAGAAGACAATGAGGAACAGGTATACCGCTACCAGGTCTACCTTCCCCGTCATCGCGGCCCACCCGACCAGCGGAGGGAAGGCGCCGGCGGCCCCGCCGATGACGATGTTGTGGGGCGTCGTGCGTTTCAGCCACCGCGTGTACACGTATACATAGAAGTAGAAGCCGCCCAGGGCGAGCGCCGCCGTGAGGACATTTGTGAACACGGCAAAGAGAAAAGTCGCCGCCGTTGCCAGCGCTACTCCAAACGCGAGCACCGACTTTCCGCTCATGCGTCCACCGGGAATCGGGCGCAGCCGGGTGCGGGCCATCCGGTCGTCGATGTCGCGGTCGAGGTACATGTTGACGGCATTCGCCCCGCCGGCCATCAGGTACCCGCCGAGCAGGACAACAACGACGAGAAACCACCCCGGACTGCCGGCGACGAACATTGGCGCCACGGTGGTCACGAGAAGCAGCGATATGATGCGCGGCTTGGTGAGCATCACCATGTCGCGCACAACACTGTTGTCGGCCGGCGAGGCCACAGCGCTCATGCCCGAACGGGCTCCGTTGCCGGGGCCGGCACTTCTTTAGTGGCGGGCGAGCCGATCCGTGCCAGGCCGGCAAAAACACACACCGCAAGCCAGAGGAGAGTGCCCGCCGCCTGGTGAAGGGACCTGAGCTGCATTGGCAGGTGCATCTCGACCATGGCGGCGGCGATCAGAACCTGAAGTATGACAACTCCGAATGCGATGCGGGCGGCCCATACAAGCACTCGCGGCTCCTTCCTTTTCGCCACGGATATCGACATTCCCAACAGGTGTCCGAACAGCACGAACGCGACAATGCGATGCGCGATCTGAACGCCGAGGGCTGTACCCCCGGCCACCACCGTGCGGCACCATGGGAAACCGCCGCACGAAACCGCGGCGTCGGGCAGATTTGCCGTCAGTGCTCCGAGAACGAGCGCCACAAAGGTCAAGGCCACCGCGATCCTGGCCGCGCTCCAGGTGCGCGCCGTCGCACCGCTCATGTCTGTTGCAGCCCCGAACCCGCCGGCGCGAAGCGCCGTGACAGACAATACGGCAAGCAGCGACATTGCGATGGCGAGGTGCGTGGCTATGACGAACGGATTGAGAAAGAGCTTCACCGTTGCGGCCCCGACGAGCGCGGCAAGCAGAACCAGGCCCACGGCGACGAGCGAACCACGAAGAACTCCTCGCTGGCCGCCTACACCGGGCTCGCCGCGGCTCAGATATGCGGCGAGCGCGAGCGCCAGCACTGAAATCGACAGAACGGCGGCGCCGTAGCGATGCGAGATCTCGATCAGGAGAGCGAGCCCGCGATTCATTGGCGTGAACGAGCCATAACAATCGGGCCAGTGATCGCCGCAGCCGAGGCCGGAGCCGGTGATCCGGACAATCGCACCGAACACGATCTGCAGGTAGGCAAGGCCAAGGGTGAGGTATGTCAGATGGCGGAGAAGCTTCATCCAGTGCTCGTTGTCAGTGAATTGCGCGCCATGTGGCGGCCAGCAGGGCGGCGAGAGCGATTGCCGGGATAACCGCCCAGACCATCTCGGCTCCGCGCGGAGAATGCGGAACGGCGGGCGACGAATGCACACTCTTGTCGGGAGTGAACACCGTGCGCAGAATCGCAAGCTCGGCGATGGCGCAGGAAACTGCGGCTATCCAGAAGGCGATTTCAGCGGCTTGCTGGCTCATTTCGGCGCGCGCGTGGTGTCGCGGGTCGTCGCCGCTGTGAGTGTTTGCATCGGGGTAAAGCTACTCGCGGCAACAATCGCTTTGCAGTAGCGTTCCCGAATGAGCGAGCCGAATGAGAGTGTCGCCGCCACAGTGAGCGCGAATGCGCCGGTGGACGGCGCGACTGCAGAGGCAACCACCGGACTTCCGCGGCGGATTGGATTGTGGACCGGCGTCGCAATCCTCGTTGGCTCGACGATCGGCTCGGGAATTTTCCGATCGCCGGCCGGAATTGCCGATAAGCTGCCGGGTCCGCTGCCTCTGCTCGCCGTGTGGGTGACCGGCGGTCTGTTCGCATTGTGCGGCGCGCTGACACTTGCCGAAGCCGCCGGCGCCTTTCCGCAGACCGGCGGAGTTTACGTCTACATCAGGGAGGCGTGGGGACGGCTTCCCGCGTTTCTCTTCGGGTGGTCGGAGCTGGTGATGATTCGCGCCGCTGCGCTCGGCGCGATTTCCACGACATTCGCCGAGTATGCCGTTCGGGTAATGGGCAATGACCCGGGAGTGGCGCCGTACAGTGGCTACGTGCACTACATCGCCGCCGCGGCGATCATTGTTACCGCCGGGTTCAACTACGTTGGCGTTCGCACCGCTGGCACCGTGCAGAACATCACCACTCTCGCCAAGGTGGGCGGCCTCCTGGCGATCATTGCGCTGGCGTTCGCCCTTGGACTTCCCCAGACCGGCGGACACTACACGCCGGTTGCGCCGGCCGGGAGTTTCTCCGTCGCGCCGTTCGGACTGGCGCTCGTCTCGGTGCTGTGGGTCTACGATGGATGGGCCGACGTGAGCTTCGTTGCCGGTGAAGTGAAAGACCCGAAAAGGAACCTGCCGCGCATTCTGATAATCGGCACCTGCGGCATCATCGTCATCTACCTCCTCGCCAACGTGGCCTATCTGGCGGTGATGCCCGTGGAGGAGATGCGGCATTCCAAGCTTGTCGCCGCCGACGTCGCCCAGCGGCTGGTGGGTCCAGCGGGTGTCGCGTTCGTCTCGCTGGTGGTGATGATTTCCACCTTCGGGGGGTTGAACGGGTCGATGTTCACCGGGCCGAGAATTCTGTTTGCGATGGCCGACGACGGAATGCTCTTTCGCGTTCTGGCGCGGGTACATCCGCGATTCAGGACTCCATCGGTTGCCATCAGTTTCGTGGCGCTGATGGCGGCGATCTTCGTTCTCCTCGGCACATTCGAGCAGCTCGCGGACGCATTTGTTACCGCCATCGTCCCATTCTATGCGCTGGCCGTTGCATCTGTCTTCGCGTTCCGCAGGCGAAGCGACTACCGCCCCCCTTTCCGCGTTCCGTTCTATCCGGTGGTTCCAGCGCTCTTCATCGTGTCCACCGTGATGCTTCTCGGGAACGCGATTGTTGACCCGGGGAGCCGGTGGGCGACACTTGGAGTGCTTGGGGGCATCGTGGCGGGCATTCCGGTCTACTTCGCGACGGTGGGACGGCGAAAGTAGCTGATTCGTGGCATTTTCGACTCACAAAAAATTCTTGCTACCCTCAAGTCCGACTGGTACTTTGTACGCGGTCCGGACCACGGCCGTCTTCATGTGTTTCGCAATCTCCCAAACCTGGTCCGAGACTTCCTTGTCAGTGCACCCCGTACCTTCAGCCTCATAAAATCCTATGGCACAGACACGTTCGTTTCTCGCGGTTCTGGCACTACTGTTTTTCGCTGTTTCCCTTCCGTCGTTCACCTTGGCCCAGACAACCACCGGTGGAATAAGTGGCTCCGTAGCCGGCGGCGATCAGGGCCATCTGATAGGTGCGCAGGTTCAGATTCACAACGCTTCGACCGGCTTTACGAGAACGGTGATAACCGATGACGCCGGCCGGTATTTTATCACCGGCCTCGAAATTGGCACGTACGACATAACGGCCAGGCGTCTGGGATTTGTGCCGGACACCAAGCCGCTTAAGGTCGAGCTCGGGCAAACCGCCCGCCTGGATTTCCTCCTCACTGCTCAGGCAAGCCAGCTATCAGAAGTACTTGTTACCGGGCATACCTCCGCAGACTTGATCAGTCCGACGCGCATGGGAGCCCAGACGACACTGACCGACTCGGCACTGCGGCGTACTCCTTCGCTCAACCGCAACTTTACCGATTTCGTCGGTGCATCACCCCAGGTTTCGCAGAAGGGACCCGGGAATTCAGGCGGTGGACAGAACAATCGGTTCAATGCAATCCAGATTGACGGGTCGCTGGCCAACGACGTCTTCGGCCTGAGCTCGACGCTGCAGCCCGGCGGCCAGGCGGGCGCGAAGCAGATTTCACTCGAAGCAATCAAGGAATATCAGATTCTTCTGTCGCCGTTCGACGTGCGCCAGGGATACTTCTCGGGCTTCATGGTGAACGCCGTCACGAAGAGCGGCTCGAACACGCTGCATGGCACGGGGACTTACGCCGTGCGCAATGAAAAGCTGGAACGGAACGTCGACTACCTTCGTGCGGCTCCGTTTTCGCAGAAACAGGAAGGCTTCTGGCTCGGTGGTCCGATCATCAAAGATAAGGTCTTCTTCTCCGTTGCTCCGGAGTTCCAGCAGGAGTCGGCTCCGGCGAGCGGCCCCTATATCGGTCAACCTGCGGGCGCGACGGTTCCTCCGGCTGCAACTCAGGCGGCAGTGGACAGCTTCACCAACATTCTGAAAACCAAGTACGGCTACGCCGACCCGGGGACTGCCGGCCTCGTCACGAACACCAATCCACTCGCCAACATGTTCGCGCGTCTGGACTTCATCAGCCTGCCGCATGACAGCCGCCTGGTGACACGGTATAACTACGTAAAGGCCCAGCAGGACATTCTGAGCCGCAGCGCGACACGCCTCGGTCTTTCCAACAACGGATACAATTTCCAATCCGTCACCAACAGCTACCTCGGGCAGCTCTTTACCAGCTTCAACCACGGCATCTCCAACGAGGCCCTCGTTGGTTACACGCGGATTCGTGACGCACGGCTTCTCCCGATATTTGCGCCGTTCGTCGTGATATCACGGGTTTCCAAGCCGGGTGGCGGAACGGGCCAGGTCGCGGCCGGCTCCGAGAATTCCTCGCAGGGTAACGAGCTCGATCAGGACATCACGGAAATCACCGATAACATCACCATTCCGATGGGCTCGCACCGTGTCACCATTGGAACGAAGAACGAGTTCTACAAGGTTCGGAATCTGTTCTCCCAGAACTCGCTCGGAAACTACACGTTCGGTACTCTCGATTCGCTCATCAACAACACGCCGGCCACGACTACGCTCGGCATCAAGCTCGACAACACGGATGGAGCAGCGCGTTTCACTGCCCGCACGCTCGGATTCTACGCGCAGGATGAGTGGCAGCCGACGACGAATCTCAACGTGTCGCTCGGCCTCCGGCTCGACATGCCCGGTCTGCGGAACCACCCGGATTCGAATGCCACCATCCAGTCCGCTCTTGGCATCAACACCACACAGGTTCCGACAAGCGCCAAACAGTGGTCGCCTCGCATCGGCTTCAACTGGGATGTTACGGGCGACCAGGTCAACCAGCTCCGTGGCGGGACTGGATACTTCATGTCGCAGCCGGCTTACGTGTGGCTGAGTAACCTGTTTGGAAACTCGGGTGTCAACGGTTACGGCAACCTTACCTGCAACAACAGCCCGGGCCTGCTGGCACCGCAGATGCCAAATGCGGGAACTCCAAATGCCACGAACTGCAAGAACGCTACGGCAGTTCCGTCGATCACGGTGAACACCGTCGATCCTAACCTAAAGTTCCCGGAGACGTGGCGTAGCACTCTCGGTTACGATCGAGTACTCCCGGGCAACATCGTCGGCACGATCGAAGGGATTTATACCCGCTCGGTTTACAACTTCTACTATCAGAACATCGGTGTGGTCGATAATCCGATTGGAACGGACAGAAACGGCCGCTCGCTTTACGGCGACATCACGTCGGCCACCAGCAACGTCGTTGTTTCACGCAAGCCGATACCGGGTACGACACGGTTCCTCGGCGACGTAATCGCGCTGACCAACACAAAGACGAAGGATTATTCGTACAGCTTTACGACGCAGATGGTGAAGCGGTTCTCGAATTCGTTTGAAGGTTCGGCCGCCTACACCTACGCCCGATCGTACGATGTCTGGGATCTTACTTCCTCAGTCGCGTTCTCCAACTGGGCATTTGGTCGTTCCTACTCCGGGCGCCAGGACGACCAGACCCTGTACCCGTCGAAGTGGGATGTTCCGCACAAGGTCGTCTTCAACGGCAGCTACACGTTCAAGACGAAGACTGACGTGTCGTTGTTCTTCATCGGCGAGTCAGGCGTTCCGTATGAATATGTCTATGGAAGTGATATGAACGGCGACAATGGAACCGCCAACGATCTGGTTTATGTGCCGAAGGACGCGCATGATCCCACGGAGATCCAGTTCGTAACAAACGGAAACCTGACGCCGGCGATGCAACAGGACTCCGTCGAGGCTTTCATTACGAGCCACGAGTGCCTGAACTCGCAGCGCGGCACCATCATGCAGCGTAATTCCTGCCGGACTCCGTGGACAAAGCTTGTAAACTTCTCAGCCCGGCAGTCCATCCCCACGCTGAGCGGTCACAATGTCATATTGCAACTCGATGTCTTCAACTTCCTCAACCTGCTGAACAAGAACTGGGGCCCGCAGCTCCTCGGCAGCAGCAACAGCCCGACTCTGTTCACCCGCGTTGGGTGGGTTCAGCCGACAGCCGGTCAGCCGCTCAAGCTCGCCAGTGGAGCGCAGCCAACATTCAGATACACGCCGTTCCAGCAGTTCTCAACGACTAATGCGTCGTCGAACTACGCACTCCAGCTTCAGCTGAAGTACACCTTCTAGAGAGCACGGTAACAAAGCAAAGCGGGCACGAACGAAAGTTCGTGCCCGCTTTGCTTTTGCGCTCCACGGATCAGGCTTTTCGCCTTCCTAGAAGACCTTCACGTTGATATAGCGTTTCGGGTTCTTCTTCACGTCTGTGATCAGCGAATCCATGTGCTGAATCAGCGAGCGCACGTCGTTGTAGGCGCCGGGATCGTTCAGCGCCTTGGCCACCGTACCGTTCCCGTTGTCCACCTTGGCCACGATCGAGTCGAGCTTGCTGCTCGTCTGCTTCAGGTCGTTCGACAGCGTGGCGAGATTTGCTGTCGCCTCGCGCACGTTCCTGATGGTCGAATCGACCTTGGCCGAGTCCACGCCCGAAGTCGCACGGCGCAGCGACGCAAACGTCGTCGAAAGCTGCCGGTTCTGCTCGGCGGCAATGACACTGAACTGCGCCACGAGCTGGTTCATGCCCGATATTGTCTTCCGCAGGTCGGCCACCCCTCCGGAGGTAATCAGCTCCTTCTGAAGGGCCGTCGTTATCACGTTCACCGACTTCGCGATGGAGTCCGCCTTGCCGGTAAGCTCGGCTATCCCGGGAGCCGACGGCCCCACCGGAACCGTGTCGTTCTGCGGAATCGAGCGGGGATTCGGGCCCTTCGGCGTGAGTGCGATGGCCATGTCGCCGAAGATGCCGTTGGGGATGACGGTGGCGACCGTTCCCTGCGGCACCTTGTATTCCTTGCCGACGCGGAAGGTCGTCAGCACCGTCCCGTCCTGCCGCAGCTCAACGCCATCCACATAACCGACGTTGACGCCCGCAAGCAGTACCGGCTGGCCCTGCTTGAGCCCCGACGACCACGGAAACTTTGCATACAGTGCGTAGCCCTTCGACAGGCCGCCGCGCGCCAGCCAGAGGGATCCTACGATTGCAACGATGATAGCCACAGCCATCACCAGGCCAACGAGTACGTCGTCGCGTTTCTTCATGCCTGTAGGTATGGTGCGAGCAGGAGCGCGGTGAGCGCGTCAAGAACGAGAATCGCCACCGAAGTGATGACGACAGCCTGAGCGGTGCTGCGTCCGACGCCCTCGGCGCCGGCGGTGGTATTATAGCCCTCGTAGGTGCAAAAGAAGGCGATCGCAGCGCCGAAAAGCGTCGCCTTAATGATACTATAGACTATCTGAAACGGCCCGAATGCGAGTCGCAGTCCTTCGGAGAAGGCCGCGGAAGTCACATCGGTCGCCGTCACCGCTGTCACGTATGCCATTCCCACGCCGATGGCGTTGGCGAGGATGGTCAGGATCGGGAGCATTACCACGGCGGCGATCAACCGGGGTACCACGAGGTACGCAATGGGATCGTAAGCGAGTGTCTCCAGAGCGTCGATCTGCTCGGTGACGCGCATCGTCCCCAGCTCGGCCGTGATCCTCGCTCCCACGCGGCCGGTCAGCACCAGGCCGGTCAGCAACGGCCCAAGCTCGAGGATGATCGACTGCCTTGATATGAGCCCCACAACGGAGAGCTGTACGCCTCCGAAAAGCTGGTAGCGTGTCTGGAACGCCGTCACCGCTCCGATGAACGCAGCGACGATCGCCGCCAGCGGCACGGAGTCGACACCGATGTTCCGCATCTGACGAATTGTCTCGCGGCCGTAGGTCGACGGATCGAGGAGTCCGCGGCCGATGTCGCGCATGAAGTATCCGCGCTCTCCGATCTGCGCGAACAGCGCCGACACACGCCCGATCAAGTTCTCACGCGCGCGAAGAGAATGAGCCCGATGATCCCGAAGAAGATGCTTGGCACCCAGGCAGCCACCTCGGCGGGAATCATGCCGTGGCCGCCGACTGCCTTGGTCATCTGCACCAGCATAACGAAGATCACGGTTGTCGCAAGTGAGATGCCAACTCCGTATGCGGCGCCGCCGCGCTGAGTGCTCGTCGCCAGCGGCGCGCCGAAAAGAAGAATAACCATGCTCGTCACCGGGATGACGATCTTGAGCATCCTCTCCACCTTGAGTTCGTCAACGTCACCACCTGAGCGCTCCATTGCGTTGATGAAGCGGCCGAGCTCGCGGTACTCCATGTCGCTTGGCGCACGCGCCGCCACGGTTAGCTCCTGTGGCCGCTCAGTGAACCGGAAATCGCGAAGCGAGTCGAACCTGTAGGTGATGTTGTGAGTCGAGTCCGTGAGTACGTGCATCGTCCCCTTGGTGAGCTTCCATCCCTTGTGCTGGTCGTAGATCGCACTGCCGGCGGAAACGATGTATGAAGGATAAGCCGGACCTTTACCCTTCCGCTCGATCGTGACTCCGTCCATGGACCTCGCCTGGACGTGCAGCGCCTGCACCTTGTAGACCCGGCCGGCGTCCGCTGAGTACGCGAAGTTGTAGCGTTCGCTCGACGCCGAGAACCTCTCGGCCTCGAGGAGGGCCATCTTGTGACTGTTAGCCCGCGGGTTGATTTCTCCGAGCACGAGCCCGGCGACGGTTGCGAGCACGGCGCCGAGGAAGATCGGCGCAATGAAACGGTAGAAGCTCACGCCCGACGCTTTGGCCGCGGTGATCTCGGAGTGACGCGTAAGCGATCCAATCGAAAAGACAGTCGCGAACAGCACGGCCGCCGGCAGGATCATGAACATGTAGTCGGGCAGCGAATAAACGTAGCTGAGAGCGACGTTCGTCAGCGGAAGCTTTCGCGCCAGGTATTTGTCGAGGTTGTCCGTGATGTCGAAGATGATGAGCAGCAGCGGAAAGCCGAACGTCGTGGCGATGAAGATCTTCCAGAACTCGGAGAAGACGTACCGGTCCAGCGGCCTTACGAGACTCACGATGCGGATGGGCGGGGTGAAGCGACGGCTCTGATGCGCCGGTTGCGGCGCTGCCTCAGCCGCCGCCTGATGGCGGCCACGGCCTCACGCAAATCACCGCCGCGGCCCGAGGTGTTCTCGTTGCCCATGCGTGCCAGCAGGAACAGGGCAAGCACGGTGAAGATGATATTGGCGCCCCACATCGAGATGAATGGCGGCATGAGGCCCCTCCGCGCCAGCGATTCTCCGGCAATCAATCCCACGTAGTACAACGCAAACACCACGAGACTCACGCCGATGGTCAGGCCCACGCCGCCTCGCGGAAAGCGCAGCGCGATGGGAGCGCCGAGGAGAACGAACACAAAGCAGGCAGCGGCCAGAGCGAACTTCTTCTGGATCTCCACCTCATAGCCGTTTGCGCTGGTCCGCGCATCCATCACGCGCATGCGAAGGCCTTCCATCTCGGCCGGTATCGCGGCGTCGGCTGACTGGAGTGCGGTGGCGTTGGGTCTTTGAGGTGTCCCCGCAATGGTCGGGCTCTTCCCAAACGGGCCAACCACCTTTGCCTTGCCCGGAGTCTGCGCGCCCAGTGACTTCACGCCGATGTCCTTGAGCAGCGAGCAGTAGGCCGTTCCGAGACCGATCGTGAGCGGGTCGTTCACCGCTGTCGTGCGCACGTCCTCGCTGAGCTTGACTTTCCGCCGTTTTGCTTCTGCGAGCTTGACCAGGAATTCCTTCCGCGCCAGGGCGAGAGTGCGGCGGGCGGCAATCGCGTTCTTCTCCATCTCGCACACCGACATTTCCCGTTCACCCTTGAAGTTGTCGTTCCGGGTTTGCTGGAATTCGTTGCCGACTCCCTTGACGCGAATGAGCTCCGTGTTGAAGTAAACCCGCTGGAGCTGGTCGAGCGTCGCTGTCGGAACATCCTCTACTGTGCCGCTGTATAGCGTGAGTTGGAGGTCAGTGTGATTGGGTGACATCGCCATGTTGCCGCTGTCGGCGTAAACGGTGCGGTGACGGCTCGCGTCTCCCACGTCGTAGATGGTTATTTCCCGCATCTTGTTCGACGTCTGGCTCAGATGCCCGGCGCGGAGATACAGCTTGCCCGGACTCACTTCGTTGATCACCTGCTCGCGTAATCCGAAAGTGGGTTTCTTCTGGGCGATGTCGCCCTGAAGCGTGCGCAGCCGATGGTTGGCCAGTGGGAGGACCTGATCGTTGAATGCGACCATGAACAGTGTTACGCCAACGGCCGCCACTATCACCGGCATCAGAACGCTTCGCAGACTTACGCCGCCGGCCTTCATTGCCGTAATCTCGGTGTCCGCGGCAAGCCGGCTGAACGCATACAGTGTCGAGACCAGAACTGCCATCGGCATGGACAGCGCCACCGTAAGCGGCACCGAAAGCCCGAGAAACTCAGCAATGATACTCCACGACAAGCCCTTCCCGACGAGCTCGCCGAACCGCTTCGCGATGTACTGCAGAAGCAGCAGCGAGGTCAGCGCCGTCATGGCGAAGACAAGCGGCCCGACGTGCTCCTTGAGGACGTATTTGTGGAGTATCTTCACGGGGTGAAATATACGGGAGGCTCGTCGGACTGTGACCCGGCGGCGACTGTAGACTCCGGCAATCGACTCTCTGGCCCCGCGAAAGGCAGTCGATGGTGGCTTTTGCGCCGCCGCAACTGTTGTTCGTCCGTCAATGATCTGCACCGGTGGGCGTTTTCAGTGTCGCTCATGGCCGCGGCCGCGGCACCCGGCGTCGGCGCCCAACAGCCGGCGAGGGATACGATTCCGGCGCCCAGGGACACCATACGGACTCCTTCAGACACCGTGCGGGTGCCCGCAGA
>DATBZT010000195.1:0-4538 GCA_036513055.1 Gemmatimonadaceae bacterium | reverse complement strand
AAGGCGTGCAGCAGGCGCTTCTCAAGATCGTCGAAGGAACCGTTGCCTCGGTGCCCCCGCAGGGTGGCAGAAAACATCCCCAGCAGGAATACATCCAGCTGAACACCAAGGACATCCTGTTCATCTGCGGCGGTGCGTTCGACGGATTGGAGAAGATCATCGAGGCTCGCACGGGGCGCCGGCAGATCGGCTTCAATAACCAGACAGCGCAGAAGGAAAAGGACATCACCAATCCGTTCGGCGAGGTCGAGCCGGACGATCTGCTGCGTTACGGGATGATTCCCGAGCTCGTGGGCCGTCTTCCGGTGACGGTAGCGCTCGACGCGCTTGATGAGAAGTCGCTCGTGCGGATCCTCAAGGAGCCCAAGAACGCGCTGACCAAGCAGTACACCAAGCTGTTCGGGCTCGAGGAAGTGAAGATCACGTTCGAAGAAGGTGCTCTGGCGGCCATTGCCACGAAGGCGCTCAAGCGCGGCACTGGCGCGCGCGGGCTTCGCGCGATCCTCGAAGAAGTGCTGATGGACGTGATGTTCGACCTGCCGAGCAGGGAGGACGTCGTCGAGGTGAAGGTCACCGAGTCGTGCATCACCAACGGCACGCAGCCGCTGCTCGAGATCTCGCCCGTCAGACGCAAGAAGGAAGCGTAATCTCCGCTTCTTCCCGGTACGCCGTACCGGCTACGCGTACCAGGAAACGGATAAGTTGACTCAGGAATATTTGCGCGAAGGCGAGGCCGTTCAGGCCGCCGATCGCTTGCCCGTTCTCCCTCTTCGCGAAGTCGTTGTCTTTCCTTATGTAGTGATCCCGCTGCTCGTCGGGCGGCCGGCTTCACTCGCCGCCATCGAAGCCGCTGTCGAGTCTGACAAGCTCATCCTGCTCGTTGCCCAGAAAGAGGGCGAGACACAAGAGCCGGGCGCGGCAGACCTTCACCGCACCGGCGTCGTCGGCCGGGTGCTCCAGGTGGTGCGGCTGCCCAATGGCAGCACTCGCGTGCTCGTCGAGGGCTTCGCGCGCGCAAAAGTCACGCGCTACACGGCGACCGGGCCATTCATTCGGGCGAACACTTCTCCGGTGCATTGGGTGGTGCCCGATGGCGATCCGGAGACCCGGCCGCTCGCAAACCGCGTTCTTTCGTTGTTCGAGGAATACGTCGCGCTGCACAGGCGGATACCGGCCGAAGTGGTCGGACTCATTCAGAGCACCGAATCGGAGGAGAGGCAAGCGTGGGGCGTGGCCGCCCACGTGGCGATCAAGTTCGATCTGAAACAGCGTCTGCTCGAGTCCCGCTCGCTTAAGAGTCTCTTCGAGTCGCTCGCCGAGACGCTGGCGAGCGAAAGCGAGCTGCTCAAGCTCGAGCGAAAGATCGATGACGATGTGAGGGGCGCGCTCTTTCAGAATCAGCGCGAGTTCTACCTCCAGGAACAGCTCCGCGCCATTCACAAGGAGCTGGGTGAGGAGGACGGGGACGACTATACCGACCTCGAGTCCCAGGTAAACCGCAAGTCGTTGCCCGAGATCGTGAAGACGCGGGCGCTCCGCGAGCTGAGGAAGCTCCGGAGGATGTCCCCGATGTCGCCGGAATTCACGGTGTCGAGGAATTTCATCGACTGGATAATCAGTATCCCATGGGATGAGCGAAGCGTTGACGTTCTCGACGTCGCTCACGCGCGCCAGATACTCGACGAGGATCATTACGGGCTCGAGGAAGTGAAGGAGCGCATCCTCGACTTCATCGCCGTGCTGTCGCTGGTTGGCCATATCGAAGGCCAGATACTCTGTTTTGTCGGTCCTCCTGGCGTCGGTAAGACTTCGCTCGGCCGGTCGATTGCGCGCGCGCTTAGCCGCCGGTTCATCCGGATGAGCCTTGGTGGCGTGCGCGACGAAGCGGAAATACGTGGACATCGCCGCACGTACATCGGGTCGATGCCGGGGCGCATCATACAGGCGATGCGCCGGGCGGAAGTCGTGAACCCGGTGATTCTGCTGGACGAAGTCGACAAGCTGGGACAGGACTATCGCGGCGATCCGGCGGCGGCGCTGCTGGAAGTGCTCGACCCCGAGCAGAACACGACATTCAACGACAACTACCTCGAGGTGGACTACGACCTGTCGCAGGTGCTGTTCATTACCACCGCGAACTCGCTTGCCGGAATACCGGAGCCGCTGCGCGACAGGATGGAGATCATCCGGCTGCCTGGCTACCTCGACCACGAGAAGATGGCAATCGCGCGGCAGTTCCTGATTCCGCGCCAGATCAAGGCGAACGGACTCGATGCCGACGACATCACCTGGGAGCCCGACGTTCTGCCGGCAATTCTGCGCGGCTACACGCGCGAAGCCGGCGTGCGCGAGCTGGAACGGAGAATTGCCCGCGTTGCGCGCAAGCTGGCGCGACGGCAGGCGGAAAGCATGAGCGGGGAGACGAAGCAGACGCTGACCGTCGGCGATCTGCGCGAGCTGCTCGGGTCGCCCCCGTACGATCCGGACGACGCATCGCTCGAAGACAAGGTGGGCGTAGCCTCCGGGCTGGCTTACACCAGCGCCGGCGGCGAGGTGCTCGAGGTGGAAGTCACGGTGGTCAAGGGGCGCGGCAAGGTTCAGCTCACGGGAACGCTCGGCGACGTCATGAAGGAGTCAGCCACCGCGGCGTTGAGCTACGCCCGCACGAGAGCGCATTCGCTCGGACTGGACGGGGATTTCTATCGGAACCGGGACATTCACATTCACCTGCCGGCGGGTGCAACACCCAAGGACGGACCATCCGCGGGAATAGCCATCGCGACGGGTGTCATCAGCGCGCTCACCGGCGTGCCGGTGCGCGGTGACGTCGCGATGACCGGGGAGATCACGCTGCGCGGGAGAGTGCTGCCAATCGGAGGGCTCAAGGAAAAATCGGTGGCGGCGCATCGCAACAAGATCAGCGACGTCATCATTCCGTATGGAAATGCGCGCGACGTCGAGGATCTTCCGGAAGAAGTGCGTTCGACGGTGCGATTCCATCCGGTGCGAACGATGGACGAAGTGCTGACCCTTGCCTTGCGCGGTGACGTGCTGAAGATCGGCGCCAGCCGGGCTGCAAAGCGGGCGGCGGCAGCGGCTCACGATCCCAAGGCCGGTGGTGACCCGCGCCGGCCGGATCTGACGGCCCACTGAGCCCCAAGCGTTCCGGAGACGACCCACTTGTCATCCGGAGGCTCGAGTTCATGGGCGGGATGGCGGCTGCCGACGGGTGGCGGCCGGAAAGTGACCTTCCGGAAATTGCTTTTTCCGGTCGCTCGAACGTCGGCAAGTCGTCTCTCCTCAATCGCCTAGTCGGGCGAAAAAAACTGGCCCGCGTCAGCCGCACGCCGGGCCGCACCCGCGAAATCAACTTTTTTCGCGTCAACGACTCATTCGTGATGGCCGACCTGCCTGGCTATGGCTATGCGCGCGTAAGCAAGGCCAGGAAAGCCGAGTGGCGGCCGCTGCTCGAGGGATACATCGCGAAGACTCCGAGGCTCGCAGGGGTAGTACAGCTTCTGGACATGCGGCGCGAACCAAGCGAAGATGACGTCGCGATGCTCGATTTTCTTAGCGTACTGGGGATGCCGACGATCGTGGTGCTCACCAAATCCGATAAGCTCACACGCAACGCGGCGGTTGAGCAGGCCGACGCGATCGCCCGGTCGCTGCTGCTCGACCCGGAGCAGACAATCCCATTCAGCGCCGTCACCGGCGAGGGACGCGACGACCTCGCGAGTGCGATCGTCTCGGCTGTCGCGAACGCGAGTGGCGCAATGGCAGATGATTAGCAACGGCCGGTCGCACCGACGCGTGGCCGCATGCGCGGTTATCGGCGGCTGCTGGGTTCTGGCGGCATCATGCGCTCCAGCCACGGCTGGCGGCACCGCGGGGAGCGCAGCGCCAACCGGGGCCGTAATTCCGGCGTCCGACGATACCACGGGCCGCGCGACCATCCCCGTGGGATTCGGGTCGTTGCGCCAGGATGACATCGCCATCCGCCTCGAGCCCCCGGGCATGATCGTCCGGGCAATACCGCTCGACGAGAGTGTCATTCGGCTTCTCACCCCGGACTCCTACCGCGCGCTGCGCGACCTCGAGGAAAGCAACCGCGTGGCGATCGGGAATATTTCCCGTCGCTCCGGGGGCCGTCGGCCGTCGGCATGGTACGTATCATTCTACGGCCTCGAGCCGGACGCGCGCTTCAGCCCGATGGACCTCGTAATCACCAGCGCAGGCCAGGACTTCCGGCCCATCGATGTCATTCCGCTGAGCACCGGGTTCGGCGAGCAGCGCCTCAAACAACACCAGACGCAGAGCGCGGTCTACCTCTATCCTGGCGAGATTGACGTTGATCATCCGCTCGTTGTGACGTTCCAGGGAGAGAGAGACGCCAGCTGGGAGCAGATACTGCAGAGGATAGAGCGGGAGCGGGCGCTCATTCGGGCGCGAGCGTCCGGCGCACCACACTGAACCGGGTACCCGCCACCCGCTACCCGGTACCCGTGCCCGCTATCCGCTATCCGCTATCCGCTATC
>DATBZT010000194.1:0-6589 GCA_036513055.1 Gemmatimonadaceae bacterium | reverse complement strand
GGCGGGACTGCAGTTCAACAAAAAATAATGCAGTTCCGTATTTGATCCGTTAAATCCGCCAAATCCCCATCAAGTAGTTGCTGTTGTAGTTCCGCCCCTGATCGCTCTTAGTTGAAAGCGACCCTCGGGTCAGCTTTGGCGTAGGCAAGGTCAGTAATGAGGTTCACTAGAACGAATACAACGCTGAGGAAAAGCACTGATCCGTTGATCGCCGGCAGATCTCTTCTCGCGATTGCGTTCACCACGTACCGTCCGATGCCCGGCCAACTGAAGATCGTCTCCGTCAGAATGCTTCCGGTGAGGTAGTACCCGAAGTCGAGGCCGAGCACCGTCACTATCGGTATCAGCGCATTTCTCAACGCGTGTCGCATTATCACCGATCGCTCTTTCAGTCCCTTCGCCCGTGCGGTCCGCACGAAGTCACCGCCGAGCACGTCGAGCATTGCCGAGCGCGTGACGCGAGCGAGAAAGGCGATCGAGCGCGAGCCGAGGGCCAGCGCGGGAAGGACGAGGTACTTGATCCCGCCATAGCCGGATGGCGGCAGCCAGTGCAGCGTCACAGCGAAAATGAGAATGAGTATCAACCCAACCCAGTACACTGGAAACGAGATTCCCAGATAGGCGAAACCGAGGGACAGCCGGTCGAACCAGCCACCGGGATTTCGCGAGCTGAGCACGCCGATGGTGATTCCGAGAATTGACGCCAGCAGCATCGCCGTGCCCGCGAGCAGCAGTGTCTTTGGAAATCTTTCCCTGATATCCTCGATTATCGGCCGCTGCGTTATGTAAGACTTGCCGAGGTCGCCGCGCAGGACTCCGCCGGCGTAGAGGATGAACTGCTTTGGCAGCGGCTCGTCGAGGTGAAGATCCTTGCGCAGCCGCGCAATTGTCTCGGCGTCGGCGCGCTCGCCCACCATGTCCTGCACCGGATCGCCGGGGGCGACGTAGAGAAGCAGGAACACGACGATCATGACGCCGAGGAGCGTCGGGATCGACAGAACGAGACGTCGAACTATGAAAGCGAACAAGCTACGGGTGTCGCGTGATCTGGACGTCGGTCCAGCGCTGTCCGGTGAAGATCGAGGGGACGACAAACCCGGTGATCCACGGCTGGACGGCGTACAGCTCCTTGTAGAAGAAAAGGTAGATCATCGGCGCGTCGTCGTAAGCCATCTGGTCGGCATCGCGATACATCGAGACACGTTTCGCTTCGTCCTGCTCACGCCTGGCGTCCGACACCAGCTTGTCGAACTTCGGGTTCGAGTAGAACGAGACGTTTCCTCCCACGCCCTTGTTCGCGCTGTGCAGCAGGGGATAGAGGAAATCTTCGGCGTCGGGGTAATCCGCGTACCAGTCTTTGAGCGCCATGTCCGTCTTGCCGCTGCGCGCGGCTTCGCGCATCGACGATGCATCGCGCTGCACGATCTTCACCCGCACTCCGGCTTCTGCGAGATTGGCCTGGACCGTCTGGGCAATACGCGGGAATGGCGGCGTCTGCGACGACCAGAGCTCGACGTCTATGCCTGTCGGATGTCCGGCGGCGGCGAGAAGCTGCTTGGCTTTCGCGACATCGTGCGGGTAGCGCTTTCTCGTGGTGTCGCTTCCCGCAAGTGAAGGAGGAATCACGCCGGCGGCGAGATTGCCGCGGCCGCTCACGATGCCTTCGAGAATACCGGCCGCGTCGGTGGCGTAGTTGAGCGCCTGGCGCACGCGCGGGTCGGAGAGTGGTCCGCGCGTTGTGTTGATGGCGATGTAGAAAACTCGCAATGCCGGCGCGGTCTCGAGCATCGCCTTCTTGTCGTCCGTCTCCTCCCAGTTCCGCGTCTCGCCCTCGGGCACGTAAAGCACGTCCACGTTTCCTGACTCGAACTCAGCCACCGCCGTGCTCGGCTCCGGAATGATGCGCGCCCTCAGCGAGTCCGACTTGGGGGGAGTGTCCCAGTAGCCGGCGTTCTTTGCGAACAGCAGGTAATCGTCGTGCTTCCATTCGACGAACTTCCATGGACCGGTGCCGATGGGGTGCTCACCAAAATTGGCCGGCACGGAGTCGGGGACGATGGATGCGACGGGCATTGCAAGCAGCTTCGGGAAGATGGCGAACGGCTCGGTGAGCCGGATGACGACGGTGCTGTCGTTCGGAGTTGTCATACCGGAGACACTGCTGGCCTTTCCGTCGGCGTAATCCTTTGCGCCTGCTATCGGGTAGAGTGGCCAGCCGCGGCCGCCCTTGGTGGCGGGGTCGAGAGCGCGCTGGAAGCTCGCGGTGACGTTATGCGCGACGAACGGCCGGCCGTCCTGGAACTTTACGCCGGTTCGAAGGTGAAAAGTGTAGGTCAGTCCGTCCGGTGAGACCGTCCATTCGCGCGCCAGTCCGGGCACGATTTGCGCATCGGGAGTGAAGCGGACGAGGCCGTCAAACACATATCCGACCGCGCGCCCGGTGGGCACGTCGGTGGACAGTGCCGGGTCAAGTGAGCGCGGATCGTAAGTGTCACGCGAGTCGATCAGACTGCGACGCGCGGGCGATGATTCGCCCCCGGTGCACGCAACCATGACTGCAAGTGCTACGAAGGAGTATCGCCGGGTGTGCATCAGTGTACCGTTGACATGTGGTGGGCGAACGCGAGAACTTATCCAGCCCTCTGTAAGGCGTCAATTTTGAGCGAAGACTACTACTACAGGCGCCATCTCGGTGCCGCTGATCTCATGCCCGCAATCGGCGTCGGCGTCGCGGTCGGCTTGGCGGGATTTTATCTTGTGCAACTCTTAATCCAGCGTACTCCACTAGTCCCTCCCGACGCGCTCGCGCGCGAGGCCGAGCCGCAGGAGCCGAAAAGCGGGCCGGCCGGTCCGTGGGACCGCTCGCCCAGCGGCTGATGCGTCACGGATTCGCGCGGCGCCTTTTCCCGTTCGCTTTCGCCTTAGTCTCGAGTCTCGCCGCGCGAACCGCTTCCGCCCAAGACGTCACATGTGACCGCGGCGACCTCGAGGTTCGCGGGCTCAAGTTCACGGGAAACACCGCATTCACGTCCGCCGACCTGGCGAAGATCATCGTCACCACTCCGTCGGCGTGGGCACGGCGATTTCTTCACCTGCCGTTCACCGTGCGCCGCTGCCTCGACCGAGCCGAGCTTCCCAGGGACAGAGCACGGCTGACCATTTTCTATCGCAAGCGCGGCTTTCCCGACGTCGCCGTCGATACCGCCGTGCGCAGCGTCGGGCCGGGTGACGTCGAGGTGCAGTTCATGATCCACGAAGGGTTGCCGACGCGATTACAGTCGCTGGTGATCATCGGGCTGGATTCCATTCCCGGCCGGCGCGACCTCACCAGGGCCCTGCCGATTCGTGCCGGACAGCGATTCGATCGCGTGAGCATCGAAGCGGCCCGCGATACGATCGCCCGCCGACTGCGCAACAGTGGCTATCCGCGAGCGGCGGTGACGAACAGCTTCGCGGTGGACTCGCTGCGATTGACCGCTGTCGATACGATCGCCGTAGCCGCGGGACCTTTCACGCGTATCGGATCGCTCAGCATCAAGGTCGTTCCTTTCCAGAGCAAGAAGCAACAGATCTCGGATGCAGTCGTCCGTCGGATCATCGGCCTCGACTCGGGCCGCGTGTACCGTGAGGACGAGCTGCTGAATGCGCAGCGGACGCTGTACCAGACCGAAGCGTACCAGCACGTGTCATTGCTTCCCGACACGACGTCAGCGCCGGGGGACTCGACCATCGCCATCAATGCGGTGCTCGCCGAGAATACCACCAAGGCGGCGCGGCTGGGCGCAGGGTATGGAACGCTCGACTGCTTCCGCGTGACCGGCGAGCTGTCGAACTACAATTTCCTTCGCGGAGCCCGCCGGCTCGACCTCACCACCCGTGTTTCAAAGATTGGAATCGGCGAGCCGCTTGGCGGCCTGAAGAATCTCTGCCCCCAGGCGAAAGCCGACCCGTTCAGCGCAAAGCTCAACTACTACGCGGGGGCGACGCTCAGGCAACCGGTGTTCTTTGGATTGCGAGCTGTGCCGACTATCACGGTATTCAGCGAGCGAGTATCGGAGTACAACGTCTACCTGCGGACGACGGTCATCGGCGGCATAGCCTCTGTGGACTGGCGCCGGTTCGCCCGGACGCCGGTGACGTTCGCCTACTCCATGGACCTTGGCCGAACGGAGGCGCAGCCGGCTCTCTTCTGCGCGGTGTTCAACATCTGCGACCAGGAGGACCGCCGCCGCGTGCAGGAAACGCAGCGCCTCGCGGTGCTCAGCGCGATCGTGTCGCACGACGGCTCCAACAGCGCCTTCTCGCCGACGGGGGGGTCGCAGTGGCGCGTCGAGGCACGCCACGCGTCTCCGCTGACGCTCTCCGACAGCTCGCTTCGTTTCAGCAAGCTGATCGTGGAGGGCTCGCAGTACTGGGGAATCTCGGACGGAGCGGTGCTCGCCTTCCGCGTTCGCGGCGGCGTCGTGATCGGCCGGTCGCTGAGCGGAAACACGGGATTCATTCCGCCGCAGGAGCGACTGTATGCCGGGGGACCCAGCACCGTTCGCGGCTTCTCCCAGAACGAGCTCGGCTCGGCGATCTACCTCGCGTCCAGCTATGAGATCGTTTACCCGAAGCTGCCCTTCACCTCGGATACGTTGTTCAGCGTTCCGGCTGGCGATCGCTCGTTCCGTCGGCTGGTGCCCGTCGGCGGAAACTCGCTGCTCGTGAGCAATCTCGAGCTGCGGCTGAAGAGTCCCTTTTTGCCCGACGTTCTGCAGTGGACGCTGTTCACCGACGCGGGCGACGTCTGGAACCGCGGGCAGCAGGGCAGCTTCCAGAATTTTCGGATCAAAGTCACACCCGGGATACAGCTCACTGCGCTGTCGCCGGTTGGACCAGTGCGCCTCGTGATGGGGTACAATCCATACGACCGGCCGGCGGGGCCGATCTACTACGAGGTTCCGCGAGTCGTCGGATCGAGCAGCGTGCTCGGCCCCGACGTCGGCGCGCTGCCGTGCGTCAGCCCGGGCAATAATCTCGCTGTTCACCGGCCTGACCCGACGACCAGCGTGCTCGTGCAGTCGGAAGGTCAGTGTCCCGCGACATTCCTGCCCAGCGGCAGCAGCGGCTTCCGGAGCCGCCTCACATTTGGATTGGCAATAGGCCAGGCTTTCTAGACGATGTCTCGGCGTCAGCGAATAGTCACGTTCAGCGCACTGGCGCTCCTCGGAGCGTTCGTCGTCGTGTTTCTGATCGCGCTTTCGCTGACGCAGACCGAGTACGGGCAGGGACAGGTGCGACGGTTCGTCCAGTCGTGGGTCGCGGGGAAAGTGCACGGGAAGATGTACGTCGGACGGATCAGCGGCGGGCTGTTCAATGGCGTGACGATCGACTCGGTCGATATCCGCGACGGCGAGGATTCCCTGTTCGTGGCCACCGGCCGCGTGCGCGTGAATTACGACATTCGCGACATCTTCGACCGGCGGATTCTTCTCAGTCACCTCGACGTCGAACATCCTGTCGTTCATCTCCGGCAGCACGAGGACGGGAGCTGGAACTGGCGCCGCATTTTTCCGGAGGGTCCGAAAGGGCCGAGCAACGGCCGTGGATTCGGCGACTTCATCGTCATGGATTCCGCCGACGTGCGCAACGGCCAGATCATTCTCACGCTGCCGTGGCACGTGTCGGACGATTTGAAAGGATACAGGCGGGACAGCGCGATAACTCACGCGCTTGGCTCGCTCACTCGTGACGCACCCGGCAATGACTGGCCGAGTGAGATCAGGAGAACGCGCGAAGGCTTTGCCCGGACGTGGAGGTTCACCGACGTGCGCTCGAGCTTCAGCTATGTGCGGGTATCGATGCCCGACACCGCCGGCCGCTTCATGAAGATTGCGAAGGGAAGTCTCACGAGCTCCGACCCGCCGCTGCAAATCCATAATCTCGCGGGCGGCGTGCGCTTCCTCGGCGATTCGGCATGGCTCGACATGCCGCATTTCGATCTTCCGGCGTCAACGGGCAGCGCGAAGGGAAAAATCGAATGGGGCGGCCCTCTGGCCACGCGCTACGCAGTGCACATCGTCGGAGATTCCGTCTCGCTCAACGACGTGGCGTGGGTGTATCCCACGCTCCCGCGCACGGGGGGCGGCCGGCTGGACGTCGACATGAACAACGTCCGACATCCGCGGATCATGGATTACGCAATTACGCGCATGGATGTCAGCAGCACGCGGTCGCGGCTGGTGGGAAGCATGACGTACGGCGTGGGCGCTCCGGTGCTGGCGGTAAAGGACGTCCGGCTGGAAGCAGAACCGCTCAACTTCGACCTGCTGCGGGCGCTCAACGGAAAGAAATTTCCGTACGATTGGCAGGGGAACATCACCGGGTCGGTGCGCGCCGCCGGCGGTCCGCTCGACCATTTCCGGGTGGACGAGTCGCACTTCACGTTCGCCGACGCTCACGTTCCCGGCGCGATCACGCGTGGAAGTGCCCGCGGCGAGCTCGATATTCTTTATCCAGCTTACACCGCTTTTCGCGGGCTCGACGTCAACATCGAAACGCTGGACCTGAGGACTCTCCAGTACCTCAACCCCGAGTTCCTCGAGCT
>DATBZT010000193.1:0-12034 GCA_036513055.1 Gemmatimonadaceae bacterium | reverse complement strand
CTCGGCAGCGCCATCAACGCAATGGCCCACCATCCGCTTCCCGGTACCCGGTACCCGTGCCCGCCTCCCGCCACCCGTCTCCCGTAACCCGTCATCCGCTTCCAGTCTCCCGCTTCCCGTCGCGGTCAGCGAAACGCGGTCAGCGGAAAGCGCGCAGCGGATAGCGGTCAGCGGGCACGGGTAGCAGGTACCGGGAAGCGGTTACCGGATGAGCCCAAGTTGATCGGCGAGCTGACTAACCAGCGTGGCCTCCCTCTCCAGCGCCGCGGCAACCCGTCCAATCTCGCCGTCAACGCTCGCCCATTGGTGCTGCTCGATCGCCTCCCGCGGCCCGGGCATCGTTTTCACGCCGTAACCCGTGTAGAACCCCGGCGCGTAGAGCAGATGTTTGTACCACCCGCGCCCCGCCAGCCCTTCATTAGATGTAAGCGCACGCTCGGCCTGAAGCAGTCGCTGGTTGATTGACTTGAGCGCCGAAGCGCGGGCGGGCGATTGTGCGACGGCACCGCTCAGCGCCGCCGTGTAGGCAGCATCGTATCGGGCCGCAGCATGAGTGAGCGAATCGGACGCAGTCTGGAGCGGCGCGAAATTGAACTGCGGCGGCGGGTTTTCGTGTGCAGGCGCACGAACCGGATCACGCGGATCGCTCGTCGCCAGGTAAACTCCCTCTTCGATCGCCCGGTTCCGCTCGGTGAGCTGATCGTTCGTGCTGTCGCGCAATTTCTGGATCTGCTTCATATAACCGTTCGCCGTCTCGGAGAGATTCGTGAAGGCAAACGGAAGGAGGTCGGCACTCGCCAGTCGCATAACTGCTTTACCCGCTGTCTGCGCCAGGGCCTTGCCATAGACATAGCTCGAGTCGCTGAAGTGGCTGAACCAGTAAAAATCATCGTACACAGAATGGTAGATGCCGCCGTTGTCCTCACCGCCATAGCCGAGGTTGAGGGCGGCAACGCCAAGGTGGTCGAGGAACGTCGAATAGTCGGAGCCTGATCCGAGCGCGCCGATGCGCAGGTCATCGCGCTCGCGGGCATCCTTCTGCGCTTCCTTGCTGCCGCTGCGGATGGTACGGAGCCTTGCGCGCTCGTTCGCGCTTTTCCCCGACTCCGGATCGGTCACGTCGCGCGCCACTCCGTCTATGAACTTCTCCAGCGAGTGGGATCCCTCGATTCCGAGGTAGCCCCTGCCGTTCGTGTCGCTGTTGATGTACGCCACGGCATGCTGCGCCAACTCGTCTGCATGCGTCTCCGCCCATTCGGTCGAGCCAAGCAAACCGGGCTCTTCGCCGTCCCACGCGGCGTAGATGATCGTGCGCTTCGGCCGCCATCCCTGCTTGTGCAATGCGCCCAGCGCACGCGCCTCCTCCAGCTCCGCCACCAACCCGGAAATCGGATCCTCAGCGCCATTCACCCAGGCGTCGTGGTGATTTCCGCGAATCACCCACTCGTCCGCCTCGGTGGTGCCGGGCATTTTCGCGATCACGTCGTTGATTGTCTTCAAGCTCCACTCGGACTTAACGCGAAGATGGACCCGCGCCGGGCCCGGGCCGAACCGGTAGGTGATTGGCAATCCACCGCGCCACGCCGGAGGTACCACCGGGCCGCGAAGGGCGGCGAGAAGCGGCTGCGCGTCGCCGTAGGATATGGGAAGCACCGGGATCTTCGTGATCGTCTTCGCTTCGGCGAGCGGAAGACGCTTCGCATCCTTTGTCGCACCGACGCCGGGCGTGAGCGGATCGCCGGGATACGTCGGCATGTCGGCCACCGAGCCGCGCTGCACCCCCTGCGCCGGCCGCATCGGTCCGTTTGGAAACACGTCGCCGCCCGCGTAGCCGTCATCGCGCGGATCCGAGTAGATGAGACAGCCCACCGCGCCATGCTCGGCAGCGACTTTCGGCTTGATGCCGCGCCACGACCCGCCGTACTTGGCGATGACAATCGCGCCCTTCACTGAAATGCCGTGGCGCTCCAGCTCCTCATAATCCGCGGGGATGCCGAAGTTGACGAAAACGAGCGGGCCCGTGACGTCGCCGTCAGCGGAATAGGCGTTGTACGACGGAAGCTGCTCTGCCCGCTGGTTGGACGTCGGATCGCCGGCGACAACGGGCTCCTGGAGGGCGGCCTTGTACACGGTCGGCTCGAGCATCTCCACGACGCGCTCTGTTGGAGTCGGGAAGAGAACGTCAAAGCTCTCGATGTTCGCATCCCACCCGTACGACCGGAACTGGTCGCGAAGCCACTCGGCGTTGGCCTTGTCGTACGGCGAGCCCACGTGGTGCGGACGCGCCGAAAGCCGCAGCATTGCGTCGCGCATGTGCGCGGCGTCGGGCAGCGCGTCGAACTTCGTCTCCCAGTCCCGCTCCAGCCTGCCCGACTCGGCGGTAAACCCGCGGGGCGGAGTTGAATCTATGGTAGCAGGAACAAGTGTGAATCCCGTGGCAGAGACGAAAAGCGACAGAGCGGCGAAGCGCATACGAGGAATCTCCGATGAGAGCTGTGTAGCGGGCAATATCGAGTTTGGTCCGGCGGTTCGATAGGACGGCTCTCGTCTCCATCTCGCAAGGCGCGCGATCCAGGCAGAGCCGTTCAATAAAGCATTTGGTAATTCAGTCGGAAGCCGCGCCCTGGTTGCGGAATAAAATCCTTGATGACAGACAGGTTATCCCGGTACACACGGTCAAACACGTTGTCACAATGGACGCTGATGTTATGAACAAGGCGTTGCTGCGAAAAACGCAGGCCGACTCCGATGTTCATTATCGCGTATCCTCCAGTTGGCGTGTCGCCTTCGCCGAGCCGCGTTTGGGTCGCCGCAAGCCGGGTTTCAATCACGCCCATATACATCCTGCCTTGATATGTCGCGCGCAACACGCCTCGCAATGGAGGCATGAACGGAAGCGGCACATTCTGCCTGGTGTCCTCCCCGTTCACATAATCAGCGCCCGCCTTGATGGCGAAATACTGAGCGGGCTGGACGGTGACGCTCGCGTCAAAACCAAACAAGCGCGCGCTGGTAGCCCCAAACTTCCGCACCGGGAAATCCTGAATCACGTCGCCACGCAGAAATGCGTAGATGTAGTTATGGATGAAGTTTGCGTAGGGCGATAATTCAAAGGACGCGTTTGCGAAGTTGCCTTTGAGTGACGCGTCCGCCCCAAATCCAGTTTCTGGCCCGAGGCCCGCGCTTCCGATAGAGTAGGTGCCGCTCGCTGCGTCGAGTCCGTTCGCAAACAATTCTTGAACGGTAGGGGCGCGAAACGATCGAGCGAAACTCAATGATCCCGTCAGGTGCGGGGTGAGCTCCTGGATCGCGCCGAGTGACGCCGTCACAGCGTTGGACAGCCGCGAGACGTTAAGAGACTGGAAAACCGAATCAGTCGACTGCAGATAGGGACGGGTTTGGATCTTGTTGTAGTCGTATCGCAGGCCGGCTTGCAGCCGAGTGTTCTGCGTCGCGAGATATTCTTCGTACGCGTAACCGGCGAACCCGCTGGTCAACGAGTTGGGCCCCAGCGGCATGTCGCCGTCGATGGTGAGGTCTTCGATATTTGTCCATAGACCCAACGTGCCCTGAAGTTTGCCGAGCGGCTGATGCTGCAGCTGCAGCACGGCGTTGAACTCCCGCTTATGGAAATGGTTGGCCTGAGGGTCAGAAACGCCGGTCGAATCCTGGGCGGTTGGGAATTCGGAGTGATTGTAGTCGTTGTAGTTGGCGTTCAGCCTGAGCTGTCTCGCGAAGGACGTACCGGGATTGAACAGGCTTCGGAATTCGACTGTGTTCCGGCTTTGTGCGATTCGGGACGTCGTGGGAGGGACGTTGACAAAATCGGGGTTCGGAGGAACGCCCGGTACTCCGTAGTTCATTTCAAAATGCTTCCCGCCAATACCGATTGTTCCCCTCTGGCTTTGATATGCGTAGCCGAGGCCTGCTTCGCCGCTACGTTGGAACGTTTGCGGCATTCTGTCCAGCTCGAACACTGCGCCGGTACCCGGATCGGTATAACTCCCCGAAGGAATGCGGATATCGTGAGCGTTCACCCCACCCGCCGACACACGTAATGCCTGATTCGTGCCGCTGTAGACGTTGTTGACATAGCCGGCAGACTCACCACTCACGGTATTTGCCTCGGCCGCCGCCGTACCGGAGACAGGATGGTCCGACACGTTGGGTACAATGTCGGTGATCACGTTTACGAGGCCGCCAATTGTGCTTGGTCCGTACAGGATGGTCGAAGGACCACGAACTACATCAATTTGTGAAACGCCGAGCGCGGCCATCGGCGTGGCGTGCGCGGGATCGAAGGTCGCGATATCACCCATGCGAAGTCCGTTTTCCAGAACCAGCACCTCGTTGTCGCCCAAGCCCCGGAGAATCGGGCGTGACGGAGCGGAGCCGTTACCGCGAACTGTGACACCGGGAAGATCCGAGATCTTCTCCGCAAAGCTCGTCCCCGGGCTATTCTCGAACTCCACCTGCGACTTCGATGCAGTTGACTGATACTGCTCGTCGGTGGTCCGTGCGGTCGGCGATGCGGAGACCACAACCTCTTTGAGTTTGATCGCAGATTCCCTGAGGTCGAACGATACCATTGCAGTATCGCTCGTCACGTTGACCGTGTTGGTCGCAGAGGCATATCCGCTGACACCAGCGAAAACTCGGTACGTCCCCTGAGGAACATTGGAAAAACTGAACTGCCCCCGCGCGCCCGTATGCTCGACGCGATCGAGCTCGAGAAGTCGAACCGTTGCTCCGACGATGGGGCCGTCCGCGCTATTGACAGTGCCAGTTATGGTCTGTGCCCGCGCGGTGGCGCCGAGGATGATGAAGGCTGCCATTAACAGACCTCGAATCCGGCTCATATCAACAAACTCCTTCGCGTCCTGTCAGTTAGCCGTCAGGCGAGAGCACAATAATGTTGGCTCAAGGCATTCGGGGCAATTCAAACCCGAACAGGTTTCTACTGCTTTCGGTTTGTTCATACGCGTCGTTACAAGCTATTCGCGCGCGAGCCGGGAAGGAATATCAACATCCGGATCTCGACGGATCGATAGTCTTGGCCACAGAAACACAGAAACACAGAAAGCCACGTAGCGTTTCCGACAGTCCGGCTTGGAGTAAGAGTCTTTCTTTTTTTTGTAAACTGCAGGCCCTGCAGTTGTAGCTTCAAAACAAAGAAAAAGAATCCAAGCTCTGGGCCGGACTATTCGAAGTGCCGAGTGGCTTTCTGTGTTTCTGTGTTTCTGTGGCTTTTTTTACTTGATTCGCCTGCCCGGCGTGTTCGCGCCGCCCTGATGCAGGACGAGCGAATCGATTTTCCCGGTCGCGTCCCTGACGAACGTTATCTGCGCGTCGGTGACCTTGAGGAAGAAATCGGTTTCCGTTTCCGGGAATAGCTGGAACTTCCCCTGCCCTGTCGCCTGGCCGAAGAGCGCTCCACCCTCCTTCGTGATCGCGATGCTGAAGGTCGGCGCCAGCTCGTACACTCCGACGTAGGCGTCGAGCTTGGCCGGGTCGAGAGTGATCTCCGTCCGCACCTTTGCCACTGTCACGACTGTGAGCGGAATCCTCGGCTCCAGCGTGTGGAGGCCGATGTCGTCGATGCTGCGCGACGAGTTGGCGAGTATGACCACGCCGCGGTCGTGCGTCGGGTCGAAGCCGATGAATGTGTGGTAGCCACCTGTGCCGCCGTTGTGCCAGGTGATTGGGGTACCGAACGGATTGAGCGTGAGCCACGCGAGGCCGATGCGCATTGCCGGCTGGTCGGTGTCGCGGAGAGGAGTGTGCGCGCGCGCCAGGTCGCGCGCAACCGGTCCGAGCGTGGAATCGAGATTTGCGGCGAGAAATTTCGCCATGTCGTTGGCTGTCGACCGCAGCGCGCCCGCCCCGGCAAGCGTTGGAAGATCCCAGTTCGCTACCGCCGCTCCGGCGTCGTTGTGTCCCGGCGCGAGGTGCGCCAGCATCGCCGGAGTGAGAGTGATCCGTGTGTCGTGCATTCCGAGCGGCTCGAGGATTCGCTCCGTGACGAGCGCCTCATAACTCTTGCCGGCGCGAAGCGACAGAACGTGACCCAGGAGTCCGACGCCGAGGTTGGAGTACTCGAACCGGGAACCGATGTCGCGTGTCAGCTCGTAGCTGGACAGGAAATCGTAGAGCTGCTGAACGCTGTAATCGGCGTACGGGTTGGCGATGTTGGCCGGGTGCAGATTGTTTGGAAGCCGCGGCAGCCCGGAGGACTGCGTCGCGAGATCGAGCAGCGTGATCTCCTTGCCCGCGCGCGACGGAACGTGCACCGTCGCCGGGAGATACTTCGAGACGGGATCGTCGAGGTGCACTTCTCCGCGCTGCACCATGTCGGCGAGAAGCGCCGTGGTGAACACCTTGGTGACGGAGCCGATCTCGAACTCGGTATTCCCGTCGAGCGCGACGCCCGATCCGGACGTCCCCGCCGTGTAGATCCGCGGCGGCTTTCCCTTCTCCACCCCAACGAGAACGAGCCCGACAGCCCGTTTGGATGTGACGCGTTCCTGGAGAACAGCCTTGAGCGCCGAATCCGGGGCGGCGCGTTGCGCCAGGAGAACAAACGGGCTCGCCCAAAAGAGAAAACCTAGGGAAAGTCTCGATGCTATATGTCTGAGAGTCATTGGCGTTTCCTCTGGAACTTTGTTTTGGACAAATCTGTGCGTTGGCCACAGAAACACTGAAACACAGAAGGCATCGGGACGATGCTGAAAGTCCGTCCCGAACGGAGAATCTTCCTTTTTTATTCTCAACTGCAACTGCAGCTGCAACTGTAGGTTCTCTGCCACCGGTAGGCAACGAGTGCAGTTCCCCCAAAATCCCGCAGTTTTCTGTGTTTCTGTGATTCTGTGGCAAGCTTTATCCGGGAGCGGGACGGGCTCCGAAAGTTCTAGCGATCTCGATGCCCGTGATGCACGTCGCCAGCCACACCACACCCGCCGAGTACATCCCGATGATGTCGCTGAAGTAGAGAGCGCCGAGGTAGAGACGGCTGAACGCGATCGCCACCACCAGCGCGCCGGCGGCGACGACAACCGCGGTTGCCACTGTGCGGCGTTTGATGATGAACGCAACGAGCAGGTACGCGAGCAGCCCGTAACCAACGAGTGAGCCGAGCGCGTGGCCGGTGGGAAGTGTGAGAGGCGCGCCGCTCAAGAGTTCCCGCCCGCCCACCGTTCGCGGCCTGACCACGAGCGCCTGGAGGAACCGACCGAGCAGACCGCCGCCAAAAAACGCGAGCAGCCAGCCGGAGAGAATGATCCATTCCCGTTTCGCGGCGAGCACGGCGGCTACGATCGTCGCGACCACGGCCATCACCAGCGGCGAGCCCGCCAGGCTCAGCGTGTGAAATACGTCGCGCGCGAATAGGGTTTCGTGCTGCTGCATCCACGACGCGAGCCCGAGATCGAATCGCGTCAGCGGATCGTTGTGAATGACGTCTTCCGTGACTTCGGCGAAGAGCCACAGCACGCCGACGCTGAGTACGAACCCGGCCGCCAGGTGCAGCCCCAGGTACTCGCCGCGCGCGAAACGGCTCGAGACGTACGCCCACAGCCGCCGGTGGTGCGAGCTGAACTCGGCGAATCGAGGAGCTTCGGCCGCGTGCTGCCATCTGTCGGACATCCTCGCTGAAACCTTTGCGCGGTTGGCGCTGAACCATCGCGCCAAAAGCGCCACGCCAACCACCAGAGCGGCGAGGAGGGCGGCCGCCATGCTCGCCTGTCCGATGTAGTGCTCGAGGCGCGGCAGGTTCTTCCCGAAAACGTAGCCGAGCGTGCCGAAGATTCCCGCCCAGGCGATGCCGCCGAGGGCGTTGTACATCATGAACGTGCCCCACGGCATGCACGCGACGCCGGCCAGCGCCGCGGCCCAGCTTCGAAGCAGCGAGACGAAGCGGCCGATGAAGACCGTCTTTGCGCCGTGCTTTTCGAAGAACGCGTTCATCCGCGCTATCTTCGCATTGTCGAGGTGCAGGTAGCGGCCGTACTTGTGGATGAGTGCGAGGCCGCCCTTCTTCCCGATCCAGTACCCGGCATTGTCGCCGAGAATTGCGCCGGACGCCGCGGCGCCGATCACGCCGACGATCTCGAGGCGGCCCATCGCGGCAAATGCCGCCGCGGTGATGAGCGCCGTCTCGCCCGGCAGCGGAATGCCGAGGCTCTCGATGCCCACCAGAAGGAAGACAATGAGATAGCCGTACGAGCTGATGAGGCCGTAGATCGTGTCGTGCACAACTAATCGCTAGGCAGCTTCGGTGCCGAACGACAAACTGTCGTTCTTCACCAGGCGGGGTCTGCGGTGAGCACTTCATCGACCGCATCGTGCGGGATGGCCGCCGAGAAAAGGAAGCCCTGCCCGTGCTCGCACTTGAGCGCGCGCAGCTCGCGCAGCTGCTCGGCGGTGCTGATCCCCTCGGCCTCGGTGCGCACGCCGATTATCTGCGCGAAGGTGAGGATTGTCCGCACCAGGCGGAGATTGCGCTCGTCCGTGTCCATCGTGCTCACCAGCTCGCGGTCGATCTTGATCGCGTCGATGGGCAGGCGGTGCAGGTAGATCAGCGACGAGTAGCCGGTGCCGAAATCGTCGAGATAGATCTGCGCGCCGAGGTGCTTGATCTGGGTGAGAACAGCCATCGCCGCACCGCCCTTGTCGATGAGCGCCGCCTCGGTGATTTCCAGCCGCAGTGACTCCGGCGGGATGCCGGTGGTGCGCACCGCGCGGGCGAGCTGGTCTATCAGGTCGGGCTGGCTGAACTGTTTCACCGAAAGATTCACGCTGATGCTCAGCGGCTCGGGGCGCGGATGTGCGCCCTGCCACGCCTTGAGCTGGCGGCAGGCTTCCGTCAGCACCCAGCGTCCGATTCTCACGATGAGTCCGGTCTCTTCGGCGATTGGAATGAAGTCGCTCGGCTGCACCAGCCCGCGCACGGGATGCTCCCACCTGATGAGGGCCTCGAGCCCGGTGATGTGGCCGGTGCGGAGCGACACGAGTGGCTGGTAGTGCAGGCGGAACTCGCCCTGTTCCACCGCGCGGCGGAGATCTGTCTCGAGCTGAAGCCGAGCAAGCGCATCACTGTGCATCGTGCGGTCGAACATCTCGTAGCGCGCGCGGCCGGCGGCTTTTGCGCGGTACATCGCCATGTCCGCGCTGCGGAGGAGCTGTTCGGGCTGGTCGTGCGACATCGTGCTGGTGACGATTCCGACGCTTGCCGATGTCGTCACTTCGGCGCCGGCGAGGTTGATCGGGAACGACAGCGCTTCTTCGATCCGTTCGGCAACCCGGCCGGCGTCGCTCGTCTCATTGATGCTCTCGAGGAGAATCGCGAACTCGTCGCCGGAGAGACGGGCAACAGTGTCCTCGGGCCGGATGCACACCTCGAGCCGGCGGGCAACGGCGCGCAGCAGCTCGTCGCCCGCAAAGTGACCGAGGTTGTCGTTGACGTCCTTGAAGCGGTCGAGATCGAGGAACAGCACGGCGAACATGTCGTCGGGGTGGCGGACGTTGCGGTGCATCGAGTGCCGCAGCCGCTCGGTGAAGAGAGAGCGGTTGGGCAGTCCGGTGAGCGCATCGTGAAGCGTGCTGTAGAGCAGGTGCTCCTGCGTCTCGCGCTTGACCGTGAGATCGCTCCGCAGCTCGATTTCGGTGACGAGCCCTTCGGCGAGATCGGCGAGACTCTCGATCTCCTGAGGTGTCCACGCGTGCTCTGCGGGGTCGACGGCGCAGATCGTCCCGATCACCATTCCGTCTGGCGTGATGAGAGGAGCGACGATGTAGGCGACGCCGTCAGGTGACTTGGCGGCCTCGCCGGCAGTGGTCGCGTCGCCGGCGGCGGTCGCGTCGCTGATGACGACGGGCTTTGCTGTCGTCACCGCCTGTCGCGCAAAGCGCAGAGCCAGTGGAACCTTGCGCCAGACGCGCGACCTGCCCGTCAGGCCGACGCTGCTTTTGACGACGTGACGGTCCTCGTCCACGAGTGAGACAATGGCGATGGGCGCGTGGAGCGAGATTGCGGTAAGGCGCGCTACGCGGTCGAACGACTCCTCTGGGAGGTTGTCGTACGGAGTTGCGGGCCTGCTGGGCGCGACGGTCGGTCGGTCACCCCTCGGGGAAGGCATTTTGCCGGGCCCTCTCGGAAGCGATCGCGAGGTAGCCATTCAAGGGGCCCAATGTAGTCCCCGGGAGGGGCAATCGCCAAGGAAAAGTGCAAACTGAGAACTGCATGCTCGTCGGGGATTCGAGTTCCCCCGGGCGCGTAGTCTATCGTGTTTTGCCTGTGTCGTTTGTTGCCTCGGGCTGGGTCTATTGGCTTCAAACGTCTGGACTAGGAAATGCAAGGGGCATTGTACTCGCCAAGGGCAGTGGCGCCCTTGTTGGCGGCGGTGAAGGGACCGGTGGCGCCCAATTCGACTGGCTGTTGCCAGCAGAGGACTAAACTCATGTTCATAGCTCCACGCGTTCTTGCGCCATCGCTGTTCGCGGCGGTCGCGGCGGTCGTGCTTGCATCAACCGCCTGCGAAACGGGGTCGGCGACCGACCCCGTTTCACCAGGAAGCGGTCTTGAAGTCGACCATATCCACGCCGCTCTGCCCTCCCTTCCGTCGCCGACGTCATACGCGCCGGGAACGCAGACGCCCGATCAGGTCAAGGTATGTAAGGATTCGTCAAGCACGGCCGGAACGTATTCGTTCAACATTTCCGCGAGCAACACCCAGCAGGGAGATCAGGTAGCACAGTCGGCCGCTATGACCCCGGGCCACTGCATGATCGTCTTCAACCGAACAGACCACACGTGGACCTACGCAAATTTTGCCTTGGTGACGATTACCGAAGTGATTCCCGAGGGTGCCAGCTATCGCGTGAAGAATATTCCTGTGAGCGACTTTGATGGCGTACGCACTATCGCCGGCCCGACGGCGACGGTGACGCTCAAGGTGAACGGGTATCATGGCGCAGTCGCGAACTTCGTGGATGAACTCACATCCGGAGGAGGCGTGCCGATCGTGCATCTCGGAGCGGCCTCACTCAACGGCATCATGGCCGGCACGACCGTCACGTGTATCTCGGGCGGAATCGTAAACGCCGACATAAGCATCAGCCCGGGCAGCGCACTCGTCGGCTTCGGCCCGTGTCTGCTCACGGGCACGAAGCATCTCGCCGATGGGCCAGCGGCGCAGGCGCAGATTGACCTCACTGCGGCATACAACGCGCTGGCCGGCCTGCCGTGCCTGCCGGCGAATGCCATCGTAGCGGATCTTGGTGGAACCACCAAGCCAGCCGGTGTCTACTGCACGGCGAGCGGAATCGGCGTGACAGGCACGCTGACGCTGGATGGTGGGGGAGATTCGAACGCGACCTTTGTCTTCCAGGCGGGCACCTCGCTCACCACGGCCGGAAATATCGTCCTGATCAATGGCGCGCTGGCGAAGAACGTGTTCTGGCAGGTTGGCACCTCGGCCACGCTCGGCACGGCGTCGCAATTTCAGGGCACCATCGTCGCCCTGACGAGCATCACGATGGTGGACAACGCTACGCTCATCGGACGCGCTCTGGCGCGGAACGGCGCAGTGACGCTGGGCACCAATAACGTCATCACTCTGCCTCTGCCATAGCGCCGCGGAGAGCTGGGGCCGGACAACCGTCCGGCTCCAGCCAGTTCCGGCAACCACTTTTTCTTCCAATACTGAACGTCCACAGGTCGAGAGGAGTACCTGTGGCAACAGGTTACGCCGATCGCACCTGTTGGCAACAGACCGAGACTGCTGAATATTCAGCACTGCTGGAATTTCAACATTCCACCATTGCACGCCAGGAGACATCCGTGCGCTTGCGCACAGTGATCTCGTCCGCTGGGCTGTTGCTCGGCCCCGCGTTCGTCGCTGCCCAGCAACAGCCGGCTCCCGAGGCATTCGCCGCGCGCAGTGAGAAACTCGAAATCGGCGTGGACTTCGCCGAAGAGAAATTGAGCGGCGCGATGACTTTCGAGATGGAGAACTGGACGAAGCAGCCGGCGCGTACT
>DATBZT010000192.1:0-3319 GCA_036513055.1 Gemmatimonadaceae bacterium | reverse complement strand
GGGGTGCGATACGATGCGCACAACGCGCCATTCGCAGGCACCACGTCTCAAGTCAGTCCGCGCATCAGGCTCAACTTTTTCCCCAGCCCGGGAAGCACGGTTTATCTCTACTACGGCCGGCTCTTTCTTCCCACAAACGTCGAAGACTTGCGGGCGATCACAAGTGTGGCACAGACGGGCGTAGCGACTTCGCCGACTCTTCCGGAACGCGACAATTTTTTCGAGGCCGGAATAGTTCACCGCTTCGCGTTTGGTCTCGTCTCGAAGATATCGGCGTACCACAAGGAGAGCACTCCGGGAATTGATGACAATACGGTTCCTGGATCCGCGATCGTCACCTCGGTGAACATTGACAAGGTGTACATCACCGGAATCGAGACCGTGCAGGAGATAAAACCGCCCGGCCCCATCTCCGGATACATAAACCTGGCACTGAACCACGCGTATGGCCGGGGACCCATAACGGGTGGTTTCTTCCCGACCGATGCTCCATCGGGCTACTTCGATCTCGACCACGACCAGCGTCTCAGCGGTTTGGCGTCAGCTACGTACGCAGCGCACAATTTCTACTCGAGCATCACCGGCACGTACGGGTCCGGACTGACGAACGGCGTAGATCCGGCAGACTGCGATTGTTCGTACGGAACCGGCCTGCTCGACTTCAACAAGGGAATCAAGGTCTCCCCGAGTTTCATTCTGAGCGGCAGCGCCGGGTATTCGCTGGTGGTTGGCCGGGCTGCCGTGCGGCCGGAGGTGTACGTCGACAACATTTTCGACAGGAAGTATCTCCTTAAGGGAGCCTTCTTCAGCGGCGCGTCGGTCGGCCGTCCTCGATCCTTCCAGCTTCGATTGAACGTCGCGTGGTAACCGGGATGGACCGGGCGTCTGTTGCGCCCGGTCCGTTCGCGGCCCCGAGTGGATGCGCCGCAATGGTGCCGAAACGCCACGAATTCGCGTAACTTGCGGGTCCAATGAAACGCAACGATGCCCTCGAGTACCACTCCTCCGGCCGACCCGGCAAGATTGCCGTAGTCCCGACAAAACCGCTCAACAATCAGCGCGACCTCGGTCTCGCCTACTCGCCGGGTGTCGCCGAGCCCTGCCTCGAGATCCAGCGCAACCCCAACGACGTCTACGCCTACACCGCGAAGGGCAACCTCGTCGCCGTAGTCACCAATGGCACGGCCGTTCTCGGACTCGGGAACATCGGCGCCCTCGCCTCCAAGCCCGTCATGGAGGGTAAGGCAAACCTCTTCAAGCAGTTTGCCGATCTCGACGTATTCGACCTGGAGATCGGTTCTGAGGATCCCGAAGACATCATCCGCTTCTGCCAGCTCCTCGAGCCGACCGTCGGCGGCATCAACCTCGAGGACATTCGCGCGCCTGACTGCTTCTATATCGAAGAAAAGCTTCGCGCAACGCTGAACATCCCGGTCTTCCACGACGATCAGCACGGCACCGCGATCATTTCCGGCGCGGCACTCCTGAACGCCCTCGAAATCACCGGCAAGGACATCGCCGAGGTTCGCTGCGTTTTCTCCGGCGCCGGCGCGGCCGCGATCTCCACTGCCGAGCATTACGTCCGCCTCGGCGTGAAACGCGAGAACATCACCCTCACCGATCGCGCTGGCGTGATTTACAAGGGACGTCCGGGAACGCTCGACAAATACAAGGGGCGCTTCGCCGGCGAAACATCCGCGCGGACACTCGCCGATGCGCTCGTGGACGCCGACGTGTTCGTCGGACTCTCCGTCGCCGGAGCTGTTTCGGGGGAGATGATCGCCCGCATGGCTCCGCGCCCGATCGTCTTCGCTCTCGCTAATCCTGACCCCGAGATCCTGCCAGACGAAGTTCGAGCTGTTCGCGACGACGCCATCATCGCCACCGGGCGCAGCGATTACCCGAACCAGGTCAACAACGTTCTCGGCTTCCCGTTCATTTTCCGCGGCGCGCTCGACTCGCGGGCGCGAGAAGTAAATGAGACGATGAAGATGGCCGCGACCCGTGCCCTTGCGCTGCTGGCCAAGGAAGACGTGCCCGAAAGCGTCTCGCGCCTTTACGGACTTCGCTCGGTGAAGTTCGGCCCCGACTATCTGATCCCCTTCCCCTTCGATCCACGAATTCTCCTCTGGGTCGCGCCGGCGGTAGCATGGGCAGCAGTCGCCAGCGGTGCGACCCGCGAATTCGTCGATCTCGAGGGATACCGGGAGCAGCTCGAAGCGCGGCTCGGCCGCGCGCGCGGGATAATGCGCGGAATCATCAATCGCGCCGTTCGCGACCCGAAGCGGGTGGTGTTTCCGGAAGGCGAAGAGCCGAAGGTCATCCGGGCCGCACAGATGATCGTGGCCGAGGGGATCGCTTCGCCAATTCTGCTCGGCAACCCCGACGTCATCCATCGGCTCGCCCATGAAAGCGGCATTGCGCTGACCGACATCTGCATCGAGGACCCCGCCACTTCGCTGCGGCGCGAGGAGTACGCCGACTATCTATGGAAGCGGCGACAGCGGAAGGGGCTCAGCCACGCCGAGGCGCAGCGGCTTCTGTTCAACGGGAATTATTTCGGATCGGTGATGGTCGCGCGCGGAGATGCCGACGCTCTGGTATCGGGCGTCAACATGCACTACCCAGAAACGATCCGCCCCGCCCTCCAGGTAATCGGCCCCCAGGCAAAGGCCGAAGTAGTGAGCGGTCTCTACATGCTCGTGTTCGACAAGCATGTTATTTTTTGCGGGGACACGACGGTAAACATCGATCCATCCGCCGAGCAGCTGGCACAGATTGCGTATTCGGCCGGCCGCGTCGTTCGCACTTTCGGCATCGAGCCGAAAATCGCGATGCTTTCGTTCTCCAACTTCGGCTCGGTAAAACATCCGGAGGCGGAGAAAGTTGCGCAGGCAGTGCGGCTTGTGCGGGAGCTCGACCCGTCGCTCATCGTTGACGGGGAGATGCAGGCCGACACCGCTCTCGACGAGGAGCTTCTCGCGTCGGCGTACGAGTTCAGCGTTCTCAAGGAGCGCGCGAATGTCCTCATCTTCCCCAACCTCAGCGCTGGCAACGTCGCGTACAAGCTGTTGCGTAAGCTTGGCGGGGCAACGGCCATCGGCCCGATCCTTGTCGGAATGAACCGGCCCGTGCATGTGCTCGAGCGCGGCGCCGACGTCCAGGACATCATCAACATGACTGCAGTCGCCGTGATGGATGCGCAGGGGCGCGCCACCGGAGGGGCCAAGCAGCCTTCGAGCGACATCAGGTCAAACATTGAGGGCTAGATAAGATGGCAATCGAGACAAGACCCGAGCGCGGCGACGTGAAGCGGGAG
>DATBZT010000191.1:0-3201 GCA_036513055.1 Gemmatimonadaceae bacterium | reverse complement strand
GGGCGCGCTCTCTCCGCGCAACCCGGCGCTGACCGCGCGATGTCGATCCAACCAGGCGAGTCCTGCCCACCGGGCATGACGGAGATTCGACCTCGCAGCTGCATGGGTCTCGAGGAGGCTGCGCCGAGCATACTCGACTATCGGCCGCGATCCACGCTGGTCGCGCCCATGCACCTCGTGAAGAAAGCCCGCTACCCGGCGATCGATTTCCACGGCCATCCTCAAGGGATGCTCGGCTCCGTCGAGTCGCTGGCGCGCCTCGGCGCGGACCTCGACAGTCTCAACGTCAGAATGATGATCGTGGCGAACAATGTCTCTGGTGACGCGCTCAACCGCACGGTCGCGACAATCAACGCGTCGCCGTCGATGAAGGACCGCGTACGCGTGTTGACGGGGATCAACTTTCAGAACGTGGGACCGGGATGGGCCGAGCGCGCAGTGGCGCAGCTCGAGGCCGACGTGGCCGCGGGAGCGGTAGGCATCGGCGAGATCGGGAAGGAATTCGGCCAGACAGTTCGCAAGACGAACGGCTCGCGCCTCGCACTAGACGACCCCGAGCTCGATCCCATTTGGCAAGCGGCCGCTCGCCTCAAGCTTCCGGTGTTCATCCACACGGGTGATCCGCAGGAGTTCTACGAGAAGGTGGACTACAACAATGAGCGCTGGCTCGAGCTCGAGGTCTTCCCGGGGCGCCGCGTGTCTCCTGACCGGCACCCGAACTTCGACGAGCTGATGAAGGAGCGGGACAATCTGTTCCGCCGGAATCCGAAGACGACTTTCGTTGCCGCGCACATGGGCTGGCACGCCAACGATCTGGGCCGCCTTGGCAAGATGATGACGAAGATGCCGAACGTGTACGTGGATGTGGGCGCCGTCCTCTACGATATCGGGCGCCAGCCGCGCGCGTCGCACGACTTCTTCGTCAAGTTCCAGGACCGAATTCTTTTCGGCAAGGACTCATACCAGCCCGAGGAGTATCCGTACTACTGGCGCGTGTTCGAGACGAGTGACGACTACTTCGATTACTATCGCCCGTATCACGCATTGTGGAAGCTGTACGGTATCGGTCTTCCGGACGAAGTGTTGAAGAAAGTGTATTACGAGAATGCGTTGACGATCACGCCGCGTTTACCGCAAACAGGGTGGCCGCGCTGATCCCCAAATCGTTCGAACAGCGTTTCCGTAGCCTCGAGCTAGCCGTCACAACATCTCTGGACACGGCTGCGATTGGCCGTGCTCTGACGCGGGCGGCCATGTCGCACCCGGATTGGGGGACGGACGCAATCAAACTGATGCACATAGGGGTTCCGGGCGTGGACGCCTGGTTGAGTTACAAATGGCATGTGTGGTGGACACTGCCCGCACACTGGCGTGACGATCTGACGTTGGTCGACGGGGAGACTGCCGTAACCATCTTCCGGCCCGACGTCGCGATGACCTACGCGTCGATGCAGCGAACGATGTACACGAGCGAACGGCTTAACGCGGCCGACAAGCGCCCGCGCGTGTCACCGCCCAAGGGCACGTATTTACATACGCTCGACGAGCGGTTACTGGAATTTCCGCTCATTCGCCCTCGGCTGCCGGATTCAGATTGGCAACTCGAGACAGTTGGTCAGGAGTCCTACCTGGGACGCGCGGCTCGACGCGTGCGAGCGACGCGGCGAGCGAACTCGGTTCGCAGTGATGATCCGCGGTTGTCGGGCTTTTGGAAGGGGGTCGACGACTACGAATGCGTCATCGATGACGAACTGCAGATTCTCCTGAGCGTGACTGCGATCGTCGACGGCGTAACTGCTGCTACCATTTCAGTCGAGCGTGTGATTGTGGACGAACCGATCCCTGCCAGCACGTTCGACTTTTCTCCGCCGGTCGGCACACGCATCGCGCAGGTTAGCGAGAAAAAATACTAGCGGGTAGCCGAAAGGCTCTAATGCGACGACGCGTGATCGTAGCTGATCACCCTCGACATGCGCCACTTACCATTCTGCCGACGCCAGAGGGTTACGAACTTCGCGACACCGCTAGCTCCTTCCTCGCAGGTCCGGTACTTCCTGGAGTCGCAGAATCGATGGAGCCCGGTCGCGACCGCGCCATAACCTTTGAGCGGATAGACCTCGAGAGTCCCCGGTACGGGATCGCGGTGCACTTTCCCGCATATGTTCTTCTGCAGATCACTCATCAGCTTGGGTAGATGTGACAGTCCACTCTGGTCGTGATAGAACTCGACATCGGTAGTGAAGTACGACTTCATCTTCGACATCTCGCAGTTGTTGTAGGCGTCGAAGAAGGCGCTGTCCGAGGCGGCGATCTGTCGGAACAGCGTATCCTCGGCCGCAGCAGCTCGGTTCGCCTGACCGCCGACGCTGGAGGAGAAGAGAGCGAGCGCGGCGAGAGCGACAAGCTTCGCATGTATTCGTTTCATCGGGATCCTTGCAGGAGTTGAGATGATGCCTGCAGGAGTTACGACAGATTGGAGTTGACGGTTTCGCCGTGGCCTTACTGGGTCCTGTTCGCTATCAGAATGCCGAATGTGCCAAACCGCATTGTGTGCCTCGGTCGTGAACGGGACTGGCTCAGCGCACCGCAGGCAAATGATACGAAACCGACATCGAGGTGATATGAAACCGACATAGTTGTCGTCTTGCTTTGAGGGGTTAGCAATCATTGCTATTGCTATTGTGTCAAAACGAAAGACCTTCAAGCATTGGGTTTTTGATGTGCGGGACTTCCCATCCAGCCCGCATACCTGATCTGCCCGCAATGCGAGGCAGTATCTCGGCGCCACTGGCGACGCCTTTCTGGCCGCCGCGCGCGGTAAATCACAAGGGATTTTACTCGATCAACGGCACCGCTGTCTCTTTCGTGTTTAACTCTGGTTCATCCGGAATAGGCACGATCACGGGTAACACCTTCACAGTCGACCGCTAGCTTCTCGTCCTTCTACGTACACCAATAAACCTTGGAATCGGCTGTGAGAATTCTTTTCGCTTTCGGACTTATAGTCCTTTCGGCATGCGCGACGAGTGGCGCCCTGAAACAAGAACCGCTGGATCAGGGCGTTAGCCGGACCTTTACCGGCAACTATGACTCAATCTTGAAAGTCGCTCGCGACGCAACTGTGGCCGCGGGACTACACCTCGAGTCGGTAGACATAATAGATGATCACACATAGTAGCTTCTCGGAAAAAAGGATGCATC
>DATBZT010000190.1:0-4878 GCA_036513055.1 Gemmatimonadaceae bacterium | reverse complement strand
GCCCAGGCGCACGACGACCGTCGCGACCAGAGCGGCGAGAAGAGTGACTCCGAGAATCCACGTGGCGGGCGCCATGACGGAGGTCAACATCCCATGATGCGCCTGTCCGTCGCGCTCGAGTCCCTTACATCAATGGCCCGGTCCCACCGAAACCGCGTGGAACGTGACGACGAGGTCGTCACCTCCCTTGACCGTTACCTGCTTGTCGTTCGTCTCACCGGTGGCGAGCTGATTGTTCGTTATGAAGCTTACGTGGATGTAATAGTCTCCCGCGACCACTCCGCCGTCGCTCGTCCCGAAAACCGCGATCCCGTCACTGCTTGTCGAGCTCGCACGCCACAGAAGCGCGCCGCCCCCGATCACCTTGTAAAGATCCGCGTTGGCTCCCTGGATTCCCACATTGTTCGCGTCGACTACCTGTGCCGATAGTTTGCCGACCGACAACGTCGAGGTAGAGCTGCTGCAAGCCAGAGACACAAGGACGCAGGCGAAAGCAGCGACAGCTACGATCCGTAGACGGGTTCCTTTCATACGCGGCGAGCCGGAAGTAGGGTGGGATACGGATATCTTACCATAACAGGCGCCCTCATGGTGGAATTGTTGCGCGCGGCGGAAGTCTCACGGGAACCCTGGCGACTACCCGAAACGTGATGACGGTGTCGTCACCAGCCTTGATTGTCACAGGTCGATCGTTGGTCTCGCCGGGAGCGAGCTTGTGCCAGGTGATATCGGTGATGTGGATCAGGTAGTCACCTTCGATGACTCCACCATTCTTCGCCCCGAGAACAGCGATTCCAGCGCTGTCCGTCGAGCTCGCCCTCCAGTAGACTTTCCCCGATGGCGTCACTTTGTAGAGGTCCACGGCCGTCAGGCGAACTGGCTTATTCTGCGCATCGAGCACCCGAACAGACAGCTTTCCAAGGGGATACTTCGTACTCGGCCGGCTACAGCCCAGAGTCGCAAGAAGCACGACCAGTGTAGCGTGAACGCCAATTCGCCGATGAACAACCCGCATCAATGACCTCCAATAATCTCGCCAATCGGACTGCATCTTCGGTAAAATACTAGGCATTTCATACCGGACGGAATATGGAAAGGCAGGGATCAGCGAGTTTACTGACGGTTGTTCGATCGTAGGGGCCACCGATGCCTAGCGGCTACGTACTGGGCATTTCCGCTTTCTATCACGACAGCGCGGCATGCCTGCTCTCCGGCGAAACGATCGTGGCGGCGGCACAGGAAGAGCGATTTACACGCGTAAAGGGTGACGAACGATTTCCTCGGCACGCGGCGCGATATTGCCTTGCCGAAGCCGGCATTCCTGCATCAGAGCTGGACGCGGTCGTCTTCTACGAAAAGCCGTTGCTGAAATTCGAGCGGCTTATCGAGACCTATCTCGAAATCGCCCCACGCGGATTGAGTTCTTTCCGCCGCGCCGGACCCCTTTGGATGAGAGAGCGCCTCTACTCCCAACGGGAAATCCGCTCCGGCCTCGGGGGGTACACCGGCAAGCTGCTGTACACCGAGCACCACGAGGCGCACGCCGCGAGCGCCTACTTTCCCTCGCCATTCGATGAGGCCGCGATACTTACCATTGACGGCGTCGGCGAGTGGGCCACCGCCACCATTGGCGTCGGCCGTGGCGCAGATCTGGAGCTGCTCGAAGAGATGCGCTTTCCCGACTCGCTCGGCCTGCTCTATTCAGCCTTTACATACCATGCCGGGTTCAAGGTAAACAGCGGCGAATACAAACTGATGGGGCTGGCTCCCTTCGGAGTCCCGCGATACGTCGACCGCATCTATTCCAACCTCCTGAAGTTGAGCGATGATGGGTCGTTCAAGCTCGACCAGCGCTACTTTGATTACCGTGGCGCGCTGCGAATGACGAATAAAAAATTTGATCGTTTGTTCGATGGTCCGCCGCGCCGGCAGGAGGGGCCGCTCTCGCAACGCGAGATGGACCTGGCGTGCTCAGTGCAACAGGTGTGTGAGGAGGTCGTCCTTCGCATGGCGCGGCATGCTCACCAGCGAACAGGCCTCAAGAATTTGTGCATGGCTGGAGGAGTTGCCCTGAATGCCGTCGCCAACGGGCGGCTGATGCGCGAGGGGCCCTTCGCCGAAATCTGGGTACAACCCGCCGCCGGGGATGCGGGTGGTGCTCTCGGTGCTGCCTACGCCGCAGCGCACAAATACTTCGGACAGCCGAGGAGCGAGCACGCCGGCACTGACTCGATGCAGGCGACACTTCTGGGCCCCCAATTCGAAGTTGATGAGATCCGCGCAGATCTGGACGAAGCGGGCGCGAACTATGAGAAGGTTGACGATTCCAGTCCCGAAGATCGGGCGGCGGAACTGATTAGCGACGGAAAGATCGTGGGGTGGTTCCAGGGGCGCATGGAGTTCGGCCCCAGGGCCTTGGGCGCCCGGAGCATTCTGGCCGACGCGCGCGACCCGGGCATGCAATCGCGGCTCAATCAGAAGATCAAGTTTCGCGAAGGATTCCGCCCTTTCGCGCCGAGCATCCTCAGCGAGCGCGCCACGGAATACTTCCAGCTCAAGGGTGAATCGCCATACATGACCTTCGTTGTGCCCGTCGCCGAGTCGCGCAGACTTTCTGGCGGGAGTGGCCAAACGGCAGGACTGCAACGCGTCGCGGAGGTGCGGTCCGAGATCCCCGCCGTCACACACCTCGATTATTCGGCGCGCGTGCAGACCGTCGCGCGCGAGCAGAATCCCATGTTTCACCGGCTCATTTCCGCTTTCGCCGACCGAACCGGGTGCCCGGTGATCGTCAACACATCGTTCAACGTCCGCGGCGAGCCAATCGTCTGCACTCCAGCCGACGCGTTCGCGTGCTTCGCGCGGACCGCGATTGACGCTCTCGTAATTGGTCCGTTTGTAGTACGGCGAGAGATGCAGGCGGAGACATCCCTCGCGGCTGCGGGATCCGCAGCGATCGGCTTCGATTGATCCGGTCTTCGGGTAGCAACGATACCGCTCTGGCACTAGCCAGGCGAAATATCCGTGAGGGCCGGATCTTCGCCCTGACCCTCGCCGGCGGTTGTCTCTTCTTGGCGCTGCTGGGGAAACGGAAGGGTGAGCACGACGTTGCAGCCGCCGCTTTCTCTTTGTCGGTGATTTTTCTCCTCGCCGCGCTATTGGTCCCCGGTCGACTGGAACCCGCCAGGCGTCGGTGGATGAAGCTGGGGGAAGCCATCGGCCACGTCACTACTCCGATTCTCATGGCGATCGTCTATTATGTAATCCTGACGCCGCTCGGGATAGTGAGACGAGTGAGTGCCGGTCGCCGGCCGGCGACGGATTCACATTGGTATCGGCGCCCGCCGCTGCCGGAAGCGGCGCGCATGGAGCGGCAGTTCTAGTGGAGGCCAGGCAGTGTTGTCCGTGATCAGAGAACTTTGGGCGTTCATGCGCGAGAGAAAGAAGCTCTGGTTGGCACCCATAATCGTGGTTCTGGTTCTGGTCGGCGGGCTGCTGTTTCTCGCCCAGGGTACCGCGCTGGCGCCCTTTATCTATTCCATCTTCTGATAAGTTCGGCACTCGCATTGCTGGCGGAATGCCCGGCAAGCGCCGCGGGGAGAGCTACTGCCGAACCCCGAGAGTGCTGAGCAGCTCTGGCAACCCCGGGTAGCCTGGCGCGATGCGAGCGAGGCGCAGGGCTGCATCGCGCGCGTCGGGTAGATCCCGCGACACTCCGTATGCCAGGGACAGCTGATACAACACCCCGGGCTGATCTGGCTGGAGCGCGAGCGATTGGCGAAAGAGTGAGATCGCTTGGGGAATTTCGCGACGTTGGGCAGCCCGAGTTCCGAGGACTGTCAATGCCGGCGCCGTAGGACGGATCGCTACAGCTCGGCGAAGCGCCGCTTCGGCTTCGTCCGCCCGGCCGGCCTGTCCGAGGGAGCGCGCGATCAGCAACCAGGGCTCATTTTCGAGGGGAGCATCGCGCGCGAGTCCCGCGTATTCCGCGGCGGCAGAGTCGAACTGTTTTCTGCGCTCGTAGTCAGCGCCCAGCTGAAGCTTAGCGATCTCCCACCGAGCGCCCGCGGACACCGCGAATGCCAGGCTGTCGAGAAGGTTTACGGGAGTGTATTCACCCCGGTAGTCGACTTGTTGCGCGACCGGCACGAAGGGCCAGCGCGCTGTCAGCGTGCGGGTGATGTGAAATGCGATTCGTTCGTCGAAAGGCGTGAGGTCGGTGCCGCGGTAATACTCGTCCCAGGAACGCATGCGCGTCGTGTCGACCGCGCCAAGCAGTCCCGTTCGAAGCAGCGATTCGAAGAAGACGCGACCGATGAGAGCTTGTCCGGCGCGGGTCGGATGAACGTGCTCGAGGAAGAGGTTCGAACCGGGAATGCCGCCAGGTGAGGCAGCAGCAAAGGCTTCAGCGACTGGTACGTAGACGGCGCTCGTGCGCGCGCTCACCCGTCGAATGATCTGATTGAATTCACTTGGAGCGCGAAAACGGACAACATCGAGGTCTCTCGCGCGAATAAACAGGCCCATCGCCACAGTGGTATCGCCGCTGGCAAGAGCGGCTCGCGCGCCCACATACGCGCTATCCGCCGAACCTGGCGCGGTGTTGGCCTCCGCCGCGAACGGCGGTTGATCTCGAAGATTGCTGGCGAGGCTCCCGATGAGTACGTGGATACCCTTACGTTCGAACAGACGCGAAACTGCTTCGAGATTTGTCTCGAACTGCCGCGCTCCTTCCTCGTAGCGCGCGCTGTTCAGCGGAATCTGCCGGTCGCGGGCCAGCACTTCCATCAGGCTCGCTGCCTCGATGTTGGCGCCGCTCGGACCCCCGCGCTTTTGGACCGCGGCGATCGCATTTCGCAGCGCGAGTACGGAACGCAA
>DATBZT010000189.1:0-6286 GCA_036513055.1 Gemmatimonadaceae bacterium | reverse complement strand
GTCACCGAGTCGCGAAGTCCAACGTTGGCGAGCCGCGCTCCCACCGAGTCGTGAGCAAACGCGTAAAGCTCCGCCCGCGCCGAGTCGGTCAGTGAAACCCCGGTTGTGTCCCAGGCTTCGCGCGGGTCGAGCCCCCGGTTGCTGTTGTCGTCGATGATGCCGCGAACCCGATACGCTCCTGGCGCCACATTACGCATAATGAAGCTGCCGGTCGAGTCCGCGACCGCCACGTAAGTGACTGAAGAATCGGTCCGCGATCTTGCTTCGACGAAGGCACGCGACGCGGGCGTTCCGGTGAGCCAGTTGAACACAGTTCCCGACAGGCGCGACGTGGGGATCGTCGGCCCCGTCGAGAAGACCACAACACCGCCCGTATTGCGAACGTTGCCACGCAGGTCGGTGATGCCGGGAAGGAGAGTGACGGTATACGCGGTATTCGGCCGCCAGCCTCGATGCGAGCGCACAGACACTTCTTTGCGGTGCCAACCCACGTCGGGAGAACCGTCCCGGGGAGAAATCAGAAACAGCGCCCCAAGCGAAGGCGCACCGCCTGGCCGCTCGCTCACCACCTCATCGAACGTGAACAGCACCTCTGACGGCTTGATCCCTGTCTTTCCGCTGTCTGGCGCGACGCGAAGAATCTTTGGAGCTTCAGTGTCGACCGGTCCGCCGGGCGGAATGCCTTGTGATGCGCAGGCCAGCTGACCGGAGGCGATGCCGGCCGCTATGAGAGTGGCGCGCATCACAGAACGCGCCGTCATGCTCCGCAAAGCGCTCTCACTTTCTCCGATAGCTGTCCGCGTCTGGCGGACCATTCCTGCTCCTTGCGGCGCTCCGACTCGACTACCTCAGCCGGCGCGCGGCTGGTGAACCCCGGGTTTCCAAGGCGGGCAGAGAGAGACGTGAGCTGCATCTCGAGCTTCTCGAGCTCGTTCTTCGCTTTCGCGCATTCCCTGTCGATATCGATAACACCGGCTAGCGGCACGAACATCCGGCCACCACCGGGGAGCAGAATCACCGCGCCGGTTTCGCGTCCATTTGCGCTGACCGGTGTCGCGGACCCGCCGGCGACAGTCACCTTGCACCGCGCAATTCGCTCGATGAAAGGAGCCTCCTCGAGAAAGATTGCGGGGTCGTTCAGAATTGCGGCTTCGCCGGCTGCAGGAGTGATCTCCGCCGAGATCATCTCCGCCGGAGCAATGGCGTACTCAGCCCTGAGCTGCCGCACCGCGTTGACGGCTTCGCGGACGAGCTCGAATTCGCTCTCCTCTGCATGAGAGTGATCCACCGTCGGCCAATCGGCCGAGGCGATGAAGCCCGTGCCTGCAGACGTGCCCGCGGGAAGCCGGCCCCACAGCGCCTCGGTAATGAACGGCACCACCGGATGCAGCAGTCTCAGCGCAGCGCCAAACACGTGCACGAGCACGGCGCGGGCGACGTCGCGATCCTCACCGGAGCCGGCGAGGCGCAACTTGACTGCCTCGACGTACCAGTCAGCGAGCTCGTTCCACACGAAGCGCCGCGCTGCTTCCGCATATTCGCCGAGACGCAGTCCCGCGCGAAGCTGCTCTTCCGCCCACACGCCATCGCGCGGCCGCGCAGGGCCGAGTGCGGTGTCGCATTCGGCGATCGCCGTGTTGAGGCGGTGCAGAATCCAGCGGTCGGATCTCGTCAATGATTCCGGCGAGAGACCGGAAACGGTCCGCACCGGCTCGCTGCCCGCCTTGGAGAGGAGAAATCGGCCGATGTTCCAGAGCTTCGTCACGAAGTTCCGGCCGGGAGCAAACGACTTCTCGAGATCATTCGGGTCGAGCATCAGATCGGCGCCCATGCCGAGCCCGCTGATCATCGTGTAGCGCAGCGCGTCGGCGCCATAGAGCGAGACGACGTCGAGCGGGTCGATGCCGTTGCCAAGGGACTTCGACATCTTCACGTGATCGAGATCGCGAACGGTGCCGTGGAGATACACCGTGTGGAACGGAGATTCGCCCATGAAGGCGAAGCTGCCCATGATCATTCGCGACACCCAGAGAAAGAGAATCTCCGGGGCGGTGACGAGGTCGTCCGTGGGATAAAAGGCCTTCAGGTCGGGCGCCGACCGATCGGGCCATCCGAGGGTCGAGAAGGGCCACAGCCAGGAGGAGAACCATGTATCGAGAACGTCCTCTTCCTGGCGCGCGGCGCCGCCGCATTTCGGGCACTTCTCGATGTCGTCGCGACTCGCCGTTACTTCGCCGCACGCGTCGCAGTACCAGACAGGAATGCGGTGACCCCACCAGAGCTGGCGGGAGATGTTCCAGTCACGGATTCCTTCGAGCCAGTTGATGTATGCCGCTTCCCACCGCTCGGGGAGAATGCGGATGCGCCGATCGCGGACGGCGGCAAGGGCGGGCTCGGCGAGCGGCTTCATTTTCACGAACCACTGATCCGAGAGTCGCGGCTCGACCACTGTGTCGCAGCGGTAGCAATGGCGGACGGCGTGCATGTGCGGCTCGATCTTCTCGAGCTGACCGAGGTCGCGCAACATCGCGATGATTCGTTCACGCGCGTCGAAGCGGTCGAGGCCCGCCAGCGAATCGGGAACGCGATGATCTGCATCCGCGCCGTTCTCGAGGCGGCCATCGGGCGAAAGAATCACCGGCATCGGAAGTCCGTGCCGCCTGCCAGTCTCGAAGTCGTTGGCGTCGTGAGCGGGGGTGATCTTCAGCGCGCCCGTTCCAAACGCCGGGTCCACGCCTTCGGCGTCAGCGATGACTGGAATCTCGACGCCGGCGATGGGAAGGATCACCGTGTGGCCGATGATATCGCGATATCTGTCGTCGTCGGGATGTACTGCGACGGCAACGTCGCCGAGCATCGTCTCCGGCCGTGTCGTCGCGACGGTGATCCACCGCGGCGGGCTGTTATCGTCAGCCTTCACCTGGTAACGGACGTGCCAGAGGCTCCCCGCTTCCTCTCCGTGCTCGGCTTCCTCATCGCTCAATGCCGTGAGGCAGCGCGGGCACCAGTGGATGACGCGATGCCCGCGATAGACCAGCCCGCGCTCGTACAGCTGGACGAAGGCTTCGCGCACGGCGTGCGACAGCTCCGGCGACAGAGTGTACGCCGTGCGGCTCCAGTCGCATGACGCGCCGATAGCTCTGAGCTGCCCGAGAATCGCTCCGCCCGTCTGGGCGACGAATGCCTTCGTTCGCGCTTCGAACGCATCGCGGCCGATGTCAAACCTTGTCGTGCCTTCGGCCGCGAGCTGCTTCTCGATGATGTTGTGAGTGGCGATGCCGGCGTGATCGGTGCCGGGAACCCACAGCGACTCGTCGCGGCACATGCGCCGCCAGCGGATGATGACGTCCTGCACGGCGTTGTTGAGGCCGTGGCCCATGTGCAGAACCGCCGTCACATTGGGCGGCGGCATCACGATTACGAACGGGTCGCGGTCACCTCCCGCGCGGCGTGATCGCTCCCGGTGCGCCGTGAAGACGCCCGCTTCCTCCCATTTATTGTACGTCGCGCTTTCGGTCGCCGCGGGGTCGTACTGCGGAGACAGCTCGGCTGGCCCGGTGCTCATTCTCCCAAACTAACCCGCTTCCCGGTACCCGGTACCGGGAAGCGGGTTAGCTGTGTCCTTCGGCGACATGGTCGCTCTTGGGCACGCCGCTCGGTGAGATGGCTGATCCGTCCGCGCGTCCGGTCTTCGATGCCTTCTTCGTGCGCTGGCGGCGCTCCGCCTTGATGTCGGCCTCTTCTTCGGCGTCGAGAAAGACAGAGTTCATTGTTTTCTCCTCGAGCTCGACACGGGGATCGGCGTGCCGATCCACCTCGCTCGAGTTGCCCTGGCGCCGGCGCCCGATGCCGACGCTCTGTCCCTCCCAGTGAGCCTCGGTGAGGGAAGCGTCGCCGTCGTCGTAGTCCTCCGCCATCTCCTCGAGCATCTCTTCCTCGGTGCGAATCGCCAGGCGGTTCACAACGGTGTCGACGCCGGGAACGCCGCGGGTGATCACAACGGCCTGCTCGGCTTCGTCGCCGGCATTGACCCATCCGGTGAGCTCGACGATTCCTTCATCGAGCGCACTGATGTCTATCGCCCGCTCGCTGAGTATCGGGTCGTTGCGGAACGCTTCGAGAACTCGCTCTTCGAGCTCTTCGGTAGGATCGAGCGGGCGATCGTGATCGTCATAGTCGTCCGCGTCTTCCGACTCATCGAAGTCCTGCTCCTCGCCGGAGCTGCCGGACTGGGCGCGCCCAAGGCCCTGGCGGATTCTGTCCGTGAGGCCGGCAAGTCCACCGTAGTGCTGAGCGACAACTACGCCCGCAGCGAAGCCGGCAAGGGCGCCCAGCGCTACATAGAGCGCGCCTGTGGCACTGGATTCTTCGTCGTGATATCTGAAAGGAGACATATATGTGAACCTGTGGCGAAGGGTTTCGTCGAAGGATAGCTTATCATGGAGCGCAAGTTAAAGGCCAACTGCCGCACCGGATTTTCCCGAGGAATTACATGTTGAGTTTGACACTCCCCGACGGCGCGGTGCGTCAGGTCGAGGAGGGAACCCTGCCGCGCGATGTGGTCGCCTCCATCGGCCCGCGGCTGCTCCGCGATGCCATCGCCGTCCAGGTGGATGGGGAGACGATCGACCTGGTTACGCCTCTTCGGAGGAGCGGGGCGTTTCGCGTGCTCACCGCAAAAGACCAGGCCGCGCTGGACGTTCTCCGGCACTCCGGCGCGCACGTTCTGGCGACGGCCGTGCGCCGGCTGCGCCCGGACGCAAAGATCGGATTCGGCCCATCGATCGAGGACGGGTTCTACTATGACTTCGAGGTAAAGGAGCCGTTCACGCCCGAAGATCTCGAGGGGTTCGAGGCCGAGATGCGGAAGGTCGCCGCCGACAACCTTCCGTTTGTGCGGGAAGAGGTCAGCCAGGCGCTCGCGCGGCAGAAATTTGCCGACGACCCGCTCAAGCTCGAGCGGCTGTCCGAGTTCAGCGAAGACGAGATAATCTCGACCTACACCGACGGCCCCTTCATCGATCTGTGCCGCGGCCCGCACGTTCCCGGCACGGCGCATCTGAAGCACTTCAAGCTTCTCCACACTGCCGGCGCGTATTGGCGTGGTGATGAAAAGCGGCAGATGCTGCAGCGCATCTATGCCACCGCGTGGTTTTCGAAAGAGGATCTCGATGCCTACCTGAATCGCCTCGAGGAGGCAAAGCGTCGCGACCATCGTCTCCTCGGCCAGCAGCTCGATCTTTATTCAACGGATCAGCGCGTTGGTCCGGGACTCATTCTCTGGCATCCGCGGGGCGCGATCGTACGCAACGAGATCGAGACGTACGAGCGCGACCTGATTCTGAGGCACGGCTACGAGCTCGTGTACACCCCGCACATCGTGAGCGAGCGGCTGTTTCAGATCTCCGGGCACCTCGAGAATTTCAAGGAGAACATGTTCGGCGCGATGGACGTAGAGGGCGCGATGTATCGTCCGAAGCCGATGAATTGCCCGGGCCACATCTGCATCTTCCAGTCGCGGGCGCGCTCGTATCGCGATCTGCCGATCAGGTACGCTGAGTTTGGTACTGTATATCGCTACGAGCGAAGCGGCGTGCTGCACGGAATGCTCCGTGTGCGCGGCTTTACGCAGGATGACGCCCACGTGTTCTGCACCCCGGACCAGGTCGTTTCCGAGATCGAACGACTTCTCGACCTGGTTGACGAGATGCTCGCCACCTTCGGCTATCCGTACACCATCGAATTGGCGACGCGTCCCGAAAAGCATCTGGGGACGGTGGATCGGTGGGAGGGCGCCGAAAGCACGCTGCGCGGTGTTCTCGAAGCGCGCGGAAAGGAATATTCCATCGACGAAGGTGGCGGAACGTTCTACGGACCCAAGCTCGACTTCAAACTCATCGACGCGATCGGGCGCAAGTGGCAGGGGCCAACAGTACAGCTCGACTTCAATCTCCCCGAGCGGTTCGATCTCGAGTACACGGGCGCGGATAATGCGCCGCACCGTCCGACCATGCTGCACCGCGTGCTCGTCGGGTCGATGGAGCGGTTTGTTGGCGGACTGGTGGAGCACTACGCGGGAGCTTTCCCGTTGTGGCTCGCACCAGAACAGGTGCGGGTGATTCCCATTTCCGACGAAGCGCTTGCAGCGTCCAAGTCGGTCGTCGAGCGTCTCAAGGCGCGCGGCGCCCGGGCGCATCTGGATGATCGGTCGGAGACGCTGAACTACCGCATTCGTGAGGCGGAGACGCTGAAGATTCCGTACATGGCGGTTGTCGGGAAGCGTGAG
>DATBZT010000188.1:0-7623 GCA_036513055.1 Gemmatimonadaceae bacterium | reverse complement strand
GTACGCGGCTTCCGGATACGTTTCTTCCTTCATGAAGTTCTTGAGGCCGTCGGCTGCCGGCTGGAGCAGGCCCTGGGGCCCGACACGGTTAGGTCCGTGTCTGTCCTGGATCCAGGCCGAAATCCTTCGCTCGGCAAGCGTCAGCAGCGCCACTGCAGTCATGAGGATGGAGAAGACGACTATCATCTTCACGAGGGTCGCGATGACAAACACTCCGCTGTCCTGCGGAGGAAGCTGCGGATTCACAATTTGAAGCAGCATCGGCAGCGCGTGGGTCACCTGGCGGCCCCCGATGTCTGACTTTCGAGCACGGGCAGTCCGCGCATTCCGAGCGCCTCATATGAAAGGCCGGAGAACGCCGCATGGGAAGCGGCAATGCTCGCGAACACATCAGATGGGAGATAGAACCCGTCCTGTGCTCCGAGCGCGCCGAGCAGGTCGCCCAGCACGAGCCAGCTCGGCCGGGCGAGTCCGGGTGCCGGCTTGGCCTGAGTAAAGCGCTGCACCCGCCCGCGGAGATTGGTGAAGGTGCCTTCCTCTTCTGCGAAGTTCGTGATCGGCAGCAGAACGGCGGCATCGCGAGCGGCTTCGGGCAGGGTCGTTCCGATTACGACAACGTGGCTTGCGCGAGCCAGCTCCGGTGAAGCAATTCCGCCGAGGTCATCGTCGGCGATGATGAGGACGTCGCCGTCCCGCATGCCTTCCAGCGGATTCTCTGCTCGCTTGAATCCGAACAACTCGGCTCCGTTTACGTTGGCCGCCCTGTCGCGCCTGAGCGCGAGGTCCTCGACTCCGGCCAACGGGGCTTCATCGCCGGTCGCCACGCGGAACGCACCTGAGCCATCACCGCGTCTCATGAGCCGCGAAAGCAGATATAGCGCCTCGTTGGACAGCATCGGAGAAGCCACCACATAAACCCGGGCGTCACGAAGCAGAGAGGCGGCGGCGTGCACAGCCACGTCCCAGTCGATGCTGCGAAGCGCGCCATTGGTGCGGACCATCGGCTGTTCTGCACGGTCAGTGCGGTTCATCCAGCGGTAGTTGAGCCGCCCGTGGTCGCACATGAAGAATTTGTTGACGTCCTCATTCGGCCGCGGTTTCAGACGAGCCACCTGCAGGTCGCGCGTCTCGATAGTGATGTTGCAGCCCTGAGTGCAGCTCGGGCACACCGATGCGACACGGTCGAGCTCCCAGGCGCGGGCCTTGTTGAGAAAATCCTTGGACAGCAGCGCCCCGACCGGACACAGATCCACGACGTTGCCTGACCACGGATGCGTCATGTCCTTTCCTTCGAACTTGCCGATCAATGCCCTGTCGCCGCGCTCGCTGACGTTCAGCACTGTATCGTGCGCGACATCGTCCATGAACCGCACGCATCTCGTGCAGAGAATGCAGCGGTTGGGCACATATAGCACGTCACCGCCGAAATCCTCGACCGGATTGAACCGCTTCGGGTCGCGGTAGCGCGAATCTGCCCGGCCTTCCTGATACGTGTAGTCCTGCAGCTCGCATTCGCCGGACTGGTCGCAGATGGGGCAATCGAGCGGGTGGTTTATGAGGAGAAACTCGAGAACGCCCTTTCGCGCTTCCAGGGCTCGCTCGGTGTGCACCCGCACTACCTGCCCTTCTGCCACCGATGTCGCGCAGGAAGGCGCGAGCTTCGGCGCCTTCTCCACCTCGACGAGGCACATCCGGCACACACCGGCTACCGGGAGGCCGGGGTGGTAGCAGTAATGCGGGATGAGAATGCCGGCGACCTTGGCTGCCTCGAGAATCGAGGTTCCTTCGGGCACCGTCACCGGCCGCCCCTCGATAGTCAGGCTCACCATCTTCGCATCCGCCACTATGCCACCGCCGACAAAACGGAGTGAGACCGCCTGCCGTGAATCAACGACTCGAACTCCGGACGGAACTTCTTTATCCCGGAGATCACCGGCGTGGCACACGAGTCACTCAGTACGCAGATGGTTGTGCCCGTCATGTTCTCAGATATCGCGAGGAGTGTGTCGAGGTCTTCCGTAGTACCTTCGCCGTCCCGGATGCGCTCGAGAATCTTCGTCGTCCACGCGGTGCCTTCACGGCACTGCGTGCATTGCGCGCAGCTCTCGTGGGCAAAGAACCGCGCCAGCCGCGCGATGACCCGCACCATCGACTGCGCGTCATCGATCACGATCACCCCGCCCGAGCCAAGCATCGACCCCTGGGCCACGAATCCCTCGTAGTCCATCAACGTGGCGTCGGCTTCCTCCATTGTCTGGATTGGAACCGATGCGCCGCCCGGAATCACCGCCTTCAGCTTTCGCCCCGGCAGCGCTCCGCCGCACACGTCATGCAGGAAATCCTTGAATGGAAATCCCATCACGACCTCGTACGTACCGGGATTCCTGATATTGCCGCACACTGAGTAGAGCTTCGTGCCCGTGCTCTTTGGATTTGACAGCGACATTCCCTTGTACCACGCCGCGCCCTTCATCAGGATTTCCGGAACGGCGGCAAGGGTTTCGACGTTGTTGATCGTCGTCGGCTGGCCGAATACACCGGACACGGCTGGGAAAGGCGGCTTGATGCGCGGATTTCCCCGGCGCCCCTCGAGCGAATTCATCAACGCCGTCTCTTCGCCACAGATGTAGGCGCCCGCGCCCTTGTGCACGTAGACGTCCACTCGTTTGCCGGTGCCCATCGCGTTGGAGCCAAGAATTCCGGCGTCGTACGCTTCGCTCACCGCTCGCTCCATTCGGTGGAGCGGTTCGGTGAACTCGCCGCGAATGTACATGTAAGTCGTCTCGGCCCCGATCGCGTAGGCAGCTATGGCGCAGCCTTCAACCAGCCCGTGCGGCGTCCACCGCATTATCTCGCGGTCCTTGAAGGTTCCGGGTTCCGACTCGTCTGCGTTGCAGCAGAGGTAATGCGGCTTTCCGTCGCCGGGCTTCATGAATGACCATTTCAGGCCGGTGGGAAATCCTGCGCCGCCTCTTCCCCGAAGGCCTGACTCCTTGACGATGCTGACAATGTCTGCCGGCGCCATTCCCAGTGCCTTTTCCAGCGCCTGGTAGCCGCCGCGCTTTTTCCAGCCGGCAAGCGTCCTTGCGTCGTCTTCGCCAAAATGACGCGTGAGGAGCGGCGTTTCCCGCGGATGCGACGGATGCGGAAACCCCATTAAGCGAGTCCTTTCAGAATATCGGGCACCTTCTCCGCCGTGACCGATTCGATGAATTCGTCGTTGATCATGATCGGAGTGGCAAATCCACATGCCCCAAGGCATTCGACTTCGATCACAGCAAATCGTCCGTCAGGTGAAGGGACGCCAAGCTCGCCGGCTTTGGTGTGATGGAGAAATGCCTTGACAACGTCTTCGGCCCCACAGATTCCGCAGGGCGACGTGGTGCACACCTGGATGAAATACTTGGGGACCGGATGCTGGTGATACATCGTGTAGAAGGTCACCACACCTTTCACGTACGCGGGAGTCAGCTCGAGAACTTCGGCAACCTCGGCCATCGAGTCTTCGCTTACCCAGCCTCGCTCGCGCTGCACAATCCAGAGCGCCGGCAGAAGCGCTGCCATCCTCGCAGGATATCGGGTGAGCAGTTCTTCGAGCTCGCCCTTGACGGAACCGGCGAATACGGGGACGTGCGGCACGCGCTCGTGCGCTGCCGAATCGTGCGAGGCGAGATCCGGCGACTCCAAGTCGCCCATCAGCGGCCCGCTCAACGGTCGATCTCCCCCATTACGATGTCGATGCTGGCATTGATTGCGATGACATCCGACAGCAGGTGACCTTCCACCATCTTCGGTATGGCCGCGAGATTTACGAACGATGGTGGCCTGATGCGCCAGCGCACCGGCTTTGAGGTTCCGTCGGACACCATGTAATAGCCTTTTTCTCCCTTGGGACTCTCGACGGCCACGTACGATTCACCAATAGGCGGACGCGGTCCTTCCATCACCTGCTTGAAATGATGGATCATCGACTCCATCTCGCTCGTCGCCTTTGACTTTGGCGGCAGGATGACGCGCGGGTCGTCGACGTTCACCGGACCGTCGCGGAGCCGGCCGACGGCCTGCTGAAGGATTCGCACGGACTGACGCAGCTCCTCCATGCGCACAAGGAAGCGGTCGTACACGTCACCGTTGGTCCCCACCGGAACGTCGAAGTCGTACGTCTCATAGTCGAGATACGGGAAGTCCTTGCGGACGTCATAATCCACGCCCGACGCTCGAAGCATGGGGCCTGACAAGCCCCAGTTGATCGCCTCGTCCGGCGTCATGACGCCGAGTCCGACAGTGCGGCCAACCCAGATGGCATTCCGGGTGAGCATCCGGTCGACCTCGTCGATCGTGTTCGGGAAAGTGCGAAGGAAATTGCGCAGCCCGTCCAGCCAGCCGGACGGAATGTCTGCTGCCATCCCACCCACGCGCGTCGCGGACGTCGTCAGCCGCGCTCCCACCCACGCCTCGAGAAGATTGTAGACGTTCTCACGCTCCTGGAATGCCCATAGGAACGGCGTGAACGCCCCGATGTCGATGCACGTGGTTCCCACCCACACGAGGTGCGAGATCACGCGCGACAGCTCGGAGGCGATGACACGAAGTACTGTGCACCGCTCGGTGATGTCGATTCCCCAGAGCCGCTCCGCGCCGAGCGCAAAAGCGACATTGTTGCCGATGGAGTTGAGGTAGTCCTCGCGGTCGGTCCAGGGAATGATCTGGTTGTACTGACGGTACTCTCCAATCTTCTCGAACCCGCAGTGCAGATAGCCGATGTGGGGAACGCAGCGAACGACGGTTTCGCCGTCGAGCTCGAGAACCAGGCGAAGAACACCATGCGTTGCCGGATGTTGTGGGCCGATGTTGATCAACATGTGATCAGCCAGAAGTTCCGGCTCGGCTGCCCGGGGCGGCTCGTTGACCAACGATTCCGCGCCGCTGTCCTTCGTCACCAGGGGAATGCGCTGGGGGCGGCCCTGGGCGTCGAGCCCCGTGGTCGAAAGCTCGACCTCGATTGTCCTGTTACCAGAGGCCATCCTACTCGCCCGTCCTTTCGCCGGCGCTCAAACGCTTTCGCATCTCTTCTGGCAAGTCCTCGAACGCGTCAGCGACGGTGAGCTCCTCCATCGAGTAGCGCGTTTCAGGATTCTGCGCCAGCGCCTGTCTCAGCTGCTCGGCCCGGCTGAACCGGCCGCGAAGAGGAAAATCCTTTCGCAGTGGAAAGCCCTCACGGTATTGCTCCCACATCAGAATGCGGCGCAGGTCGGGATGTCCGAGAAAGCGAATTCCGAACATGTCGTAGCATTCCCGCTCGAGCCAGTCGGCGGACTTCCACAGCGGCCACACGCTCGCAACTTCGAGAGGGCCTCTCTTGGGAAGCTGGACCTTTACCCGGAGAAAGCGCCGAAAAGGAATCGATCGCAGATGCCACACCACCTCGAGCGGCTGCTCGAAGTCCCGATATTCAACTGCAGTAACGTCGCTCAGGTAGTCATACTGCTGGCCGGGGTCGTCACGCAGCCATTGCATGACTTCGTAAACGGCATTGGCTTTGACGAAAACCACCGTTTCGCCCCAGATGACACTGACGCGGTCGAGGGCGAACGGAAAGTGCTCGGCAAGCGCGGCTGCGGTCGGGTTCGGCGGCGCGCCAAGATGACTCACTTTTTTCGGTGTGGCCGGGGCCGGCGCGTCGCTGGCTGCGCTTCCCGCCGTGACAATCTCGAAACGGCCCGTCACGGAGCGCTGCGGTTCTGATGGACCGAATTGCCGAACGGCTCGCCGAGCTCGTTGATCGCCGCGGGCGGGATGTACAGCTGGCTCGACGGGTCAGGGTTCATCTCATCCCGAATCCGGCCGTCGGCGATGCGTTCGTTCATCACTTTTTCCTGGAGCATCCGGATGCCGTGAATGAGCCCTTCGGGTCGCGGCGGACAGCCGGGTACATAGACATCCACCGGAATTATCGTGTCGATTCCCTGTACTACCGCGTAGTTGTCGAACATCCCGCCGGTGGAGGCGCAGGCGCCCATGGAGATCGCCCATTTGGGCTGTGGCATCTGCTGCCAGATTCGCCGGATGATAGGCGCCAGCTTGAACGGCACCCGTCCGGCACAGATCAGGACGTCCGCCTGGCGAGGGGAATAACTCATCCTCTCCATGCCGAAGCGGGCGAGATCGAACCTGCTCGCCGCCGTGGCCATGAACTCAATCGCGCAGCACGCCGTCCCGAATGGCATTGGCCAAAGCGAATTCGCGCGGCTCCAGTTGACGAGAAAATCGAGGCGGGTGGCAACCCACCCTTCCTGAGTCTCAGGTATGTAGGAAACCGTGCGATGGTCGGGGGGTGCAATCAGTCCCATTGTAGAGCTCCCTTCTTCCACACGTAAACCAGTCCGACGAACAGAACGACCATGAACACCAGCATTTCGCCGAGACCGAAGAACGAGACATTTCCGGGCGGGCAGACGTTCCTGGCCAGGGGCACCGAGCAGGAGAGCTGGCGGTAATAAACGCCCCACGGAATCATAAAAACGGTTTCGATGTCAAAGATGATGAAGAGGATCGCGATCAGGTAAAACTTGACCGAGAACCGCTCGCGGGCGTCGCCGAGGGTTGGCATCCCGGACTCGTAGGGATTCTGCTTTACCGGGGTGGGACGCGAGCGCGTCGTGAGCGCCGAAAACGCCACTATCAGAATGGCGGTTGTGACCACGAATCCAAGTAACATCAACACCGGCAAATACGCGCGACTCATCGAGTTCCCGACTTCGTGAAAAATTTCACTAGCTTCCGATTGGGAAAATCTATCGTGCCCGGGTGCGGCCGCGAAAGGGGCAGGCAAAGTGGCAGGACGCCCGCAGCGCGGATACATTCCCCGCCTCGCAATCAGCGTCCTCCCGGCGCCCGTCCTTCGCAAAATCCAATCCTCTGAATGTCAATCCAATCCGATCGATGGATCACTCGCATGGCGCTCGAGCATCGCATGATCGAGCCGTTCGAGAGCAGTCAGGTCAGCGCCGGCGTCATTTCCTATGGCGTCAGCTCCTATGGCTATGACATGCGCGTCGCCAACGAGTTTCGCATCTTCACCAACGTCCTCAACTCCATCGTCGACCCGAAGTCGTTCGACCCGAAGTCGTTTGTTGAATTCAGCGGAGACGTCTGCATCGTTCCGCCCAACTCGTTTGCGCTTGCCAGATCCGTCGAGTATTTCCGGATCCCGAGAAACATTCTCACCGTCACGGTGGGCAAATCGACCTACGCGAGGTGCGGAATCATCACCAACGTCACTCCGCTCGAACCCGAGTGGGAGGGACATGTGACGCTCGAGATTTCCAATACCACGCCACTGCCGGCGAAGATCTACGCCAACGAAGGCATTGCCCAGGTGCTCTTCTTCAAGGGAGAGGAGGAGCCGATGGTGTCGTACAAGGACAAGAAGGGGAAGTATCAGGGCCAGACGGGCGTGACGCTGCCGAAACTCTAGCCGCGGCCGTCCACGGAAATACAAAAGGGGCTCTCTCTCGAGAGCCCCTTTTGCACATCTGGAAGAGGCGGCTTTGGTGGTGCTGCCCACCGCCTCTACGCGGGCAGCGCGCGGGTCAACCACACTGGAGGGTGAGGGTTTTTCGT
>DATBZT010000187.1:0-3063 GCA_036513055.1 Gemmatimonadaceae bacterium | reverse complement strand
CCCGTTTCTTTTTCGTGCTAGCGCGTCTTCAGCACGATGGCGCCGGCGACCGCGCCGCTCGGAACATCGTTCAACACGGTTTGCACTCTCGACGCATCGATCCACTGTGCCGACTCGAGTCCATCGACGCTGATCGTCTTGAGCGCGTTGAGATCTTCAAGGCGCTGATTGTTGAGATAAACGAGGATCGCCTGACTCAGCACTACTCCGCCCCCGATGGAGCCAGTTGCACCGGGACGAAGCCAGTTTGGCCGAAGACGGCTTATCAGCTCGTACGCGTTCGTCGCGCTCGACGCATAGATCTCGGAGCGTGTGATCTTGTCGGCAGAAGTGCGCGCCGTGGCGCCGACCGCGCCCGAAGATGCGCACGCGGCAATGGCCATGATCATTGAGAAGCGCGCTACAATGACTGCGAAGTTTCGACGCAAAGGAAGCCTCCGGAATGCCTGGTGAAGGGAAGACGATGCACAAGCTTCGAGCCACGCGCTATTGTTGCGTGTCGAACCCACTGCTACGTTGCCACGTGAACACCCCTGCGCCGAGTGATTGACGGTTGCGATAGGGGGCAGGAGTTGGATGGTTTCGGGAGGCCGGATGCGCAAGCCTGTGCTGATGCCGGGTCGACGAGCGCGCGTAGCGCTCGCTGCGTGCGCTGCGTCGGCGTTCATCCTCTGCGGTGCGCGAGCGAATGGACAGGCACTGGGCAATGTCGCTGGAACGGTCACCGATTCTGCGGGGGCTCCGCTGCTCGGCGCCGAAGTGACAGTCGACGGAGCGCGGGTTCGCACCTTCACCGACGATCAGGGCGTGTTCCATCTGGGAGGCGTGCCTTATGGCGCGCGAACGCTGAGCGTCAGGCGGCTCGGATTCGCCCCCGCACAGGTGAGCGTCGAGGTTGCTCAGGGAGGCGATGCGATGGTGTCGATCCGCCTCAAACCGCTCGCGACCACGCTGCCGCCGGTTGTTGTCCGTCCTTCGCGAATGAACTATACCGGCCGGCTCGCCGGCTACTACGAGCGGCTCGAGAAGAGATCGAACGGCTATTTCATCACGCGCGATCAGATAGACCACGAGGGCCCGCGCCTGCTTGGCCAGCTTCTCCAGCACGTACCTGGAGTAACGGCGGTGCGCGGGCGAGGTGGGATCACGGGCATCAGGCTGCGGGGCCGGACGTGCTGGCCGCTAATCTGGATCGACGGCACGCCAATGCCATCGGGCGAGGTAGATCTCGACAGCTTTTCTCCCACGAGCATCCACGGTATCGAGCTTTATCTCGGATCGACCACTGCTCCTGTCCGCTACCTATATACGCGGGATGTCTCGAGCTGCGGCACGATTCTCATCTGGTCACGCGGGCCCGACACTGATCCGATCACGTCGAGACCAACGCCTTCCGTGGATCTCCAGTCACTCATCGCGCAGCTGGCTGTCTTCAACGCCGACCAGGTTGATCGACGGGCGATTCTCGACACGACCAGGCTGCTGGAACTGAGCTTTCCCCCACCGCTCTTCGCCGCCGGCATCCAGGGGTTGGTGATCGCGGAGTTCGTAGTGGACACCACGGGTCGGGTGGAATCGGGCACGGTCGGGATCGTCTCGTCCACCGCGCCGCTCTTCACGGAGGCGGTGCGCGTCGCCCTCGAAAGCGCCAGCTACATCCCTGCCGTCAAGAATGGCCACGCGGTGCGGCAGTTCGTTCAGCAGCCATTCGAGTTTTCAGTCGACCGGCAAGCACGGGCTCGCTAGCGGCAATCGGCCACTTAGACACCGGAAAGTCTTGCGCGGCTCGCGAAGGAGCACTATAACTTTGGCGCGGCGACTTTTCGCCGAACCTTAACAGCAGAATTCTTAGTCGTCAGCGACGTAGAAAAAGCGCCCCGCCGGGCGCACAAAAAAATCGTGGATAAAGATAAACAAGGAGATCGCTAGCCCGGAAAACCCGTCCGTCCTAGCCGGCCTTCTCCTTTTGCTATTTGCAGTTCGGTTGGACGACTGAATCGAAACCCGATTTTCCACGCTACGCGCACCCTTTTCCCAGCAGAAGGAGGAATTTCCACCCGTCCACTGGGCTGGTGAGGCACCCCCACCCGAGGTGCCAAGACGTCAGTCTCTTTCGCGATTCTTCGAAATCCTTCTGAGGTACGCATGACGAAACTATTACGTTCTACGAGGTTTTTTGCTGGAGCTCTCTTTGCGCTGGTCTTCGTAGCGCCGGCTCTTGCTCAGGGACAGGCCGCTGTCATTACGGGCCGCGTGATCTCCGACCAGGGCCAGCCGCTCGCGGGTGCCAACGTGTTCCTCTCCGAGCTCAACATCTCGGTGGCCACGAACCAGTCGGGGGCTTTCACCATCACCGTTCCCGCCGGCAGAGTTCGCGGGCAGCTGCTCGTGCTGAGGGCGCGCGCCATCGGCTATCAGCCTGGCTCCAACCCGATTGCGCTCGCCGCCGGCGCGCAGTCGGTCGACTTCAGTCTCAAGAAGGACCTGACCGAGTTGAGCGCCGTCGTTGTCACTGGCGTGACGAGAGCAACGGAAGCAATCAAGCTGCCGTTCACCGTCACACGGGTCGACACATCGGATATGCCTGTCTCCGGCTCGAACGCACTTACGCAGCTGCAGGGAAAGATCCCAGGCGCGCTGATCGTGAACGCGAGTGGCCGTCCGGGCGCCGCGCCGTCGATCGTTCTGCGCGGTCCCGTTTCGCTCAACGCCACCGGGCGAACCCAGGAGCCGCTCTATCTGCTGGACGGAGTGCCGCTTCAGGGTGCGCTTCCCGAGATCAACCCTGCCGACATCGAAGATGTTGAAATCGTGAAGGGTGCCGCCGCTGCCTCCCTGTACGGAGCGCGCGCAGGTGCGGGCGTCATCAACATCACCACCAAGAGCGGCAAGAACGCGCCCCAAGGTGTGCGCTTCGGGGTTCGCACTGAAGCTGGCACGAGCGATATCGAGCGTGCGTTCCCGCTGGCCCAGCACAGTACTCTCGCGATGGATCCAACTGGCAAGTTCTTCTGCAGCCGAGACGTGGCCGGCGGATCGCCGTGCGCCCGCTACATCACGTGG
>DATBZT010000186.1:0-3055 GCA_036513055.1 Gemmatimonadaceae bacterium | reverse complement strand
CCTCCCGGCGAGAGCTGCCAAACGATCGAGCGTCGGACCGCGCGATCGCTCGCGCCGTGCATGAGGGTTTGTTCAAGCGCAGGCGTCGCGGCCGTTTCTGGCACAACGTCCCATTCGGCAGCCTCGCGGAGCTCCGCCAGTATCTCTGGGAGCACCTGCGTTTCGTGCGGCGTGCGAGGTGGGTGGTCGATGAGGCGACGCGGACGCGCTACGCGAACGAACCGTTCGTCATCCGCCGGGCCGTGCGCTACGAGATTCTGGAGCGCGTGACGAGTTAGGTCTTTGATCCAAGGTTGCTACCGATAAGAAGCAACTATCCGAAGCTCTCGATAACAACCGCGTATCGCTAGCCACTAAGGGGCCCACCAGATTGGTATCGCTTCGGGAAAACTGATCGGTCCGCTATGTACTGAAATCACACACCGGGTCCCCGACCATTTTTGTATTCAAAATCGGCGATTTCCGAGTCTCTCTGGAGTCAGCTGCACACAGCCGGATCACAATTTCCTACGGAGCAACGAAACCGAGGCGGCGTAAACGGTGTTCTCGTGGGGCAATGTGAGATCGCTGCACACGTAGCCCGCCCCGAGGGCTGCCGCGATCGCGATCTGAATATATGTGCGAGCGATCGGCTCCAAACTGATCACAGAATCCGCGATGGCGTGATTGCGAGTCAAACCTCAGACTTCAAGGCCGATGGAGCCGCAGGTCCGGCCATGGAGGCGGTCAAGCAGCGGCGCTCTCGATGTCAGCAAGTCGCCTTTCGATACGTAGGGTGTGTTCGAGTGCGGGCGGCCGGCTCGAACGCCTGAGATCGACCGACCCCAACCCGGCCAGTGAATCTGCATGTCCTGAAGCGAGATTCCAGATGTCGACTGTTATTGTGCGGACATGGCGAGTGTCCTCTCGTGGGTCTCAGGCTCCGGTGTCGTTCAAGGGATAATCATCGGCGCCACGCTGGCGTTCTTAACGGCAATTCTCATCATGAACGTCGTGGTCAGGGCTATAACAACGACCGTCAACGGCTGGAGCAGCATCCGCAAATGCGGCCAGCCCGGCAACGGGATCCTCGTGCGGGCCGCCTGCGCGAAAGCCCTGCCCGTTGTGAATGTGTTTGAAGAGGCCGCGTACTGGACGACCACCAGGGATGGCTCTGGGCGAACGCTCAGCGGCCGGCATGAATATGTCCTGACTTTTCCGGCCGGGCAACTCCCGCCGAATGACGCATTCTGGTCGCTAACCGTGACCGATGTCGTCGGATATATGGTCAACAATCAGATTAATCGCTCTAGCTTTGACGATCGTTCGAATCTCGCCAAAAACGCCGACGGTTCAATCGATGTTTATCTTCAGCCAAAGGCTCCGACCGGGCACGAGCAGAACTGGCTGCCGACTCCTTCCGGCGAGTTCAAGCTGATGCTCCGCGCCTACCTGCCGGGCGCGGCCATTCTCAATGGCACATACCGCGTACCGCAAGTCGTTAAGGCGCAGTGAGATGAACCGGCTTATTTTGAAATACGGATATCCCATTACGGCCGTGATACTGGCGGTTTACGCGTGGGTCATCTACCGGCGGATCTCTCTCGGATGGAGCGAGGTCACAGTACTCGCCGTAGCGGCAGTCATCGTATGGGCGCTAGGCGCGCCGACTTTCATTTACTTTTGGCCGCGCATCACGGTCACGGGCTTCAAAAGAGCGATTGTCAAGCGTGGTTTCGGCGGCGGCCCGATCCCCGTCAACACGCTTTACGCCGAGCCCAACATCTCTTCCGCGTCGGCGTCGAATGCGAGCCTACTGGGAACCGGAACCGACGACGTGCTCTACGTCGCCGGCTGGCTCGACTTGAGGAATGAGCCGCAAGTCCTGCACGCGCCAGATATGGCCGGGCGGTATTACAGCGTGCAGTTCACTGATCCGTCGAACAGCGCAAACTTTGCCTACGTCGGCAAACGTACGACGGGAACCAAGGCCGGCGACTATCTTCTCAGCGGGCCCGGCTGGAAGGGAACCGTACCGAAAGGCATGACGCAGATTTCTTCGCCAAACAATTCCGTGCTCGTCATCGGCCGTGTATTCGTCGAGAGCGACAGCGATCAACCGACCGCGTACGCGCTGGCGAAGCAGATCCAGCTCGCGCCGCTGAATCAGTAGCGGTCGACGGGAGCCCCGATGTTCGACCGCGAACGGCTCGTGACCGGCTGGCATCGATAACCCTCGCCGGCACCTGGCGTCGCCGAGTACTTATCGAGACACCCTTTCAGGAAACAGGAGGAGATCAACAATGTCCGCAACGCTGAGGCTGACGCACAAAACCATCGGAATGGAAGTCCGCCGCGGCACGTACGACGCCGTGGTCGACGGGAAGCATGCCGGGACCCTCGAACTGAACGAGACCATCGACATACCGGTCGAACCTGGACGGCACACTCTACAAGTCCGCAGCGGCCGAAACTCGAGCCGAACCAAGACCTTCGACGTCGCCGAGGGCGAAATCGCCAGCTTCCGATGCAGCGGAAAGAGCATCTTGCCGATCTTTCTCTTGTCCTTCGTCGTTCCCAGCCTGGCACTCTCGCTCACGCGCGAGTAGACGCAACTCGCCAAACAGCGCTTAAAGGATCGAGCGCTCGACGGGTATGGTCGGCATCGCAAAGGCACCGATTCGTGCCGAGCCGAGGGCCTACGCGTCAAACGCGTGGCCTTGGAGACAATCCTTCATACGGAGGGGCGTTGTTCTGCTCGTCTTAGAGGCTGATCTGGACCCGCGCCGGATCACAGCCGTATCACGCATTCCCGGCACCGGACGGCTCTAGGGGGTCACCAAAGGACACCAGCCTGGTCGATTTCGTATTCACGAGGACGACGCGGGAGTCTGTCGGACACCGGAGGGCACGGCACCGACACGGTTCGGGACCGTGAGGCCCCGGGTTCAAATCCCGGGCCCCCGACCATTTTGAGTTCAAAATCGTCGGTTTTGATGGATGTCCGAAGTCAGCGGATCACCGCTGGATCACAATTTCCGGCGAAACCTCCCCAGCAGAACGTGCGTGGTGGTGT
>DATBZT010000185.1:0-14886 GCA_036513055.1 Gemmatimonadaceae bacterium | reverse complement strand
CGCAAGGTCGGGGTGGAGCACCTTGAGGGCGACTACGCGATCGTGTTTGCAGTCCTGGGCGAGGTAGACAGTGGCCATGCCTCCGCGTCCGAGCTCGCGATCTATGGTATATGAACCGGCGAGCGAGTCGCGCAGGCGTTGAACGGGAAGTTGCAAGATTCGTTTTTTGGAAAGCGTGCGGCCTGCGACGATTTCGGGCCAGGACTCAAGTCAAGCTATCGGACGGAACTCCCGGGTCAAGTCGAGCCGGTCTGCAGAAGGGCGCGGCTGGCAGGACGGCGGTCGCTCCCTCTGGAATCGCAGCGCCCGATTCCCGCCTCGCACTTTTCCCCACATCACAAAGATGCTATCTGTGCAAATGTGCTTGCGGCCATCCGGCATCGCTTATAGACTCGTTTTTACGGCGGACGATGCAATGCCATCGCGCGACTGCCACCGGACGAAAAAAGACCAGTGCAACCGTGCTTCGCTCAATGTGAAGCGCTCGAAACGGGGACTTTCGAAAGAAAGTCCCCGTTTCCTTGTTCACGGACCATGAGGAGCAGGACTGCGAGTCCTCACAAAAACCGAACAAATATCGGCGTCCGGAGGTGAAACTTCTGAACCATTTACCGGAGTAAGGTATCCAATTGCTATAAGCCCCAATCGCTGACCCTTCTTCAAGAATGCCCTGTACAATGATTGGCATTGCCGCACTCCTCGGACTCGCGCTGAGTCTCCAGATCCCCGAACAGCCATTGGCCCGCATAGACGGGCGCGCCTCCACGCCTTCCCGAAGCGCAGCACCGACGGACAGCGGCGCGATTGCGGTCCGCGCAAGCCCGCCACCAGTGATTGACGGCAAGGACGACGATCCGGTCTGGCGCACTACCCCGGTCATCACCGGGTTCAAACAGTGGTCGCCGACCGAGGGAAAGGTGCCCCGCTTTCGCACTGAAGCAAAGGTGGCCTTCGATGCCGCGAACCTTTATGTGTACGTGCGAGCTTTCGATCCCCATCCCGACAGCATCATCCGGTTGCTCGAGCGGCGCGACACGTTCACACCCTCCGACATGATCTGGGTCTTCGTCGACTCCTACCACGATCGGCGAACGGGCTACGAGTTCGGCGTGAACGCGGCGGGCGTGAAGATCGATCAAGCCATCTACGACGACGGGAACGAGGACGGAGCGTGGGATGCGGTGTGGGACGTTGCGACGCTGATCGATTCGCTGGGCTGGACCGCTGAGTTCCGGATCCCGCTATCGCAGATGCGCTACGGCACGGAGCGGAATCACACCTTCGGCTTTACCATCGACCGGGATATCTACCGATACGCCGAACGCGTCAGCTGGCCGCAATTCAGCCAGTCGAAAGCTGGAATGGTGTCGCAGTTCGGCGCGCTGGAAGGACTGGATGAGCTGGAGGCGCCGCGGCGACTCGAAGCTTTACCGTACGTCGTCACGAAGAATTCCTCGCAAATCACCAATAACGCCTACTCTCAGCGATCGAACGTGACGGTGGGCGCCGATCTGAAATACCGCGTGGCCCCGAACCTCACGCTCGACGCCACGGTGAACCCGGATTTCGGACAGGTGGAATCAGACCCGGCAGTCCTGAATCTCTCGGCATATGAATCGTTCTTCGATGAGCGACGACCTTTCTTCGTCGCCGGACGTGGATTGTTCCGCTTCGACGTGAACTGCAGCCAGGTCAACTGCAACGGCGAAGGTCTCTACTACACCCGGCGCATCGGCCGGACGCCAGAGCTGGCCGGCACCTACGGCGATACCGTGCCGCTGCAGCCGACGACAATCCTTGGTGCCGCCAAGTTGCTTGGCCGATTTACCAATGGCCTCACGGTGGGCGTTCTGGACGCAGCGACGGAGCGCGCCTCGAGTCCTGGAGACACCACTTTCGAGCCCCGGACGAACTTTGCGGTCGTGCGCGCGAGACAGGACTTTCGGCAGGGCAACAGCAGTATCGGCGCAATCGTAACGGCAGTGAACCGGAGTCTCGACTCCTGGACCTCGCCCTATCTCCTTTCGAGGGCATACGTCGGCGCCGTGGACTTCCGGCACCGTTTCCTCAGCAACATGTATGAAGTTTCCGGGTCGCTCGACGAAAGTCGCGTGCAAGGCAGCCGCCCGGCGATTCTGGGGCTGCAGACGGATGCGGTTCACTACTACCAGCGGCCCGATGCGCACCTTCCGCTCGACTCCAGTCGCACCTCCCTGATTGGCGACGCAGAGGAATTCAAGTTCGACAAGATTGGCGGGCAGCACCTGATGTTCGAGTCTGCATACCAGCGCCGCTCGGAAGGGTTCGAGATCAACGACCTCGGCTTCCTGCGGCGCGCGGACCAGCAGTCGTGGAATACCTGGGTCGGATTCTTCGATCGGCACCAGCGAGCGTATTATGACCGGTTTCAGTGGAACATGAACTGGTGGCAATACTGGACCACTGCGGGACTGCCCCTGGAAGCGGCATTCAACACCAACCTCCACGTCACGTTCAAGAACAAGTGGCAGTTGAACACGGGCGGCACCGTTGGCCAGCTCGGCACCACCTATGACGATAGGGGCGCACGCGGTGGCCCGGCTGTCCGGCAGGACAGCTACATCTCACCGTGGGTCTCGATCGGAGGCAACGATCGCCGATCGCTCGTGCCGTACATGAACGTCAACTATTTCCGTGGAGACGCCGGCCGCAACTCGTCGTGGAATCTGAGTCCCGAGGTCGACTACAAGGCGTTGGGCCGGTTCAGCTCCGTATTTTCGCTCAACTGGTCGCACAACATTTCAGACAACCAGTGGTACGGCAACTTCCACGACGCGCTCGGCGTCGTGCACTACACGTTCGCCCACCTCGATCAGACCACGACCTCGGCGACGCTGCGCCTCAACTACACCTTCACGCCGAGTGTGTCGCTGCAGGGATACGCGCAGCCGTTCGTGTCGAAGGGCACGTACAGCAACGTGCGCCAGCTGTCCGCCACGCCACGAGCGGCGGCGTACGATGACCGCTATGCCGCGTACAACAACGCCGCGGTCACCGCAAATCCGGCCAGCTTCAACTTCAAGGAGATCCAGTCCAACCTGGTTTTCCGCTGGGAATACAATCCTGGCTCGACGATCTTCCTCGTCTGGAACGAGGGGCGGCAGGGCGTCAGCCCGGTGGAGGGGTCCGAGAATTTCAAAACGGACCTGCGCGATCTTCTGCGACTGCATCCGGCCAATACGTTTCTCGTGAAAGTGTCGTACTGGCTGAATCGGTAAGCGCGGTGCTGTTCAGCTTCGAAGAGCGGCGAATACTGCGGGCACGAGCCCAGCGACCCAAACCAGCGCAGCGGCCAGCGCAGCGCGGTCTTTCCCGATTCGCGCGGTGATGTAAATGCCGACACCGATCAGCGCCACACTCCAGAGCGTGAACACGTCGAGCGCACCGAGCAGTGAGAGTATGAGGGGATTCGTGCCCGGATCGAGAAAACGTGCCGGGCTCAGGCTCACGCTGTATTGGGATGTAATACTGTTCGGTGATAACAGCAGTCCCTGCACTCCGTTCGAAATGATCTGGATGAGGCGAGGAAACTGGGAATAGGTCGCGATCATCATCGCGACCGCCAACGACTCTTTTGCCCCGACGATCCGGCTCGCTATCCAGACGACTACACCGGAGATCAAAACTCCAATGCAGAAAAAAACGCCCGCGCCGTACATCGCGAACTTCTCCATGAAGTTCTGTCCGGTTGACAGCTGATCGGCTGACAACTGAGGGTTTCGGGCGAGCAACGCGGCGGTAGCTCGCGACGTCTCAGCGTCAATGATCGGGGCAAGGGCGTTGTGCAGCCCGACTGACAGAACCGTTGCGATGATCGCGAGAATCAGGAGAACCAGACCGAACTTCCCATCACGGCGCCGGCTGAACACCGCGACTGGCTCGATGACAATGTCGGCGAAATCCTCCCATATGCTTGCTGAGTCGGGTGGGGAAGTGGCGGCTGGATTGGTCATGGATCGGGACCCGGTGTGGTTGTGAGCAACTCGGCAATTCCCGGCTCGCCTGTATATGGCAGTGAGCGAGAGCGTTGTGCCGCGCGTAAAATGTACGACTAAGACATCTCGGCGGGTTCCTACAGTGCATTCAGGGGGAACGCGACCCGCAAATTCGGTACTGTCACGCAATATCAGGCAGACAACAAAACGGGCACCCCCTTTCGGAAGCACCCGTTTTCATAAGCCGATACGACTGCGAGTCTTAAGACAGCTCCCGAGGAGGGACTCGAACCCCCGACCCGGTGATTAACAGTCACCTGCTCTACCACCTGAGCTACTCGGGAATGGAATTCGCAATCTAGACGGTGGCGGAAGGCGAATCAACCGCGTGACAACCGGGATGACGCGACAACGGGGATAATATGAAGCATTCGAACAAATCCGGGGCAACGGCGCTCATCACCGGCGCATCGAGCGGCATCGGACTCGCCATCGCGACGGAGATTGCCGCTCATGGACATGACGTCGTGCTCGTGTCGCGGCGACGCGATGCGCTCGAGGCAGTCGCGGGAGCGCTGGAAGGGAGGTACGGCGTCCGGACATTTGCCGTTCCGGCCGACCTCTCTCTGTCCGACGCAGCGCAAAATCTCCATGACGCCGTTGTGGAGCTCAAGCTCGACATTGAATTCCTGGTGAACAATGCCGGCTTCGGGCTGGGCGGCGAGTTCATGGAAACGGATCTCGATCGGGAGACCGAGATGATTCAGCTCAATGTCATCGCTGTCACCCAGCTCACCAAGCTGTTTGGCCGCGCCATGGTCCAACGGCGCAGCGGCAGGGTGATGAACGTCGCGTCGACGGCCGCCTTTCAGCCCGGCCCCTTGATGGCCGTCTACTATGCTACCAAGGCCTATGTTCTCAGCTTTTCGGAAGCCGTCGCCGAGGAGCTGCGGAACACGGGGGTAACGGTGACAGCACTATGCCCTGGCGCGACGGCCACCAACTTCGCGGAAACGGCGCAGACCACGAACAGCCGCCTGTTCACGCGTCTGGGAGTAGCCGATGCCGGGCACGTCGCGCGGTATGGTTACAAGGCAATGCTACGGGGTGAGCGCGTGGCCCTCCCGAGCTTCCGGGACAAGTTGATGATTCAGTCGGAGCGCATCGCGCCGCGAAGTCTGGTTACGCGGCTGGCCCGACTGGCTCAGGAGAACCGGTAGAAAGCGCTACCCGTTGCTCATAATAGTCAACGGACGTTCAGCTTTCGGCGCGCTCCCGCCTCGGCGGGCGCTGGCGCGCGGCTCAAAGTCTTCCCGAGCCACTGGCCCGTATATGACTCAGGCACCATCGCAATCTCCTCGGGGCGGCCCATCGCTACCAGCCGCCCGCCGCCCACTCCGCCCTCCGGACCCAGGTCGATCACCCAATCCGCAAGCTTGATGACGTCGAGGTTGTGCTCGATCAGCAGCAAAGTGTGCCCATGCTCGATCAGCCGATCCATGACGTCAGCGAGCTTCCGGATGTCGTCGAGATGCAGCCCCGTGGTGGGCTCATCCATGATATAGAGCTTTCGTCCCGTCTTTCGTCCCGCGGTCGCAAGCTCCCGGCCAATCTTGATTCGCTGCGCTTCGCCGCCGGACAGCGTCGTCGCCGGCTGTCCCAGCCGCAGATAGCCCAGCCCCACCTGCTGGAGCTGCCACAGCGCGTGACCAAGTTTTTCCTCACGTGGGAAGAACCGTATCGCCTGGTCGACGGTGAGCTCCAGCACTTCGGCGATGTTCTTCCCGTTTACCCTCACGTCCAGCACTTCGGGCTGAAACCGCTTTCCGCCGCAGGCATCGCACGGCACGTGAACGTCGGCCATGAACACCATCTCGACTTCGATGGACCCAGCGCCTTCGCATTCTTCACACCGTCCGCCGGCCACATTGAAGCTGAATGTGCCCGGGGTATACCTGCGCTGACGGGCGAGCGGCGTGTCGGCAAAGATCGATCTGATCTGATCGAACGCCCTGATGTAAGTCACCGGATTCGACCGTGACGACCGCCCAATGGGGCTCTGGTCGATCATCACGACTTCCTCGATCGCCTCGCACCCGGTGAGCGTGTCGTACTCGCCAACTGCCTCGCCGAGGTGCCGCTTGGCTGAATGCTCGCCGGTGAGCTGGCTCTCGAGGGCGCGATACAACACGTCGTGTACCAGCGTGCTTTTCCCCGACCCGGAGACACCGGTGACAACGGTAAGAGCGCCCACCGGGATGCGCACGTCTATTCCCTGAAGATTGTGTTGCCGGGCGCCGGTGAGCGTAATCCAGCGCGGACCGATGCGCCGTCGCTCGAGTGGTACGGGAATTTCCCGTTTTCCGCTCAGATATTCGCCGGTGAGCGGACTTTCGCTCACCCGCGACATTGGGCCGGCGAACACGATGTGGCCGCCGAGCTCTCCGCTCCCGGGCCCGAGTTCCACCATGTAGTCCGCGGCTTGTATCGCCGCCGGGTCATGCTCCACGACAAGAACCGTGTTGCCAGTATCTCTCAGCCGATGCAGCAAAGTGAGCAGGCGCCCCATGTCCCGCGGGTGAAGCCCGATGGAGGGCTCATCCAGCACATACAGCGTATCGACGAGCTGCGAGCCAAGCGAATTGGCGAGCCCGATGCGCTGTGCTTCGCCTCCGGAAAGAGTTCGCGTGGCCCGATTCATGGCCAGATAATCGAGGCCTACATTGCGAAGAAATCGAACTCGCTCGCACGCCTCTCTCAGAATCGTGTCCGCCACCTGATGCTCGAACGACGTGAGCTCGAGTGCATCGAGCCACTCGCTCAGCCGTCCCACCGGCAGCTCCGATACCTGGGCGATGTTCATCCCCGCAATCTTTACGTTGAGCGCATCCGGTTTGAGCTTCGTCCCGTGACACGTCGGGCATTCGAGTGCGGTTTGATACTGCCGCAGAAAAATTCTTATGTACTGCTTGTACCGTTTTTCCTCGAGGTCCTTGAGGAAAGGGACGATGCCCTTGTAGCTGCGCGACCTCGCATTCACGAGAAGCTCCCGCTGCTTCTCCGACAGCTCGCGCCAGGCGACGTCCATCGGGATGCGCTCGCGCCGGGCGTACTCAGCCAGTGCCCGTCGCTTGTTGTCGTAGCGCGGCTTTGTCCACGGATCTATCGCTCCGTCGCGAAGCGTTCGCTCCGGATTCGGGACGATCACCGTCAAATCGTATTCCAGAACCGCCCCGAATCCGTTGCAGGTCGGGCACGCGCCACGGGGATTGTTGAAGGAGAAAAGCTGAGGCGAAGGTGACGGTGCGCGCGTGTGGTCGTAGGCGCATTCGAATCTCTCGGTGAACACGAGCCGCTCTCCGCCGTCGCCAGGAATGACTACGCATTCTCCGTCGCCGTCGGCAAAGGCCGTCCCGACCGCATCGCTCAGCCGGCCGGTGATCTCCGGTGAAACCGCAAGACGATCGACTACCACGAGAACTTCGGCCGCCCGGCGAAGGTCGATGCGCCGAGCTGCAAGATCGTCGAGATGAAGCACCTCGCCGTCGACGCTCACGCGAAGAAAACCCTGGGCGCGAAGATTCTCCACCACCACCGCGTGCGTGACCAGGTCGGAAAACCGCAGCGGAAAAGCGACGGAGAATCGCGTCCCCTCGGACAACGCGAGAATGGCGTCGATCACTGACTGAACCGTATCGGGCTTCATCTCGCGGCCGCAGACCGGACAGAAGGTGTGCCCGATCCGTGCCCACAGCAGGCGGAGGTAATCGTAAATCTCCGTCGCGGTTCCAACAGTCGATCGCGATGTCTTGGTAGGATTTCGCTGCTCGATTGCCACAGCAGGTGACAGCCCGTCGATCGAGTCCACATCCGGCTTTTCCATGCGCTCGAGAAACTGCCGCGCATAGGCGGAGAGGGACTCCACGTATCGACGCTGGCCTTCGGCGTAGATCGTGTCGAAGGCGAGAGAGGATTTTCCGGAGCCGGAGGGCCCGGTAACGACTGTAAAAGCGCGGCGGGGAATCTCGAGATCGAACCCTTTCAGGTTATGCTGCCGTGCGCCGCGAATGCTAATCCTGTCTTTCACCCTCCCAATTTAAGCGCCTGTGAGCGGGAATGCCGAACAAACCCCGATTGTCTTTAGAATCGCCTGACGATGCGTCCGATGAGGAGGAGGACGATGGCGCCGAGGGTGGAGAGCGCGATGGACCGGAAGTCGAAGCTACCGGTGGTGACCGTGCCCCACCCGATGCGGGTGCCGAGGAAACCGCCGATGAAGGCACCGACGATTCCCAGCACAATGGTGACAATACATCCCGAGGGATCCCGCCCTGGAACCAGAAACTTCGCCAGTGTTCCGGCCACCAGGCCCAGAAGGATCCAATACAGCCAGAGCGGCATTCAGCTACCCCCTCGGGATTGGAACGATGAGAGCGCCAGTTACGGAACTCTGGTGCGGCCGCGGGTTGTCATCCTGTAGATCCACAGCAATACCAGCGCACCGACTATCGCCAGGAGAAGGCTCTGCCACGTGAACCCGTTGATGCCGAGACCCATGAGGGTGTTACCGAGGAACCCACCGATGAACGCGCCAACGATTCCAATGATCATCGTGACGATTATTCCGCCCGGATCATTGCCCGGCATAATTGCCTTGGCAATCGCGCCTGCGATCAAGCCAAGAACGATCCATGCTAGAAAGCTCATGTCTCCTCCGATAGGTGAATGGCGGTCCAGGGGGCTGGGCCGTCAGGCCAGAGAGAAGTGCAACCTGCGTACCACAGCCCTTTCCGGCGGTGGCGATGGGGTATTGCAGGGGTTAGCATAAGGTTGAATGTCGCATCCCGCAACCCTGCACGAGGAGGAAACGCTCGCTAAGGCGTACGACAGACGGCTGATGCGTCGTCTGCTTACATATGTACGCCCATACAGGGCTCTCGTCGCCGGCGCGCTCGTATTTCTTTGCCTCGAGGGCGTGCTCCAGCTGGTTGGACCGATCCTGACGCAGCGCGTCATCGACGTCGCTCTCCCCCGGCACGACGTATCCATAGTAAGGAACTCGGCGCTGCTGTTCGTGGGGGCGCTGCTTGCGCAGTTCCTCTGTGCCTATGGGGAGACCTGGCTTACAAGTCTTCTCGGCCAACGAGTGATGCGGGACCTGAGGCTGGAGATCTTCACGCACCTCCAGAAGCTGTCGATCCCGTTCTTCGACAGAAACCCGGCAGGCCGCCTTGTCACTCGCGTAACCGCCGACGTCGAAGCGCTCAACGAGCTTTTCACATCCGGCGTCGTTTCGGGACTCGGGGATGTGTTCACGCTCGTCGCGATCAGCGTTGCGATGTTCCTGATGGACTGGCGGTTCGCGATTGTCGCGCATCTCGTCATTCCGCTTGTCGCTCTCGCGTCGCACCTGTTTCGCACGCAGGTGCGCGAAGCGTACAGAGAGATTCGCACGCGGCTGGCGCGGATCAACGCGTTCCTTCAGGAGCGGCTGACGGCAATGCGAATCGTGCAGCTTTACGGGCAGGAGGAGCCCGAGGCGCGCCGGTTCGACAAGCTCAACCGTGACCATCTCGACGCACACCTCCGCTCGATCAAGGTGTATGCGCTCTACTTTCCGGCGGTCGAGATTCTCCTTTCAGTTGGTCTGGCATCGCTGATAGTCGCCAGTGCATCGCGGGTTGGGGCCGGTACGCTGACGGTTGGAACTATCGCCGCCTTTCTCCAGCTCATGCGCCGGTTCTTCGATCCACTTCAGGACCTCGCCGAGAAGTTCAACATCGTCCAGGCGGCGATGGCCAGCTCGGAGCGAATCTTCGGGCTGCTGGACACCGAGCCGGCAGCAAGCGCTCGCATGGCGGCAGTGACGCCGCGCCGGCGAATTCCGGTTGAGGTACGGTTCGATGACGTGTGGTTTGCGTATGACCGAGGGCATCGGGCGGCAGGCGATGCTGCTCCGGGCGAGCCCGAGTGGGTGTTGAAGGGAGTGAGCTTCGTGGTGCTGCCGGGCCAGACGGTGGCGCTCGTCGGGCACACGGGTGCCGGCAAGACGACTATCGTCAACCTGCTGATGCGTTTCTACGATCCGCAGCGCGGCAGGATTCTGGTGAATGGTGTGGACATTCGCGAGATGCCTCTGGAGGCGCTCCGTGGTCTGATCGCGTACGTCCAGCAGGACATTTTCCTGTTCGCCGGGGACATCGGAACAAACATTCGGCTTTCCAACCCTCTGACCGACAGCGAGGTTGAGCTCGCGGCGAAGCGTGTCGGGGCCGACCGGGTGGTGCGGCGATTGCCCGACGGATATCGCCATCAGCTCGGCGAGCGGGGTGCGTCGTTGAGCGTGGGCGAGCGCCAGCTGTTGTCGTTTGCGCGAGCGGTGGCGGCGGATGCGTCGCTGCTGCTCCTGGACGAGGCGACCAGCGCTGTGGACAGTGAAATCGAGGCCGAGATTCAGCACGCTCTGTCGGTGCTTCTAGAGGGACGAACGACCATCGCCGTCGCGCATCGTCTGAGCACGATCGTTGGAGCGGATGAGATTCTCGTCCTTCATCATGGGGAAATCATTGAGCGGGGCAGGCACCGCGATCTCCTCGGACGCGGCGGGCTCTATGCGCGGCTCTGGCTGCTTCAAAGTGGCGAAAGGAGCGACGAGGAGCCGAAGCCAATAGCAGTGCTTGCCGCTCCTTTGAGCGGCGGGTAGTTTGGAGGTCGACTGACGGAAGTCGCAAGCCACCCCATCACCTCTTTCGCCCGCAAATAGCGGGGAGAGCCCGCTAGTGCACCTTGCTGTCGCCGCACGAACCGATACCGGAAGGATGCGGCGTGGAAACGAGGATAATCTCCACGCCGACGCCAACGAGTATCGCGGGCTTTTTATAGTAGCGGATGGAATGGGCGGCCACGCCGCCGGCGAGATCGCCAGCGAGATGGCGGTCGAGGTTCTCACGACCGAGCTGGCCGGGCTCAATGATCTCACGACCCCGGGCGCTGAACAGAAGCTCGCCGAAACGCTCAAGCTCGCCAATCGAACTGTCTACCAGCGCACCACCCGCGAGCTCGAGAAATCGGGCATGGGCAGCACCGCCTCGGCACTCCTGCTGTCCGATACCCACTATCTCATTGGCCACGTTGGAGACTCCCGTATCTACCTCGTGCGCGACGGCGAGATGCGGCAGCTCACTCGCGACCATTCACTGGTTCAGGAGCAAGTCGACGCCGGACTGATCACCGCAGAGCAGGCCAGACATCACCCCCAGAGTAACGTCATCACCTGCTGCATCGGGATGTCCGGCGAAATCGAGCCCGACGTCATCGCTGGTGAGACTCGCATTGGCGATGTGTTCCTGCTCGCCAGTGACGGTCTCACCGGAATGGTTGAAGACCGCCGCCTCTTTCAGCTGTTGCAGTCCCGCGCGTCGCCGGAGAGAATCGTCAACGCGATGATTTCCGACGCCAACAACAACGGTGGCATCGACAACATCACGGCGATCGTGGTTAAGGTCATAACTGCCGAGACGCGGTTTCAGACTGGCGAGGTGACGCCGGTGCCCCAGGCGCGGCATGGGTGACGCGCCCGACACAGTCGCGGACCTTGCCGAGCTGTATCTTGGCAACATCCTGTTTGCGCTGGAGATGGCGGCACTCAACATGGACGAGCACAAGAAGCCCGCTGACGCGGCGTTCTACAGGGGCATTGCCCGGAAGCTCGCCGAAGCCCGGGGCAGGGAGACCCAGGCCGGAGCCAAAGGCGGGGCATAACTCTCGCGTTCTGGTGTACACCAGCTAGCTGTCCAGCCACAAATCCAGTTGGAGAATGTCATGGCAACCGCAACTCTTCCCACCGCCGAACAGCACACCGACACTTTCCCGATCAACGGGACGGATTTCATCGAGTTCTATGTCGGTAACGCCAGGCAGGCGGCTCATTTCTATTGCAGCGCGTTCGGATTCGAGCTTGTCGCCTACCGGGGCCCGGAAACCGGAACCCGCGACACCGCCAGCTATCTGCTGCAACAGGACAAAGTGCGGCTGGTGCTCACCACGCCAATTCGGGGCGGTACCGAGATCGCAGACCACATAAATCGTCACGGGGACGGTGTGCGCGACATCGCCCTCTGGGTGGACGACGCGCGCACCGCGTTCAAGCTTGCCGTCGAGCGGGGCGCCAAGCCCGCAAGACAGCCGACGATGATGACCGACGCTCACGGCGAAATTATCATCGCCGCCATTCAGACGTATGGCGACACCATCCACAGTCTCGTGGAGCGCAAAAACTACCGCGGACTGTTCATGCCCGGCTTCCAGGCCAGGGAATCGATCTACAAACCGTCGCCGGTTGGGCTCAAGTACGTGGATCACTGCGTCGGCAATGTCGAGCTTGGCGCGATGAACAAGTGGGTTCAGTTCTATGCCGACGTGCTCGGCTTCACGCAGATCATCTCCTTCGACGACAAGGCAATCTCCACCGAGTACTCGGCCCTGATGTCGAAGGTGATGGCCAATGGCAACGGGCGCATCAAGTTCCCGATCAACGAGCCGGCAGAAGGGAAGAAGAAATCACAGATCGACGAGTATCTGGAGTTCTACGAGGGGCCCGGCGTGCAGCACATCGCCATGGCCACGGACGACATCATCACCACCGTAACGGCACTGCGTGACCGGGGCATAGAGTTTCTGCGGGTGCCGGGAACGTACTACGATACCGTTCTCGACCGCGTCGGCCACATTGACGAGGACCTGGCGTCGCTGCGCGATCTCGGAATTCTCGTCGACCGTGACGACGAAGGCTATCTGCTTCAGATCTTCACCAAGCCGGTGGAGGACAGGCCGACTGTCTTTTATGAGATCATTGAACGAAAGGGAGCGAAGAGCTTCGGCGCCGGCAACTTCAAGGCATTGTTTGAGGCCATCGAGCGCGAACAGGCACTGCGGGGGAACCTCTGAGCCGCCGCGGATCTGGTGATTCGATGCGGAGAGAGAGATAACGATGCCGTATTACCGCACACTCGGCACCATCCCACGGAAGCGGCACATAGTGTTTCGAAAGCCCGACGGCGGCCTGTACGCCGAGGAGCTCATGGGACACGAAGGCTTTCACGGAACCGCCTCGCTGCTCTATCACGTCTACCCGCCGACAACCGTCAAGTCGGTGCGGCGGGTGCAGGAGATCACGTACGAGCCGGACGAGGATCAGACGCTGCACCACAGGCATTTTCTTACGTCGAGGGTGAAGCCGGGCGGCAGTCCTACGCTCGACAGGATTCCGCTGCTTTTCAACTCGGACGTCGCGATGCTGTACGTCGAGCCCGACCGGAGCGACGAGCACTTCTATAGAAATGCCCAGGGCGATGAGCTGGTGTACGTCAGCAAGGGCTCCGGTGTGCTGGAGACGGTCTACGGAAACCTCCCTTACGGCGAGGGTGACTATCTCGTAATTCACCGGGGCATTCTCCACCGATACCAGATGAACCTGGACGGGGAGCAGACGAAGCTTCTTGTGATCGAGAGCCGAGGCCACGTCCGCACCCCGACCCGCTACAGAAACGATTTTGGTCAGCTCGTGGAGGGTGCCCCGTACTCCGAGCGCGACATCCGTGGGCCGGTGGAGCTCTCCCCGCACGACGAAAAAGGCGATTTCTCGCTGTACGTCAAGCAGTATGACGGGATCAACGAGATCGTTCTCGATCACCACCCATTCGACGTCGTTGGATGGGATGGATACTTCTACCCGTGGGCGTTCAACATCCGGGATTTCGAGCCGATCGTTGGCCGGGTTCACCAGCCGCCGCCGGTGCATCAGACTTTTCAGGGCGATGGCTTCGTCGTCTGCTCTTTCTGTCCGCGGCCGTACGATTTTCACCCCGAGGCGATTCCGGCACCGTACAATCACAGCAACGTGGATTCGGACGAGGTGCTGTACTACGCGTCGAGCGAGTTCATGAGCCGGAAGGGAATTGAATTCGGGAGCATCACCCATCATCCCGACGGCATTCCGCACGGTCCGCACCCGGGCCGCGCCGAGGCGAGCATTGGCGCCAAGTACACCGACGAGCTGGCGGTGATGATGGACAGCTTCCGTCCGCTCAAGGTTGCGAAGCAGGCGGTGGAAATCGAAGACAAGGCCTATCACAAATCGTGGCTCGACACCCAGCACGAACAGTTCAGCCCGCCCACAAGCTGAGGTCTCAACCTGTCTGAGCCGGTCTGGGTTCCTTCCGATGATCGCATAGCGCAGGCAAACATGTCTGCGTTTTTGCGTTATGTGGGTGGTGAGGCCTCGCTCTCCTATGCGAAGCTGTATCGGTGGTCGGTGCTGCACCCCGAGGAGTTCTGGCCCAAAGTCTGGTCGTTTTCCGGCCTGATCGCGAGCGACCTGGGCGGCGGACGGCAATGGGACGAAGTCGTTCACGGGCTCGAGCGGATGGCTCCCCCGGACGTCAAGCTCGGACCACGATGGTTTTCCGGCGCCCGTCTCAATTTTGCCGAAAACCTGCTGCGCTACCGTGACGACCGCGATGCGATTGTTGCGTGGAATGAGAACGGTCGGCAGCGGGTGATATCGTACCTCGAGCTGAATGCCGAGGTTGCGCGGGTGGCGGCGGCAATGCGCGCGCATGGAATCCACGCTGGCGACCGCGTCGCCGGGTTCCTGCCGAACATCCCCGAAGCGATGATCGCGATGCTCGCTGCTGCGTCGCTGGGAGCGGTGTGGTCGTCATGCTCCCCCGACTTCGGTGCGCAGGGAGTCCTCGATCGATTCGGGCAGATCGAGCCGCGAATACTCTTCTGCACCGGGCGATATCAGTACGGCGGGAAGGAGATCGACCTGCGTGCACGAGTGGCCGATGTAGTACGGCAAATTCCGGCAATCGAGCGAGTAGTCGTGATTCCCTATGGAGACGGGCAGGCC
>DATBZT010000184.1:0-15148 GCA_036513055.1 Gemmatimonadaceae bacterium | reverse complement strand
GATCTTCATCCGCATCCTGCGCGATGCCGGGCCGCGAGGTCTGGCTGCATTGTTCGCGGAGTCGGAGGTGATTCGGCCTTTTCTGCGGCTGCGCCATGCGGCGATCGTCCACTACGCGAGAGCCCGCGGAGTATCGCACGTCGAGGATCCGTCGAACGTCGCGCGAGGGCACCTGCGCAATCGCGTGCGGCACGATCTTCTGCCGGCAATCGCTCGCCTTCAGCCGGCGTTCGCGCAGGAGCTTTTGTCAATCGCCACGCGCTCGGCGGAATGGCGCGCGCGCATGTCGGACATCGCCGATAACCTCGACGTCACGCCCGGGAGCGACGGGTCGCTTTGCATTGCGAGAGATGCCCTGCGTGGGTATGATGCAGAATCCCTCCGCGCGCTGTGGCCGTCCATCGCCGCGAGGGCAAATGTCGTGATGGACAGGCGGGGAACGCACCGCCTCGCGGAGTTTACAATAAATGGGATCACCGGCGGCTCGATTCAGCTCTCGGGAGGGGTCGAAGTCCGAATGTTTCGCGATCACCTTTTGATTCAACGATGGAACTGGCGCCGCGTCGAGACGGTGCGGGCGTCGCGGACGCGCGCATCAGCATCTCGCGTCGCCAGAAGCGGGGCGCGAGGTTGAGCGCCACCATCGCCGATCCGCGACTCTCCGGACGAACGGTCAAGCGCATTGCATTCGACGAGGATACCATCGCCGATCGGGTGAGTGAGCTCGGGGCCGAGATTACGGCCGCGTACCCCGATGGCGACCTGCTCGTGCTCGGGCTGCTCAAGGGCAGCTTCATTTTTCTGAGCGACCTCGTGCGTCAGATCGCGCGGCCGCTTCAGGTGGACTTTCTCGTCGCCTCGAGTTACGGCGACGGCATGGAGTCGAGCGGGACCGTCAGACTGCTTTACGACCCGGAAACGGAGCTTCGGGGGAAGCACATCCTGCTGGTTGAGGACATTGTGGACTCCGGACGCACCCTAAACCGGCTGATGGCGCTCCTCGAGGAGCGGTCGCCCCGCTCGCTCGAAATTTGCGCACTGCTGCACAAGCGGATCGCCGACGGGTTACAGCACGGGACGAAATTCGTCGGTTTTGATGCACCCCATGAGTTCCTTGTGGGGTATGGATTGGATCACGCGGAGAATTTCCGCCATTTGCCGTACATAGCGAGCCTGCAGTAATGCCAATACCGATTCCGCAGAAACCGAAAACGCCGGGAAAATGGGGCAAGGCCTCCAAACAGCTCTCGTTCTGGGTGCTGCTCGTCCTCCTCGCCGGCACTCTCTTTACATACATGTCCGGGGCGAAAGAATCAGCGCCGGAGATTTCCTATACGCAGTACAACCAGGAGCTGCAGCGCGGCAACGTCGCCGCGGTGACCATCCAGTCCGGCCAGCTGATCACCGGCGACTTCCGGAGCAAGGTGCAGATCAGCAACAAGCCGGCGTCGAAGTTCACGGTGCTTCTGCCGATGCTCAACTCCGACCGCGAAGTGCTGAAGCTGCAGGACAAGAACGTGGAGATTCACAGCCAGCGGGAAAGCACGTCGTTCGGCGGGCTGATCTTCATGATCCTGCCCTACATCATCATCTTCGGCGCCTGGATGCTCATCCTGCGCCAGATGCAGGCGGGCGGCGCCAAGGCGTTCTCTTTCGGGAAATCCAAGGCAAAGCTCCTCACCGCCGACTCTTCCAAGGTCACCTTCGCCGACGTCGCCGGCGCTGACGAGGCCAAAGTCGAGCTCGAGGAGATCATCGAGTTTCTGAAGGATCCCCAGAAGTTCACCAGGCTCGGTGGACGTCTGCCCAAGGGCGCGCTGCTCGTCGGCCCGCCCGGCACCGGAAAGACTCTTCTCGCGCGAGCAGTCGCGGGAGAGGCATCGCGGCCGTTCTTCTCGATGTCCGGGTCGGATTTCGTCGAGATGTTCGTCGGCGTCGGCGCCAGCAGAGTGCGCGATCTGTTCGAGCAGGGGAAGGCGCACGCTCCGTGCATCATCTTCATCGACGAGATTGACGCCGTTGGGCGCCATCGAGGCGCCGGCCTGGGCGGTGGTCACGACGAGCGCGAGCAGACTCTCAATCAACTGCTGGTGGAGATGGACGGCTTCGAGTCAAATGACGGAGTCATTCTCATCGCCGCCACCAACCGCCCTGACGTTCTGGACCCGGCGCTTCTTCGCCCGGGCCGCTTTGACCGCCAGATTGTGGTGGACGCCCCCGATCTCCGCGGCCGCGAGGGAATTCTCAAGGTCCACACGCGCAACAAACCGATCGCTGAGGACGTCAACATCACGACGCTTGCCCGCGGTACGCCGGGAATGTCCGGGGCCGATCTGGCAAACCTGGTGAACGAGGGCGCGTTGCTGGCCGCTCGCCGCAGTCACGACAAGATCTACATGGTCGACCTCGAGGACGCCAAGGACAAGGTAATGCTAGGCGTCGAGCGGAAGTCCATGGTGATGAGCGAGCAGGAGCGAACGCTCACCGCATATCACGAAGGTGGCCACGCCGTCTGCACGATCAAGACGAAGGGCAACGATCCGCTTCACAAGGTGACGATTGTTCCGCGCGGGCGCGCGATGGGACTGGCATTCACTTTGCCCGAGGACGACCGCCTGTCCATCACACGCGAGCAGCTCGAAGCGATGCTCGTCCGCATGTACGGCGGGCGTGTTGCCGAGGAGCTGGTATTCGGTCACGGGCGCGTGACCACCGGCGCGTCGAGCGACATTCAGCAGGCAACCGGGCTCGCCCGCCGCTACGTCAGCCAGTGGGGACTGTCCGATGCGATCGGACCGATTCTCGTTGGAGACAACGAGCAGGAGCTGTTTCTCGGGCGAGAGCTGCAGACGAGACGCGAAGTGTCCGAGCGCACGGCGCAGCTCGTCGACTCCGAGGTCACGCGTGTGATCAAGGAAGCGTATCAGCGGGCGAAGGATACGCTCACCGAGAACCTCGACCTGCTGCATACGGTCGCGAACGCGTTGCTCGATCGCGAGACGCTGACGGGTGATGAAGTCCAGATGCTCGCCCGTGGAGAGACATTGCCGCCGCGCCCGACACCGCCGCCGGCGATTCCGCCTGCGGCCGCAAAGGAAGCGACTCTGGCGCAGCCGAAGCCGGCGAAACCGCCGCTGTTTGGTGGCCCGGAGGTCGCTCCGGCGTGATTTTGGCGGGCGAGCGGTCCGGCGCGGTGCACGAGCCGCGCCGGCTGCGCGCCGGCGAGCGGGAGATTGTGCTCGACCGCCCCATAATCATCGGTATTCTGAATGTTACCCCCGACAGCTTCACTGACGGGGGTAATTTTTTTTCGCCCGCAAATGCCGTCTCTCACATTCGCCGCCTCGTTGCCGACGGCGCGGACATTGTCGAGATCGGCGGAGAGTCCACCCGGCCCGGCGCCATGCCAGTGAGTCCCGAAGAGGAGACGCGCCGGGTGATTCCGGCAATTGTCGCAGCGCGCGAGCGATGGCCCGAGCTGCTCATCTCCGTGGACACGAACAAGGCAGAAGTCGCCGAGGCGGCGCTCCACGTCGGCGCAACGATGGTGAACGACGTGTCTGCGCTGAGGCTCGATCCGATGATGGCGCGAGTCGTCAAGAAAAACGACTGCGCAGTTATCCTGATGCATTCCCGCGGGCCGGTATCAGAGATGGCCACCTACGAGCATGCCGAATACGGAGACGACCCCGTGGGCACGATAGTGACCGAGCTGGCAGGGCGGGCAAAGTACGTTGAGTCGGTGGGAGTGTCGCGCGACCGCATTGTGCTCGACCCGGGTCTCGGATTCTCCAAGCGCAGCCACGATTCACGCGCGGTGCTGCTCCGCCTCGACGCTCTCGTCGCTCTCGGGTACCCTGTAATGGTTGGTCCGTCGCGAAAACGCTTCGTCAGAGAAGCGATGGCCGAGTCGCTTGCCGTGCTGAAGGGGTCTGACGAACCCGTGGATTCGGCAGAGTTCTCAGTGGCCGAGCGGGATGCCGGCACTGTCGGAGCGAGTATCGTCGCGCTGACGCGGGGAGCAATGCTGTTCAGGGTCCATGACGTTCGTGGCCACCGCAGTGCGCTCGACGTCGCCTGGTCGATCCTTCGCGGCCCGGCGGCCTGAGACGCATCTGCGTCCTGCCGGAGATGTGGTGAAAGCAGCCACCCGGCCCGCCGCGGTCGCCGGTGCGACGCTGCTCATTGTTTACATCGCCACCCTCGCTCCCGGAGTTACTCTGTGGGACTCGGGCGAATTCCTGGCGTCGATTCACTCGCTCGGCATACCTCATCCACCGGGCACCCCTCTTTACATTCTTGTTGCGCGGGTCTGGACAATGATCTGGGCGCCGCTCGCCGGGTTCGCGTATTCGGTGAATCTCCTGTCAGCCGTGTGCACGGCTTTGAGCTGTGCGATTCTCGCGCGGCTTCTAACCAGATGGACGGGGGATGGCCTCGCGGCCGCGGCGGGCGCGATCTGCGCCGGGGCGATGTCGAGTGTATGGCTCAGCGCCAACGAGACCGAAGTATACGCAATGGCGCTCCTTGTCTCGTGCATCCTTCTGTGGATTGGCGATCGAGCAGGACAAACAATTGAGCGGCGATGGCTGCTGATTGGCGCCTACGCGGCGGGCCTCGCGTTCGCGCTTCACCTGACGGCACTGTTGACGCTGCCCGCTGCGCTGTATCTGACGATGAGCAACCGCAACTGGCGCGGAGTGCTGCGCCAGGCGCCGGCGATGGTCCTGATTTTCGCAATCGGCGCTTCGGCACTGCTGTTCATGCTCGTGCGTGCGCGGCACGATCCACCCGTGAATCAAGGCAACCCCTCAGACTGGAAAGCGCTGGCGGATGTGATCATGCGGCGGCAATACGCTCCGGCGCCGCCATGGCCGCGGCAGGCGCCGTGGTTCCTTCAGATCGGCAACCTGTTCGAGTATGCGGACTGGCAGGTGGCGCTTGGCGTCTCGCCCGGTCCTCCTCCGTCGTGGTGGCGAACGCCGGTGACCGCGTTGTATGGCTTGCTCGGGCTGGCTGGGTTTGTCCGGCATCGGCGCGTTGACCGGCGAAGCTGGCGCGCGCTGTTGGTTCTGTTCGCCACCGGCACGCTTGGAGTTCTCCTATACCTCAATCTCAAAGCGGGACCATCCTATGGCGTCGGCTTTCTTCCGGCCGGAACGCCGCACGAAGCACGCGAAAGAGATTATTTCTTCGTGCCTGGCTTTATCTGCTGGGGTCTGTGGGCGGGATTCGGGGCAGTGGGGTTGATGCGCCGCTTCACACGCACGCGCAGGCCATGGGCGCGACTGCTTCCCTTCGTCGGGGCTTTTGCTTCGCTCGTCCCGGTGGCGCTGAACTGGACTGCGGTCAATCGACATGCTGAACCCGGGGCGTCGGAGGCGCGGAACGGCGCTATCCGCGTTCTGGACGGCGCGCCGCTGCGGGCAGTGGTCCTGGCCAATGGCGATAATTCCACGTACCCCGTCTGGTACATGCAGGAAGTGGAACGCCGTCGACGCGACGTCACTGTGGTCGTCGTTCCTCTTTTGCCGGCGTCATGGTACCGCGCCGAGCTCGCCCGGCGGGGTGCTCTGCTGGATACGAGCATGGTGAGCAGGTGGCGAGGAGCAAAGACTGTTCTGGCGGGTATCTGCGGCAGGGCTGCGGCCCAGGGCCGGCCTGTCGGCAGCGCAGACCCTTTGACTGGGGATAACTTTCCGGAACGATGCGAGATTCCCTGATGATGAGATTGTTCGTGATGCGATTGACGATGCCGATTGCGTTCTGCGTGGCATCTGCGACTGCAGCGGTGACCGTCGGGGCCCAGACCCCCGCCGGCCCCGCAGCCGGCTTCGTGACAATCGAAGGGGTCGCCCTCGACAGCCTCCATTCCGATTATCTGCGCGGAGCTCTCATTGTAGTCGAAGGCGCAAACAAGACCGCAATCACCGACTCACTCGGACGGTTCAGGCTTGACAGCGTTCCGCCCGGACTTCGGCGGATCAGCGTCGTGCATCCGACACTCGATACGGTCGGCATTGCCCTCCAGACTCCGCCACTTCAGCTCTCGGCCGGCCAGCACCTCCATCTCGATCTCGCCACGCCGTCCGCGCGCACGGTGGTGATGGTGAGATGCACCACCGCGGAGCGGACTATTGGAGCTCACGCGTTGTTTGGCGTGGTTCAGTTCGCCGAGACAGAGGCGCCAGCGGCGGGAGCAAAGGTGATGCTCGAGTGGATGGAGTACGAATCGGGCGGCAACTCGCTCCTGACAACGCCACGGCGCCGTGTTGCGACGGTGGGCGACAATGGACGGTTTCGGATTTGCGGACTGCCGTCGGATTTCACGGCGACACTCACTGCGGCAAGAGGATCTGACACAACGGCGGCAGTCCTCGTCCATCTCAATTCACTCGCCAATACAGCGGGACTGGAGCTGGCTGAACCGGATGAGCCGCTGATTGCGAGCGGAGCAAATCCCGGCGCTCCTGGTTCGAGTACGGGAGCGAGCGTGCCCCGGCGCCGGGGTGTCTTGACCGGTCGCGTACTCGACAAGGCGGGCGTGCCGTTGTCGCGCGTCCGGGTATCGGTGGATGGAGACACCGCCTTCGCAATGTCGGGAAGCGACGGCCGTTTCACGCTTCGCAATGTCAGGCCCGGCACGCGTTCGATAATGGCTCGGCGCCTGGGCTTCGAACCCGCTGACGCCGTTGTCGGAATCCACTCTGCCAGCCCGACGGACATCACTGTGCGGCTTGGCGACTTCATTCCCGTTCTCGACACAGTGCGGATTACGGCGCCGGCTGTTCAGCTCGGACTCGAGAAGGTCGGGTTCACAAAACGAAAAAACATTGGTACCGGTTATTATCTCACGCCGGAGGAAATCAACAGAAGCAATGCGATGGAGCTGCCGGACCTGCTCACGATGGCGCCCATGCTCCGACGGCAGACGGTAGACGGCCACCAGGTCATCGTGGGGCGGCCGCAAGGCGGCAGCAACGGATGCGTCAACTACATCGTGGACGGTGTGCCCTGGACCGGCGGGGGCATAGAAGACTTCATCCATCCGAGCGAGATTGGCGCTATCGAGGTGTACTCGACGGGGTTTACGCCGGGGCAGTTCATGAGCGCGACCGCACAGTGCGAGACGGTGGCCATCTGGACGAAGATGAAGCTCGGAGTCCGGTGACAGCCGGGTCGCGCGCTTCGCGTTGGTTGCGCGTGGCGACACTTAGCGTGGCGTGCGGATGTTCTGCTTTCCTCGCGGGCGCGCAGACTCCGATTGCCGGAGTGCCGGCAAAGTTCGCGGTCATCGAAGGTGTAGCCGTTGACAGTCTACATCACAGCGTTCTTCGAGGCGCCATCCTGCTCGTCGAAGGGGCCGACGCAAACACGACAACGGATTCAAGCGGCCGATTCCGCTTTGACAGCGTTCCCTCGGGCCTTCGCCGCATCTCTGTTGTGCACCCTTTACTCGACACGGTCGGAGTGACGCTCATAACGGCACCGCTTCAAATCGCCGACGGGCAGCATCTCGATCTAGTAATTGGAACCCCTTCGCCTCAAACGCTGGTGGCATTGAAATGCACTCCCGCCGAGCGCGCCGCCGGACCAGATGCCATGCTTGGCCTGGTGCGCTACGCGGAAGGCGAAGAGCCGGCCGTTGGCTCCGAGGTCACGCTCGAGTGGACGGACTACGATGTGGTGGGGAAAGGGCTAAGGACAACATCGCGGCGGAGCGTTGCGAAAGTGAGCGACACCGGCCAATTCCGCCTGTGCGGCCTTCCGCAAGATCTCTCCGGTTTGTTGAGGGCGTCCAGCGGACGCGACACGACATCGGCAATCCGGGTTCACACGAGCTCGCTCCTTGGAATCGTCGGACTGGAACTGCCCGAAATCGGAAGCGCGAAGAGTCCGTCTGGCCCCGCCGCTGCGGCCGTCGCGGCGACGACTGCCGGTGTCGGGCATGCGTTTGTAACGGGACGCGTGCTCGGTCCGGACGGACGCCAGATTGCCGGCGCCCGACTGTCCGTCGGCAGCGACAGTGCGTTTGCGCTCTCGGGAGCCGACGGTCGATTTGCGCTTAGCAATCTGCGCGCCGGAACACGGACGGTCTCCGTGCGCAGCCTTGGATTCGAGCCCGCGGATGTGGAGGTCAACGTCAGTGAGCGCAATCCGATCGACATCACCGTTCGCCTCGGCCCCGTGGTGCCCGTACTCGATCCAGTGCACATCACTGCGGCGTTCGCCCAGCAGGCGCTCGATCGTATTGGATTCACAAGGCGCAAGAAAACCAGTGACGGTTACTATCTGACGCCCGAGGAGATCGCCGATCGAAACGAAACTCAGCTTCCGTTTTTGCTGGCAAGGGCGCCCACATTGCGAGTGGCTTATTACGGTTCGCACGCAGCCATAATTGCGCATCCACGCGGGACTGGCCGAGGATGCGTGACCTACTTCGTGGATGGAACTCCGTGGCTGGGCCGGGGAATCGAAAACGCCATGTCGCCGGCAGAGGTCGGTGCGGTCGAGGTGTACTCTGCCGGCATGGCTCCGCCTGAGTTCACTCGGCCCCTGCAGAGATGCGAGACTGTCGTCATATGGACGAAGACGAAGCTCGGAATCTGATAAAAACAAGGATAGAACAGCAAGCTAAGAGCCCATAGCGACCTGAAGCCAACAGCCGCTAGCTGCAATCGACACTGACAGTTAGGGCCGCAATCAATAGAAACGACACTTTCTGCGCAGAATACTGTCCCGTCGTAGGCAGCTAGTGGCTCAGAGCTTCAGTCAGGCTATTGGCTCTTAGCTTGCTGTTCTATTTTGTTTTTGTCTTAGTAGCGGTACATCTCCGGCTTGTACGGCCCCTCTCTCGGAACCCCGAGGTACTCCGCCTGGTCCGGGGTCAGCTCGGTGAGCTTCACCCCGAGCTTGCCGAGGTGCAGCCGCGCGACCTTTTCGTCGAGGTGCTTCGGCAGCGTGTAAACGCGGCGCTCGTACTTTCCGACGTTCTGGTGCAGCTCGATCTGCGCCATCACCTGATTGCTGAAGCTCGCTGACATGACGAAGCTGGGGTGACCCGTCGCGCATCCAAGGTTGAGCAGGCGGCCCTCGGCGAGGATCATCACGCTGTGACCGTCGGGAAACACGTACTCGTCGTACTGCGGCTTGATGTTGATCCGCTTGACGCCCTTGGCCTTCTTCAGGCCGGCCATGTCGATCTCGTTGTCGAAGTGGCCGATGTTGCCGACGATCGCCTTGTCTTTCATCCGCGCCATGTGAGCGGCAGTAATGATGTTCTTGTTGCCGGTGGCGGTAACGAAAATGTCGGCCGTCTCGACAACGTCCTCGAGCGTTGTGACCTGGTAACCTTCCATCGCCGCCTGCAGCGCGCAGATGGGATCGATCTCGGTGACGATGACGCGCGCGCCCTGGCCGCGCAGCGCCTGGGTGCATCCCTTGCCGACGTCGCCATAGCCACAGACAACGGCGACCTTGCCCGCGAGCATCACGTCCGACGCGCGGAGAATGCCATCGGTGAGTGAGTGACGGCAGCCATAGAGGTTGTCGAACTTGCTCTTCGTCACCGAGTCGTTGACGTTGATTGCGCAGAACAGCAGCTCGCCCGCTTCCATCATCTGGTAGAGGCGGTGAACGCCCGTGGTCGTCTCCTCGGAGACTCCGCGGAGGTCCTTTGCCATTGTCTGCCACCGCGTGGGGTTCTTCGCGTACTCGGTGCGAAGAAGACTGAGGATCACCCCGTACTCCTCGGAGTCGCGGCTCTCATCGAAGTCGGGAACGCGGCCCGCCTTCTCGAACTCGACGCCCTTGTGAACGAGGAGCGTCGCGTCGCCGCCGTCATCGAGAAGGAGGTTCGGGCCCGACCCGTCGGGCCAGACGAGCGCCTGATCGGTGCACCACCAGTACTCTTCGAGCGTTTCGCCCTTCCACGCGTAAACAGGCACGCCGGCCGGCGCGTCGATCGTTCCGTCGCGACCGACTACAACCGCCGCCGCGGCATGATCCTGCGTCGAAAAAATGTTGCACGACACCCAGCGCACGTCGGCGCCGAGGTCGATGAGCGTCTCGATGAGGACCGCTGTCTGCACCGTCATGTGAAGCGAGCCCATGATCTTTGCGCCAGCCAGCGGCTGTTTTCCCCGATACTCTTCGCGAAGCGACATCAGCCCCGGCATCTCATGCTCGGCGAGACGGATCTCCTTCCGGCCGAACTCGGCGAGTGAGAGGTCGGCGACCTTGAAGGGGGCGCGTCCGGCGGGGACGCCAAATCTGCTGGTTTGCGGTTTCGCGGTCATCGCGCGCGGGGCGGTCGGTTCGGCTACGGTAGTCACAAGCGGTTCCTCTGATTTGCAGTGAGTGAAAGCTAAGCGCGCTCAGGCGCTCAAGACGAATGGTGCAGGTTTGCCGGCCGCGTCGGTCTCGAGCTCGTTCGGCCGCGCAATTCCGGTGCGTCGCGCGACCAGGGTAAAGAGTGTCGGACCACGAGCCGAGGCATCGGCCGGCAGGGGGCGGTAGCGCCAGCCGGGAAATCCCGCGGACTGCAGCAGGCCGGCCAGTTGATCCTCGGAAAAGCCGCGCCACACATGCCCCATCTCGTCGACCAGGTCCTGCCTGTCGTGGGGCATCATGTCCACGATAATCAGCCGCCCGCCTGGCTTCAGCACGCGGTGTGCTTCGATGATCGCCAGCTCGGGCTCGACGACGTAATGCAGAACGAGAAAGACGAGCGCGACATCGAGGGAAGCGTCGTCAATTGGCAGCGCCTCGAGACTTCCGGCACGGATGGAAACGTTGTCGAACGGGACGAGTCGTTTCCGGGCGGCGGCGATCATCGCCGGGGAATCATCGACAGCAACGACACTGCCGGCGTACGGAGCGATGAGCTCGCTCAGCTGACCGTTCCCGCAACCAAGGTCCCCGACGGTCCACGATTCGTCGATCAGGCCGAGGAAACCCATGATGTCAGCGCGTGAGCCGAACAGCTCGCCGCGAAGGCGGTCCCACTGCCCGGCGGCGGACGAGAAGAATTTCTGCGACCGCGTGCGCCGGTGAGCGAGCACGCTCTGCACCCGCCTCGCATCCTGAGCGGCAGCCGATGTCGCGATTACCTGCTCGCGGACCAGGTGCCACAGCCGGCGAGTCGATGGCTCGAGCTTGTCGGTCATCCGGTAGCGGCGGCTGGTGCCTTCGGGGCGAGAAACGACCCAACCGTGGTCGGCCAGCACTTTGAGATGCCGGCTCACGGTGGATTGAGGGAGCTGGAGCACCGAGCGGATTTCGTTCACAGTGAGCTCGTGGCGCTCGAGCACGAGCAGAACCCGGCTCCTCGTCGTATCGGCGAGGGCGGTCATGCGATGGAAGATTGGCGGCGCCGAGGGAATATTCATCCGTATATCCGGATATAATGATGATTCCGGTGTCGGCGCGTGTCAAGTGGTCAGCGGTCGCTTGTTTCCACCCCTCCGTACCCTGATATTGCGACTACAATGTCCTTCGAATCGAACCTGAAACGCCTTGAGGAGATCGTCGCCCAGCTCGAAGGCGATCGCCTCGACCTCAACGCCGCGCTCGGACTCTTCGAAGAAGGGGTCGAGCTGCTTCGTCTCGCCTCGGGGGAGCTCTCCGAAACCGAGACTCGCGTAAAGGAGCTGATAGAGCGCGCCGACGGCGTGCTGGAGCTGCGCGACTTCGGCGCTTGACGGTGAGCCGATGACACCGAGCTGATGACCACGACCGCACTGCGCGCGAGCGTCGAGGCAGCGCTGGGCCGGGTTTCACGCGAGATGACACCGGGAATCCCGGCAACAATTGCCGAGCCAATCAGATATTCCCTCCAGAGCGGCGGAAAACGGCTTCGGGGAATGCTCCTGCTCGCCTCCTACCGTGCGGCGGGAGGGAAGAAGGATGCAACCGGTCTCGCTGCCGCGGTTGAGATGGTTCACGCGTACTCTCTCGTGCACGACGACCTGCCGTGCATGGACGACGACGCGATGCGGCGGGGCCGGCCGACGACGCACCGGGTTTTTGGAGTCGAGGCGGCAACCGTGGCCGGCGTCGTGATGATCCCGCTCGCTGCCAGGCTGGCCTATGAATCGGCGACGGCCCTCGTGTTGCCCGACAACACCTGCTGTATGATAGTTAAGGTATTGATGCAGGCTTCCGGAGCAGGCGGGATGATCGGCGGCCAGCTGCTCGATCTCGAGGGTGAAGGTGCGTTGCTGTCGCGTGACCAGCTGGACGATATTCACTCGGCAAAGACAGGTGCGCTCATTTCGGCTTCGGTGCGGATCGGCGGAATTGCCGCCGGCGCCGCGGAGAGCCGGTTGCGTGCGCTCGACAACTATGGGTCGCGGGTGGGGCTGGCGTTCCAGATCATGGACGACGTGCTGGACGTGACGTCCTCTGCCGACAAGATGGGCAAGATCACGGGCCGCGACGCGGCTCTGCGAAAGAGCGCCTATCCGGCGTTGCTCGGAGTTGACGAAGCGACAAAGCGGGCCGATACGCTCGTGCGCGACGCCTGCGCAGATCTCGTAGAGCAGGAGCTGCTCACCAGCGAGCTCGAGCAACTGGCGGGCTTCATAGTTTCACGTACACACTGACTCAGCACCTTTGATGACCATACTCGACCGGATACAATCGCCAGCAGATCTCAAGGCACTCACTCGCGACGAGTTGCGGGAGGTGTGCGATGCGATCAGAGAACGACTCATCGAAGTCTGCTCCCGGACCGGCGGTCACATTGGCGCCGGGCTTGGCGTCGTCGAGCTGACGGTCGCTCTTCACGCGACATTCGACACGCCGCGCGACCAGCTCGTGTGGGATGTCGGCCACCAGGGGTACCCGCACAAGCTTCTCACCGGACGTAACGGTGGCATGGAGTCGCTGCGCCAGGAGAACGGTCTCTCCGGCTTTCTGAAACGCGCGGAGAGCGAGTACGACACATTCGGCGCCGGCCACGCGGCAACCGCGATCTCCGCCGGACTCGGCATCGCGACCGGCCGGGATTTGAACGGCGAGGAGTTTCGTGTGGTGTCAGTGCTCGGTGACGGCGCTCTTACCTGCGGCCTGGCATATGAGGGGCTCAACAACGCCGGCGCCTCCGGGCGGGACTTCATCGTCGTGTTAAACGACAACGAGATGTCCATCGCGCCGAACGTTGGCGCAATGTCGAAGTATCTCACGTCCATTCAGCGCAATCCGCTCTACAATCGCGTGCGATCGGCCATTGGGTCGGTGGTGGATTCAGCGCCCGGTCCATTGTCGGGAATGGGAAGCCTCGTGCGACGGTGGGAGGAGAGCATGAAGACGTTCCTCACGCCCGGCGTGCTCTTCGAGGAGCTTGGCTTCCGCTATTTCGGCCCGATCGACGGGCACGACATCGATGCGCTGGTCGAAACGTTCACCGCCGTACGCGATTTTTCCGGACCGCGGCTCGTTCACGTCATCACGCAGAAGGGACGGGGGTTCCCCGCCGGCGAGCACACCGAGAAATGGCACGCGCTCCCGCCGGGGCACGACCCGGCGACGGGAAAGCAGCTCAAGGTGTCGTCGGCCAACGCTGCCTACACCGCCGTGTTCGGGAAGGGACTGGCCGAGCTCGCAGACGAAAACGAGAAGCTCGTCGCGATAACGGCGGCGATGCCGAGCGGCACGGGAACGGGGCTGTTCGCGGCGGCGCATCCGCGTCGATTCTTCGACGTCGGTATCGCCGAGGGACACGCGGTGACGTTTGCAGCGGGCATGGCGACTCGCGGTCTTCGCCCCGTCTGCGCGATTTACTCGACGTTTCTGCAGCGTGCGTACGACAACATCATCCACGATGTGGCGATTCAGCATCTTCCGGTGGTCTTTGCGATGGACCGTGCCGGACTGGTGGGTGAGGACGGACCCACTCACATGGGCCTGTACGACATCGCCTACATGCTGGCGGTGCCGGGAATGACCCTGGCGGCGCCGAAGAATGGACGCGAGATGCTGGGGCTGCTCCGCACTGCGGTGTCGCACGAGGGCGGGCCATTTGCGTTCCGCTATCCGCGCGATGCAGCGCCTGACATCGTCCCTCCGATTTCGGAGATCGAAGCGGTGCCTCACGGCACATGGGAAATTGTGAAGCACGGAACGGGTGGACGGGAATCGGGCGCCGGTATGGCCATACTTGCGGTCGGCACGATGGTCACCCCAGCACTCGCCGCGGCGGAGCTTCTCTCCGGAGGGGGAAACAGTCCGACTGTGGTAAATTGCCGATTCCTCAAGCCGTACGACGCCGCGATGCTGGCGGAGATTGTCGCGCACAACCGGTACGTTCTCGTTGTCGAGGAGGGAACGGTCGTGAACGGCTTTGGCGCTTACATGGCCTGCGAGATTGGCCGTCTCGATCCCACCGTCAGAGTGATGGCGCACGGCGTGCCTGATGCCTTCATCGAGCAGGCCCCGCGCGCGCGCCAGCTTGCGGAAGTGGGACTCGATGCAGTGGGGATCGCGGCGCGCGGTACTTTGCTTCGCCAGGCCGATGCTCGCGGCCCGCGGCTCCGCGCGGGCTGATGCGCGTAGGCGTCATTGGGCACAAGGGGTACGATGAGCTTCCGGATATGCTGCGGATGCTCTTTCACGCCGGCCCACCACTTGGCGTTGACCTGCATTTTGAGCCGGCGCTCCATAACCTGGCGCAGGTCGGCTACAGGCTCGACGACCTGAGTGGGATAGACGCCCTCATAACTCTTGGCGGCGATGGAACCCTCCTTCGAGGGGCGCGACTTCTCGCCGGGCGACAGATTCCCATTCTCGGGATCAATCTTGGCCGTCTCGGATTTCTCACTACGTGCGGGAGCGAGAACGCAGAGGAGGCGCTCCGACTGCTGGCGACCGGGGACTACGTCGCCGAAGCGCGAATGACGCTCGCCGCCCGCGCGGTGGACGGCAGGGGAGCGACAAGGCAGGAATGGCTCGCCCTCAACGACTTTGTCCTCCACAAGGGCGGATTCGCGCGAGTGGTGCGCCTCAGCGTTGCAATCAACGGGGAGCCGATCGGGGTCTACGCTGCCGACGGCGTGATCATCTCGACCCCGACAGGGTCCACTGCATACAGCCTTTCCGCCGGCGGGCCGGTGGTGGTTCCGACGGTCGACTCGATCATCCTCACGCC
>DATBZT010000183.1:0-8668 GCA_036513055.1 Gemmatimonadaceae bacterium | reverse complement strand
GCCCATCGTTGGCACCGTATGGGAAGCTTGTATTGACGATCGTGCCGAGATACAGCGATCCGACGGTCAGGTTGTCGGTGCGGAAATTCTTCCGCAGCGCCCACGGTCCGGCCGAATCGGCGCTTGCCATCCGGGTGATCGTGCCGGGAGAAAACCCGCGGATAGACCATGGTCGAAGTTCCTGCAGCCCCGCGACCTGCAGCACCCGCAAATAATCCTCGAACTCGCTCCCTGTCGCGAAATCGAGGGTTGTGGTTCTCGGTGCCTGCGCGGCAAGACGCTCTGACATGGCGAGCGTTCCGCAAAAGCATGTCAGGAGCAGAAGAATCTCGCGCGATCTGATCGGCATCCGACGGGTAATCTATCCCCTGTGAGCATCGCCGCGCTTAACTTTCTCGCGTGACTGTCCCGACGTCTCAGAGAGTGGCAAAGAACGGAGCGCTCTATTTCGCGTCGCTGGCTTTGCCGGCGCTTGCCGCCGTTTTTCTCATTCCCGTCACCGTGCGCGCGCTCGGCGCGGCGAGATTCGGTCTTCTCGCCCTCGCGTGGGCAGTCGCCGAGGGGACTGGGATGTTCGACCTCGGCCTGGCGCGTACCACGGTGCGATTCGTAGCAGATGCGACGGTCAAGGGGCAGGATCGATTGCGGGAAATAGTGTTGGCCTCGGTATCCTCGCAGGCGGCGATGGGGTGTGTCGCGGGCGCCCTCGTGTTCGGATTCGCCCCGTTCCTGGTGCATCACGTCTTCAAGGTTTCGCCCGACGTAGTGCCGGAGGCCATCGCGATGTTTCGAGTCCTCGCTCTCCACGTTCCGGTTCTTCTGGCCGCGCAGGCGTTGCGAGCGACACTCGAGGGAGCGCAGCGATTCGACATCAGCACCGCGCTTCGCATTCCGGGAAGTCTGGCGTCGGTGGTGATTCCGGCGATCGTCGCACCTGCAGGTGGCTCGCTTGCCACGATTCTCTGGCTGTTGCTCGCCGTACGTGTCTTGCTCCTCTTGATCAATGCGGATGCCGTGAGACGGGTCCTGTTGCGCGGTCGCTGGTCTCTGCACGCGCACTGGAGAACCCTGCGCGAGATGCTCGGCTACTCGGGATGGGTTGCCGTTTCCGCCGCTTTGGGACCCGCGTTGGGCAGCTTCGACAGATTCGTTGTCGGCTCGATTGTCGGTCTGGCAGGTCTGGGGTTCTACACCGGCGCCGCGGAACTGTCGAATCGCTTCTTTCTCATCCCCGCAACAGCATTCGCCGCTCTCCTGCCGGCGCTCGCCTACAGTGAGGCGCGGGGGGCGCGAGACCGGACGCTAGCGGCTTGTCGCGCCGCGAGACGGCAGCTCGCCGCGGTCCTGCTTCCACTGTGTCTGGCTCTTTTCATCTTCGCGCCGGCGATTTTGGGTGGATGGCTCGGACCCGCCTTCGCTGCTCAGGGAGGAACTGCGCTAAGGATCCTGGCAGTCGGAGTGTTTCTCGGTGGTCTGGCGCATTTGCCGCTTGGTGTTCTTTACGGAGCGGCGCGACCCGACCTTCCAGCGAAGATACATCTCGGGGAAGCCGTGGTTTACCTGCCACTGACGTTTATGCTGGTGCGCGCCCTTGGAATTCCCGGAGCTGCGCTGAGCTGGACGATTCGCTGCGGCGCTGATCTCGTCCTTTACGAATGGGCGACAAGACGCGCGATCGGACGGTGTGACATCGATCTCGCGGAAGCAGCTCGCACTCGCCAGCTGTCGCTGCTCGGGATGGGTCTTGCCGCGGCTTTCACGCTGCTATGGATCGGCGTGTCGTCGGTGACAGCCGCCCTGGGTTTGGTCGTGCTTGGATTCGCTGGATACGGGCTGCTCGCGTGGATGCGCGTGTTCAGCGTCGAAGAGCGGGCGGCCTGGATGTCGATGGTCTCCCGTCCGGGCCCGCGGTCCTGATCGATCGTGCGTCTCTCTCGCAATCAGGACAAGTTCGGAACTCTTCAAAGCGATCTGTCGACCCTTAAGGACGCGATCGACTTTCAGCTGACGAAGTTCCCGGCGTTGTATCTGTTCGTCGAGCGATTCCGCGAGTGGGTGAACTGGGACAAACGGGTTTACCTGTCGTTCGTACGGTCCGGCGACACGGTGCTCGACGTCGGCGCCAACGTCGGCGCTCACGCGGTTTTCCTGTCGCATCTGGTAGGGATGCGAGGTCGAGTGCTCGCCTTCGAGCCGCTACCGGCAAATATCGACGCGCTCAATCAGACCATCCGCCGGCGAGGGCGCTTCGCGAACGTCAGCATCTTTGCCCTCGCGGTGGGTAATCCCGAATCGGCTAACCGCAGTGTGACGATGAAAGTACCTGGCGAAGATTTGACCCAGGCCTCGCTTCAGCGGCAGACGATGGGCTCGTGGGAAGGGAAGGCCGACGTGCGGGAATTCTCGGTCCCTCTGGCAAACCTCGACACTGAGAAGACCGTGCAGTCGCTTCAGCATCTCGAATTCGTGAAAATCGATGTCGAAGGCGGTGAGCTCGACGTGCTGCGGGGAGCGTCGTATACGCTGTCGCGTCACCTGCCTCTCATCTACTGCGAAGCTTACGACAAGTGGGAGGCATCATTCGGCTACAAGCCGGCTGATATTTTGAACTTTGCGCGCTCCCTCGGATATTCAGCCGCGCGAATCTTCAGCCGGGGAAGAGTGCATCCGGTTCGACTCGATCAAGCCGTACCCGCCGACTTGTTTACCGCGTCGGCGGACGTTCTCTTTTTTGCGGAGCGACATCGCGCGGCCGTCGAGCGCTTCGACAGCCGGTACCACGTTCATATCAGCTCCCGATAGACTGCGACGGTAAGATCCGCGGTCCGCGCCCATGTGAACTGGGCTGCCCTGACCGCACCGGATGCGATCAGACTGTCGCGCCTCGCGATAGCGTCCTCGATCCCGTCGGCAATCGCTTCGATGCTCAAAGGATCCACGAGAACCGCAGCGCCGCCGGACACTTCCGGCAAGGCTGCGACGTTGCTCGCCACTACGGCGGTTCCGGCTGCCATCGCTTCCAACACGGGTAGGCCGAAGCCCTCGTGCAAGGAGACGAGCGCCGCGCACCGGGCGTGCCTGTAGAGGGAGAGCAGCCGATCGTCATCGACTCGACCAGCGAGAGTGACATTTGGGCCAAGATCGCCTTCGTTGCCCCAGCCGTCTGCGCCGGCAATGACGAGCCTCAGACCACGCTGACGTTGGGACACGCGAGCGACGGCCTGGGCGAGTCTCTTGAGGTTTTTTCGCGGCTGCGCGGAACCCACGAACAAGACGTAAGGAAAGGAGAACGGCGACGGCCCTGCCTCGCGTCGAAAAAACTTCTGCTCGACTGCGAGCGGCACGACGCGGATCTTGCTCGAGGGGATCCGCAAAATGGTTTCGATGTCCGTGGCTGCGTCCGAGGAAGTCGCGATGATCAGGTCGCAGGCGCGCGCGACATGGGGGACCGTGCTGCGCTCGTAGAGCCGAGTCCACCTGGTCAGTGTCCCGGGGTAATGAAAGGAGGCGAGATCCTGGATGGTTACGACTGTTGGCGGGCTGCCATGAGTGATGGGCGCGCGGGCGCTTGGGCAATGGTAGACATCCGCACCGGCCCGGGCTGCGTGCCGGCGCCCCGCGTAGGGGTACCACCAGAAATCCTGCTGCGTGGTCAGCAGCTTCTTCCGCAGCGTTCCGCGGGGGACGAGCGCACCCCCGCCGACCGAGACAAGCTCCACATCGTCGCGCGCCGACATCGCGGCAGCGAGGGATGTCGAGTAGCGGGATACTCCCGTCCTGGATTGACGCTCGTTTTCGCGGTCGAGGGCGACTGTAAGTTTCTTCCCCATCAGAATGCATAAATTACTCGACCGGCATCTGTCGGGATGCTCGTCGCGATTCCTCCTCCTTCGGCTCAATGGCGCAAACCTGGGTTCCAAGCTTTCGGAAGCGGCTTATGCTCGGGGCCCTGGATGTCCTCGCTCGTTTGGCGCCACAGAGAGAGCATACTCCGGAGGTTGATTCCAGGGGGCAGATAAAACGCATTCTCGTAGTGGAGCTATGGAACATCGGCGACGTCGTGTTGGCGATGCCGTTCCTCGCTCAGCTCCGTGCCTTGTTCCCCACGGCGAGAATCACGATGCTCGCGCGCCCGCACGCAAAGACCATCCTGGCGGGGACAGATCTCGTGGACGAGTTCATCGAGACGGAGCTCGGATGGACGGAGCTTGCGACCCGCTTCAATCCACTGGGCTACAATTGGAGCGAGCTCCGCCGAGTTCGGCGGGAGTTACGAAGCCGCAGGTTCGACGTCGCGTTCAAGAGTCGGATGCACATTCGCGAGCATCTCGTGCTGGCGATATCGGGAGCTACACGTCGCGTCGCATTTGCTTTCGGTCAGGGAGATCGCGTATTGACCGACGCCATTCCGATCGGCGATCCGAATCGCCACAAAGCGGCTGACTGGCTCGAGCTACTGAAGCCGTTCGGCGGCCATGTCGAGGGAGCACCGCCGCGCTTGAAGGTCAATGAGGCCGAAGGACGCTGGGCCGCGGCGTTTCTCGCCGGGCACGGAATCTCGGCCAATGATCGAGTGGTTGGGATTCATCCCGGAGCCAGTGTCCCCGCCAAGCGGTGGCCACTCGACCGGTTTGTACAGGTCGCGGCAGCGATCGCCCAACGAGCCGGGGTGAGAGTGCTGGCGTTCGTCGAGCCCGAGGGATACGGAGACGCGGTTGCTCGAGTGGGTGGAGTTATCGCGGCGAAGGTGAATCTGCGGGAGCTGATTGCGCTCATTCAGCGATGCGACGCGCTGGTATGCAACGACAGCGGACCGATGCACATTGCCGGAGCCCTCGGCGTCCCCACCGTCGCTGTTTTTGGCTCGGGGATCCAGCAGTGGTTTGCTCCGCTCGGCGAAGGCCACCGTCTCTTCAGCGAAATTACCAACGTTACCGCGTCGCAGGTTCTCGATGCGGTGGACTCAACGCTGCGCGCTAACCGTAGTTCAGATCGTGCGGGGGGGGATTTGCCGGACGTGAGTCGAAGTCGATCGCTCCGGTAGCCTGCGCGGCCACCATGCCTACGTACATTGGATTGAGCAGCACGTAGCGGCGCCACAGGCGTTTTGGCTCGCGCATCAATCGATACGCCCACTCGAGTCCCACTCGTTGTAGTGACGGCGGCGCCTGCGCCACAGTGCCGGCGTGGAAGTCGAACGCGGCGCCAACGCAGACCGCCGGCATTGAGAGCGCCGCTCGGTTCTCGTACGCCCAGATCTCCTGGCGGGGGCACCCGAGTCCGACGAACACCACGGCCGCTCCACTCTCCCTGATTGTCCGAACGATCTCGTCGCGCTCGCCCTGCGACAGGACTTTGAATCGACCGGGCCGGCTTCCGGCGATGCGCAACGCAGGGAACCGCTGGCGAAGCTTCTTTGAAAGCAGGGCGATCGTCTCCCCTCGACTTCCAAACAGGTAGATCGGGAGACCTTCCTGGGCGAGTCGCTCACAGAGCGACAGCATCAGGGTCGGGCCGTACACTCGCTCTCTGAGTCCGACGCCGTAAATGAGATTGAGCGCCCATCTCACCGGCTGGCCGTCGGGGACGAGCAGGTCGAATGTGTTGAGCCGATAACGATGCTGGGGATCCCGCGCGCCGGTCATGATCCCATGTACCGGCAACGCGGTGACGGCAAACGGTTTCTTTTTCTTTGCAGCGTCGACGATGCGATCGACCGCCGAATCGTAATCGGTGACGTCGACCGCGACGCCGAGGACCGTTCGTTTTCCGAGATCGATCAACTGCGAGCGTCGACTACCGTCGTATCGCGATTACGAGCGTTACGAGGGTCGCCAGGATTGACGCGATCGCTCCTGCATTAGAGAGCAAGTCGAACGGCCTGTCTGAGGGGTCCCGTTCGGGAACGAAGACCGTGCTGCCCGCCCTCGGCTGGGGATTGCCGTCCGGAAGCAGGAAATGCGCTTGCCGGGCTTCCACCTTTCCATTCGGCTGAGTCACGTACGCCCTGTTCAGGTCAGCCTTCCGGGATGGTCCCCCGGCAGCGCGAATATAGTATTCGATGGTCTTTCCCGGCGACCACGTCACCGATACCGGCGAATTCACCGCGCCCTGCACGGCGACCACAGCGTTGTAGCGTGGGATGTATAGCGAGTCCCCGTCCTGAAGCGGCAAATTGTCGAGCGAGCGGGAATTCTTGAGGACATCCGGAAGCTCGATTCCTATTCTTCCGACTCCGTTGCGCGGGCGATAGAAAGTGACGCCGTTCGCGTACGCGTCCGGGGTGAGACCGCCCGCTCGCTGAATGAGATCGGTGATCTTGTCGGACTTGGTTTTCAGCGTGTATCGCCCCGGGTACCGCACCTCGCCGGCTACGACCGCTGTGCGTTGAAGTTCCCAGTTCGGCTGGCGCAGTATGAGGACGTTGTCGTAAGGCCGAACGACTACCTCTGGATTCGGGCCTGTGGGAGCAGGAAGCCCCGGTGGACCAAGGTACTTGCCGTCCGGCCCGCGCTCAAAGAGGTAGCTCGAATCGAGCGGAACCCGGAAAGTGCGCGCGGTGACGCCGCCCGCTCTATTCTCCGGGAGTCTCGCGATTTCCGCTTCGTTCAGGTAGGCGCTCTGGTCCAGGCCTCCCGCCAGCAAAACCAGATCGCGCACCGTCATTCCCTCCCGGAATGGATACTGACCGCTCTTCCCGACCGCTCCGTTGATCGCAACGTACCGGACGGGACGGAACTCCGACGTCGAAAAGACTCTGATCTCGTCGTCTTCCTGGAGCGGTATGTCGTTGATGACAGCGCCAGTCGTATCGCGCAGGACCGCTCGCAGCTGAAGACGGGTCGAGTCCGACTGGGTGCGCGTGATCAGAATCTGGCCGAGGTACACGTCGGGCCTGACACCGCCGGCGAGGCGAAGCGCATCCGACACTCTCATGCCCGGTGTGACGCCAACGCTTCCTGGGGACCATACGTCGCCGCGCACGGCGATTCTGTTGCGCACGCGCGACGCCACAGAGAAGACGCGGATCACGTCACCGTCCAATACCGGCACCGAAGGCCCGGTGCCTGTGACGAATTCGTCGGAGACAATCTCGGTAACGGTCCGATCACGTCCGCCCGCCGCCCTCTGTGCAGGGGGCACGATCCGCTCGATTTGCACGCGACGCCTGGCAGCTGCTGCCGTAAAACCGCCAGCGAAGCGCAGAGCGTCGCCAAGCGTCTCATTCGGACGCATCTCGTACGTCGCTGGCCTCGCGATCTCTCCCACGACCCGGACTCTCGGGCCGTGGATCGGAACGAACACGAGATCGCTGTTGCTCAGCCGAACGTCGTGGGCGGTATTGCCGTTGAGCAAATAGTCGTACACGTCCAGCGTGTCGACCGCGACCCCGCCGCGCCGAATCAGGACTTTTCGGAGACTGCCGTTGTCGGAAGGCCCGCGCGCAGCATAAAGCGCACTGAGGGCGGTACCAGCGCTCGAGATTCTGTAGCTCCCCGGACGCAGGACATCGCCGGTCACGAAGATCTGGTTGCTGCCTAGTCTCGCGGCCGTGATGTAAAAATGAGTGGTGGCGCCGGGGCTCCGTCGCACGCCGGAATAAACACGACCGAGTCGGTTGTAGAGAACGTTCTCTATCTCCGCCATGGTGAGACTATTCACAAAGATCTGGCCGACCTGCGGGATTACGATGAAGCCTTCCCGGGTGACATCCAGCGAATACGATTGTTCGACGTCGCCTGTCAGCACGAGCACGAGTTTGTCGCCTGGCCCGACCTTGTAGCTCGCGTCAATCGGTCCCGACAGGTTCGGGTCGAACTGGCTCGTTGCATTGCGAAAGAAATCCAGTCCGAAGATTACGAGGCCGCTATCCAGCTGCTGATTCGTTCTCGCGACGCCGCGATTGAGGGTGTCGCGCTGAGCGAGGCATGCCGCACGCGCTGCCTGTCGGCGCTGCTGCATTCGCAGCCTGTTCTGCGTCGTGTCGACCAGCCCGGACGGAAGCGTGTCGGTTACCGCCAGGGCGTCAAAGTTGACCCCGCAACGAAGCAAATCCACATCGGTCGTATCGGCGATGCCGAGCTGTGTTATGGCCGCGAACACATCCTCGGTGCTGGCGGCGCTGTCGATCGCGCCGTTGCCGCCCGGCAGGTACGCGTCCAGCAGATTCTCCGGGTACCCCTCCGCTCTGAGCCGCGCTCTCACCTGGTCGGGTGTCAAGCCGCTCGTCATGATTTTCTGACGAAGCTGCTGCACGAGCGCGGGATTGGTCTGTAGCATCTGCTGCGCCTGCGCAGCGCTTGGATTTTGCGCGAGGACGGGCGATGCGACAACGATTGTGGCCGCGGTGAAGAGAAGAGCGCCGAGCTTCGAGACAGTCATGCGATTTGTTGAGGTGAAGGAAACTGGTTAGAATGGGCGCGCAGGGACTCGAACCCCGGACCTCTGCTGTGTGAAAGCAGCGCTCTAACCAGCTGAGCTACGCGCCCCCGACTAAAAAGCTGCCGCGCCCCCTGCGAGAGCCTATGACAAGAAGCTATAACTTTATACCACAAAGCGCATTAGCGGTAGGGAAGTGGGCCCTGCAGGGCTCGAACCTGCGACCGTCGGATTATGAGTCCGCTGCTCTAACCAACTGAGCTAAGGGCCCCGCGTACGAAACTATCCG
>DATBZT010000182.1:0-2502 GCA_036513055.1 Gemmatimonadaceae bacterium | reverse complement strand
CTCTCCGTCGTAAACCCGCGCAGCGGCAAGCATCGCGCCTGAGTTCACGTGACCAATCACCGCAAGCACCCGTGAATCACGGACGAAGTCCTGCGCGATTGCCGTGGCACGACTGCCGTTGGCCTCGTCATCGCGAGCGACGAGTCTGAGCGGCGAGCCGTGAATGCCACCCGCGTGATTGATCTCTTCGACGGCGAGATCGATTCCACGACGGGTCATCACCCCGTAACTCTCCTTCCACGGGCCGGCTGCGCCGACTGTATATGTCGTGCTTCGACCACCGCACGCCGCCACCAACAGCAGAGCGAGCGATTGCAGGGCGTATCTCAAGTCATCTCCTCGGAGCGCAACACCGCCCTGAGGGATAGACGAAGCCGAGTGCGGGGGGGTCACGAGGGCCCGGGAGACGCTCCCGCTATTCGGTGTCCGGGCTCCGGAGCCGACAATGTTCGCCGCAGCCGAGGTGATAGCGGTTGCGGGCAAACCATAGGTACCCATTCTCGGCAATCGGCCGGGCGAACGGCAGCGAGAAAATCCACGAGACGAGCCTGCCTTTCGGCATGGCGTCGATGAGAACCTCGATTGCCGCCGCGCCCTGCGAGGTGAGCCCGTCGGCGCAGCGCACCACCTGGATTGACTCGTTGTAGGCCCGCGCCGGAATCCAGGGGAAGCGCTCGGCGAGGCCGGGTGCATCCGACGCGATGATCTCCAGCTCGTGATTTCGGTCCCATCGCTCGAGAGTTGTCACGAGCTTCCGGCAGACGTTGCAGCCGCCGTCGTACACGACCACGTACGTGCAGCCCAGGGCGCAACGGCCGCTCACGGACCCCGGGGCGAAGGCTGCTGCTGAGTCAGGCAGTGAATGGTCCCGAGCCCCCATACGAGGTCCACGGAATGAATTCCGACGATCTCCCGACCGGGGAACTGGCCGGCGATGATGTCGAGCGCGAAGCGATCCATCGGGTCGTTGAAGGTGGGAACGAGAACCACACCATTGGCGACATAAAAATTCGCGTAGCTCGCGGGGAGCCGCTGCTCCTCCATCATCACCGGCCGCGGGTACGGAAGCTTGATGATTCTGAGCGGACGCGTGCGCGACGCATGCTCGAGCCGCTCGAGATTGTCTGCCGATGATGCATGGTTTGCGTCGTCCGGATTTTCTTCGAACGCGAGCAGCACCGTGTCCGGCGCGGCGAAACGGGCAACGTCATCGATATGACCGTGGGTGTCGTCACCAGCGCAGCCGCTGCCGAGCCATATCGTATCAGTCGCGCCGAGATAGGTGGCGAATGCGACTTCGTATGCCTCGCGGGTCATTCCAGGATTGCGGACCTGGATGTCGCTCAACAGCCATTCCTCGGTGACCAGCACCCGACCCGCTCCGTCGGTTTCGATGCCGCCGCCCTCGAGCACCAGCGCTTCCCCCTTATCCGGTCTCACCGCATCAACGCGCGGCAGGCCCGTGATTCTCTCCACCGCTGCGCCAATCTTCTCATCGTGGCGATGGTTGTCATATTTGGCCCACGCATTGAAGCGCCAGTTGACCAGCTCTGCCGAGCCGTCTTCGGTCCACACGAAGGTTGGCGCAGCATCGCGGAGCCAGACGCGGTCGGTGCGAACCGTGTGGAGGCGATATCCCGACGGAGCTACGCCGTGGGCGTCGAGCACAGCCGTAGCTCGGCTGCACACACCATCATCGTTACAGAGAATCTCCACGCACTCGCGGGTGTGCAGCGCGCGGACTATCTCAGCGTATACCCACGGAATCGTTCCGAACTTTCCCGGCCAGTCGGGCTCATGGTGCGGCCATGCAATCCAGGTCGCATCATGACGCTCCCATTCGGCCGGCATCTCTCGGCGGCTTCCCTTCCGGGCGTCGATTGCGCCAGCCCGTGGCGTGGCCACGGGCTTTGCCTCAGTCATCCGATGTAGCGATTGAGGATCGGCCCGTACGCGTCAATGCGGCGGTCGCGCAGGAAAGGCCAGTTGCGTCTGGTCTCTTCGATGAGTGCGCGGTCACATTGCGCAACCAGCACCTCGGGAGTTGTCCCCGCCTCGACGAGGACTCGGCCAAATGGATCACAGATGAACGAGTGACCGAAGAACTCGATGCCGTTCGTTCCCGGCTCGTCTTCGTGGCCGACGCGATTTGGCGAGGCGACGAAGACTCCGTTGGCGATCGCATGTGCGCGCTGCGCCGTGCGCCAGGCATCAGCCTGCGCTGCGCCAAACTCCGCCTTCTCCGCCGGGTGCCAACCGATGGCGGTGGGATAAAAAAGAATCTCTGCGCCGAGCAGCGCGTTGATCCGCGCTGCCTCGGGGTACCACTGGTCCCAGCAGATCAGCACGCCGATGTTTGCGTAACGCGTCTTCCACACACGAAATCCGCTCGCTCCCTTGTGGTCTCCGTCGAAGTTGACGTGAGAGTCGCCAGGAGTGAAATAGTATTTCTCGTGAAAGAGCGGATCGTCGGGCATGTGCATCTTGCGGTAGACGCCGAGC
>DATBZT010000181.1:0-3186 GCA_036513055.1 Gemmatimonadaceae bacterium | reverse complement strand
CCGAACTGTCAGTGTCGCATGCAGCACCAGGCTGCCAGCTTCTTTTTGCAGACGGCTCCCAGCATGCCGTTCTATTTTCCCGCAGTTCTCGCTTATCGCCCCGTCCAACCTGGACCGCGCACGACCATCCCGGGCTTGGCCCCCGTGTGCTTGCCGTCACTCACCACCGCCACCCCATTCACGAACACGTACTTCACTCCAACCGACAACTGGTGCGGCTTCTCAAACGTCGCCTTATCGATTATCGTCGCCGGATCGAACACCACCACATCTGCGTACATCCCTTCCCGTAACAATCCGCGATCGCGAAGCTTGAGGCGCGCCGCGGTGGCTGAGGTCATCTTCCGCACTGCGTCCTCGAGCGTCAGCAGACTGTCGGTCCGCACGTACTTCCCGAGCACGCGCGCAAACGTCCCGTACGCGCGCGGATGCGTGAGTCCCGTTGCGCTGTCGGGGTCCTGGCCGCCGGCGTCGCTCCCGATTACCACCCACGGCCGCTTGAGCTGCATCGCGACATTCTCTTCGGTCATGCTGAAGTTGATCTTCCCGAGCTGATTGTTTTCGGCAAGCGTCAGCTCGATCACCGCATCGGGCGCGCTCTTGTGCATGTCCTTCATCACCTGGTCGAGCCGCCAGCCCTCGTACTTCTTGAGCTCGGGCTTCTTGTATCCCATGATCGCAATCGCCGACGATCGCTCCGGATCGCACGATCCACTCTTCGTCATGTCCGCCACCACCCGTGCGCGAATCGTCGAATCGCGGAGGTTCGGCAGGAGTTTCCCATTCTCCGCTACCCAGTCGGGAAAGCATGACGCGAGATCGTTGGCCGACGCAGCGTACGGATACATCGTCGCACCGACATCGAGCCCCGCCGCGCGGGCCGAGTCGATCTTTGCGATCATTCCGGCGGCTTTTGACCAGTTCGCGCGGCCCGACGCTTTCAGGTGGTAGATGTCGAGCGACACATTTCCCTCGCGGGCGATGCGGAACGCTTCGTCCATTGCCTCGAAGAGCTGGTCGTCCTCCGACCGCATGTGCGTGATGTATGAACCGTGGTAGGGCGACATCGCCTTGGCGCTCTCGATAAGCTCGACCGTCGTCGCGTAGCTGCCCGGCGGATAGATGAGCGCACTCGACAGACCGAACGCACCGTCCTCCATCGCGTGCCGCACCACTGAGCGCATCGTGTCCAGCTCGGCCGCGGTCGCCGGGCCTTGTGCCTGACCCTTCGCGTACGCGCGAACCGTGGTCGCGCCGAGGTATGAGCCGATGTTCACTGAATTACCGTGCCGGCCCATGGCGTCGAGCCAGGCGCCGAACCCGTGGTCGCCGGCGAACGTCTTGTGGAGCGCGATCAGCTTAGGGAGCGTGTCCGGAAGATCCAGCAGGGCGAGCATGTTGGCGTTGATCGGCGCCGGCGTTGTGGCTTCGCCGAGTATCTCGGTGGTCACTCCCTGGGTGACTTTTCCGACGACGCGCCCATCGCGCCAGAGCACTGCGTCCCACGAATGGCTCTGGATGTCGATGAATCCCGGCGACACGACGAGTCCGTGCGCGTCGATGCGTCGTTTCGCGGGTGCATTGACGAGCGCGCCAAAGGGAGCGACACGGGCAATGCGGTCGCGGGAGATCGCGACGTCGCCGTAGAACCAGGCGTTGCCGGTTCCGTCAACGATGCGGCCGTTCTCGATCACGACGTCGTATGGGGCGCCGGTTGGTGTAGCTGTGGCAGGGACGATGCGGCCGGCGCAGGCGGTGGTCGCGAGGGCGGCAAGGGCACAGAGGAGGGTTGATCTCATGGCGAGAATCTGCACCCACTATCCGCCACCCGGTACCCACTATCCGCTACCCTCGCTTGCTCACCCCGACGCCCGTGCTCCATACTCTCCGAGTACAAAGGCCCCTCCAAAGCCAGGATCGTTTGACATGACGCACGCGCTCCCTTTCCGTTTGTCCCTCGCAACCATCACTCTCGCAAGCATCTTCGCCGCGCGGCCAGACACCGTCGCGCCAGGAGCGCCGACCGTGGATCCACGGCTTTACGCCGGCCTCAGCTGGCGCAACCTTGGACCCTTCCGCGCGGGGCGTGTGGCCTCGGTCACCGGCGCAATCGGGCAGCCCGGTGTCTTCTACGCCGGTCTTCCCGCAGGCGGAGTATGGAAGACCACGAGCGCCGGCGAGGCGTGGTATCCCGTCTTCGATTCGATAAAGGAAGTCTCCTCCATCGGCGCGATCGAAGTCGCGCCGTCCGACCCGAACGTGATCTACGTCGGCACAGGAGACATGGTCACCGGTGGTGCGATCAATGAGGGCAATGGCGTCTACAAGTCCACTGATGCGGGGCGCACGTGGCGCCATGTGGGCCTCGACGCGACAAAGCAGATCCCGTCGATGCTCATCGACGTGCGCGACCCGAACATCGTCCTCCTGGCTGCACAGGGAGACATCCACGTGAAAAGCGACTCACGCGGCGTTTATCGCACGACCGACGGCGGGGCTACATGGACCAGGACGCTCTACGTTGACGACAGCACGGGCGCCCAGAAGCTCGCCCGCACCAATGACGTACCCAACGTCATCTTCGCGACGACAGTGCGGCACTACACGCCACCTCCGCCGCCGAACGCCCCCAATGCACCGCCGCGGTTCGCGGCAACGCCCGACACGGGTCGCACGGGCACAGCGCTGTACAAGTCCACCGACGGGGGCCTGACGTGGAGCGAGATCACCGGCGGCGGTCTCCCCAGGCTCAACGGCCGAACGTCGATCGCCGTGGCAATGCACACCAACGCGCAACGCGTCTTCCTGGTCGCGAACTCGGGTCTCTACCGTTCCGACGACGGTGGGACTACGTGGCGCCAGATGGCCGCTGACGACAACCGCATTCGGAACGGACAAGGTGGCTATAACTGCGGCGTCTATGTCGATCCGACAAACCCGGACGTCGTCTACGCGATCAATACCTCGAGCTACAAGTCCACCGACGGAGGCAAGACTTTCACCGGATTCAAGGGAGCACCGGGAGGCGACGATCCCCAACAGCTGTGGATCGACCCGACAAATGGCCAGCGCATGCTGATGGGACTGGATCAGGGCGCGGTGGTCACGCTCGACGGCGGCGCGACTTGGAGCTCGTGGTACAATCAGTCTACGGAGCAGATCTACCACATCTCGTTAGACAACTCC
>DATBZT010000180.1:0-2740 GCA_036513055.1 Gemmatimonadaceae bacterium | reverse complement strand
AGACGCATCAGCCTCAGGTGAGCCGAGGTAGTTCCGGGCGAGAATCTCGAGATCCGGTACGACAAAGCGAAACACGCCTCCGTCCTGCAGGCATGCGTAGACATTTTTCAGCGCTATACGGAAATCGTCCAGCGCGAGGTGCTCGAGGACATGCGAGCAGTACACCGCCCGGCATGATTTGAAGGGCACCGGAAGGCCCTCCACGATATCGCCGTATTCGGCGTTGGCTGGAAAGAACGGAATGTTCTTACCATGAAGGCGAGAGCCAATGAGAGGCAGCCGCTGGAGCCGCAGCGTGGGACTGACGTCGAAGTTGCGCCAGCCGGGCGGCGCACACAGACCGCAGCCGAACTGAATGTACTCGTTCATTGAGCCGTCTTGTTGAGTGTCGTGGAGCGAACAGGAATCCGCACGTAAGATATGGGCCGTCCGGTTCCGCCGGCGCTTGACTTTCGGGTTCGTTACCGGCAGCATGCGACGGCGGTGAGAGAGAAAACCAGCATGAAGCCTGATTCTACATGTGTGGCATAGCGGGCGCATTCGCGCCGCTCGCCGTTGCCGACAGCGTGACGCGCATGACAAACGCGCTTCATCATCGCGGCCCGGACGATGTCGGATTCGCGGATCTGCTTGCGGATAACGGCCGCGTAGCCGGAACGTTCGGCCACCGCCGCCTTTCAATACTCGACCTTTCGATGGCCGGGCATCAGCCGATGCTTTCGCGCGATGGCCGTTATTGTCTCAGCTACAACGGAGAGATCTACAACTTCCGCGAGCTTCGCTCAGAGCTCGAGCAACGCGGTTTCAGCTTTGGGAGCTCGGGTGACACCGAGGTTCTCCTGGCCACGTGGGAATGTTTCGGGCGCGAGGGGCTGGGGAAAATCCGGGGGATGTTCGCGCTTGCCGTCTGGGACAGGCTGGAGATGCGAGGTTTCCTCGCGCGGGACGAGTTCGGCATAAAACCGCTGTACTACACCGAGCAGCATGGGATCTTTCTTTTTGCGAGTGAGGTTCGGGCACTCCTGGCGTCGGACATTGTTCCGCGCTCGCTCTCGAGCGAAGCACTCCAGTCCTATCTTGCCAGCGGTTCGGTAAGCGAGCCGCTTACCATCATCGAAGGCGTGCGGGCAGTTCCTCCGGGCTGCGTGCTCGAGATTCGTTGTGATGGCGAACGGCCACGCCAGGCGGGAACGTATCGGTTCGCTGCACTTTTTGACGCTGGCCCGGAGGACATCGGGAGAATGGCTGACCCGGCCGTCGCACTCCGCGAGGCAATGCGCGACTCGGTGGCGCATCACCTCATAAGCGATGTTCCGGTGGGCCTCTTTCTTTCCGGCGGACTCGACTCGTCGTCAGTCGTGGCGTTGGCCAGCGAGATATCGGATTCCACGATCGACACTTTCACGGTCACCTTCAGCGAATCACGGTACAGCGAGGCCGAACCGGCCCTGGAAGTCGCGCGACGGTATTCGACGCGGCACCACGAGATACTGCTCTCGGCCAGCGATCTTCTCAACGCGCTTCCGGACGCGTTTGCCGCAATGGACCAGCCGTCGCTCGACGGATTGAACACCTACGTCGTGAGCAGAGCCGTCCGTGCGTATGGCATCAAAGTCGTGCTGTCCGGCCTGGGTGGCGACGAACTTTTCGCCGGATACCCATCCTTCCGCCGCGCCAGCGCGCTGGCGTCGCTATGGCGGCTGCCAGCGGATATCCGGAAGATCGGCACTGCCGGCGCCTCCCGCTTCCGCGACGCGCGGATGCAGCGGATTGGAGACATGCTCAGGGAGGAGACACCTGCCTTTGGCGCCTACGTCGGCTCGCGAACCCTGTTCGGTCGCCAGCAGATCCGCGGTCTCACCGGTAGCTTCACGGCGAAGCCCGGGTCTCCATTTGACGAAGCGGAGCTGGATCGCGTGACCGCCATGTCGGTGCTTCAGCAGGTTTCGTTCTACGAGATCACGGGTTATATGAGGAATACGCTGTTGCGGGACAGCGACGTGTTCAGCATGGCCCACGGCCTCGAGCTGCGAGTGCCATTTGTGGATCGCCGGGTGGCCCACGCGGCTTTCGTCGCGCCCGACGCGCGGAAGCTGAAGCGCGGCGTCGCGAAGCCACTCCTTGTCGATGCCATGGGCGATCTACTGCCCGCATCATTGCTCAATCGCGCCAAACAGGGCTTCACCATTCCATTTCAGAGATGGATGAAAAGCGAGCTCGCCGACGAGATTGACGCAGTGCTGGAGTCTTCGGGAACGAGCGCGGTTGGACTCGAGAAGACCGGTGTTCGCGGCGTGTGGAACGACTTCCAGCGCGGGCGGCCGGGGATCAACTGGAGCCGCCCATGGGCACTGTACACTCTGTTGAGGTGGGCGCGACATAATGACGTGAGTCTCTCTGCGCCGGGTTCCCAGGCAGCGCCAGCGCTCGCCTAGGTGAGGATTCTTCACGTCACGCCGAGCGTGCAGCGCGCGTACGGCGGACCCACCGAGTCTCTGATTGGCTACATAACGGCTGCGCAAACTGCCGGCATCGAAGTGTCTGTCGCGGGCCCGCAGTGCCCTGATGATGAGGCCCGGTCCTTCGATGCCCGCATCGGCGGCGCCACGCTTCGACTCTTCACTTCGTTCGGCCGCGGCGCATTCGCGATGTCACCTGCGCTGCTCACGTGGGTCCGCCGGGAAGCCCGCGAATACGACGTCGTGCACGTTCATGGGTTGTTCAACACCATCAGCTCGCT
>DATBZT010000179.1:0-4748 GCA_036513055.1 Gemmatimonadaceae bacterium | reverse complement strand
CCGTGAGCGGAGCTCCTGTCACGGCTAGCGCCTGGTTGAACTTCGAGACGGCGCTGTCGAGTTGTTGGTTCACCGTAAGCGGCGCGCCATATGTAAACGACCCATCGTCGTTCACCACGCTCAGCGGAACCGCGCCGCAGTAGTTCTCCGCGAACAGCACGTACGTCAGGCCGCCGAGCGCTAGCACCTCGGGAAACCCCGCGCTATCCGCGGCAATCTTTGCAAACTTCTGGACTCCAGCCACGGCGCGTTGGGATAGACCTCTGGCGCGATTGAGGTCCAAAAATGTTCCCACCAGGCTGGTGTTCACGATTGTTTGTGCCCGCTGATCGAACTCGATCCGGGTTGGGAAGGTCTCGGTGTTGATCAATTCATCGGACAACGATCCGGACAGGTGGACCTGCTCCTCGTCGGAGGCTACGCCGTCGTACGAAATTCCGAAAGCACCTATCGCGCCCGCTCTGAGGGCAGGAAGCGCGGCCACATTGTCCAGCGCCGCCGGCCTGGCAACGTCTGGATCCGTTACAGTCAGAATCTTCTTGCTATCACATCCGCTCAGCAACACGACTCCGCATGCTGCGAGCGTGATGAACGTGCCCAACCGGCTCGTGTGCCGACGGGCGAGAATTCTATTCTTCATTGATTGGTCGCTCGGTCGGTAAAGGTTAGAAAATGACATTTATGCGCGCCGTCCACGTCCGCGAAGGTGGGATAGTGAGAAACTCCTGCGTAACGAAGTTATTTCCAGCAACGGCATTTACTTCCGGATCAAATCCCTTGTAATTGGTCCACGTCTTCAGGTTTCGCCCTGCGATGGTAAAGTCGATGTTCTGGACTCCCATACGCTCCGCAAAACGATCCGGAGCCAGCAGCGTGAAAGACAGCTCGCGGAGCTTGGTAAAGGCCGCGTTTTCTATGTAGCCCGCATCCGTGCCAAGTGCGATGGCGATCGACGCCGCCTGGTCCGCCAGCGGCATCGACTTGTCGAACGCCTCCTGGCACGAGCCGAAGCTGCAGTGAAAACGACGCGTGTTGTCGAACAGCTTGAAGCCACCCTTGTGATCCACCAGCGCCGAGACCTTCAACATCTTGAAGAACGTCATGCTCGGTGAGACCGAGTATTCCCGTTTTGGCAGAATGTTGCCGAGATACACGGCCGTGTCCCCGAGCTTGATTTCACTCCGGGCGATGATACCATCTCCGTTCGCATCGGCGAAGGTGTACGGTCGTTGCCAGTAGCTGCCGAGCGGCGAGCCGACAACCTGCTTCTGCTGCGTGTTCACGATTATCGGTGGAACCGGCGTGGTCGTCCCGGGAAGGAAGCCCAACGAGAGCAGTTTGTTGTCGTTGGTGGAGGCACTGACTCCAAAATCGAACGCCACCTGCCTCGTATCGATGACATTTGCCTGCAACGAGATCTCGTTGCCGACGTTGCGCACCGTGCCAAGGTTCTGGAACTGGCTGGTGCTGAGGCCGAGAGTTGGCGCCAATGGGACGGCGATCAACAAGTCGTCGGTCTTCTTGTTGTAGTGCGTGTACTCGAAATTGACGTGCTGCCCGATGAGCCCCATGTCAAATCCGAGCTCTGTCTCGGTCGAGCGCTCTGGACGGAGCGCAATGTTTCCCGTGCCGCCGATCGCGATACCCGGAACGTCCACACCGTTGACGGTCACCGTTGATGCGTTGAAGAACGTGATTGCGTCACGAAAATTTGGCTGCCGGCCCGATCGACCGTTCGCTGCCCTCAGGCGCAAAGAGCTCAACACATTGATCTTGGGGAAAAACGACTCATCGCTGACTACCCATGACGCACCGTACGACGGATAGGTGATCGATCCAAAGTCTTGACCGAACGCGCTGTTTTTGTCATTACGAAACGCTGCATTGAGGAATACGCGGTCTCTCCAGCCGAGCTCCTCAGATGCGAAGTATCCGAGGGTTTTGTTGTCGGTGCTCACTTCGCTGACCGCGAACCGCGCCGTAGTTCCGGCGAGAGATGATGTTCCGCCGAGCAGCTTGGCGCCGAATGCCTGTGTGCCGCGAACAAGCGCCTTGTTGAACTGCGTGCCCGCGGTCGTAGTCGTCGTGATGGTCGCGGTCGGCGCCCATGTAGCGCTCAGGTTACCCTGGGCTGTGTAGGTGTAGATCGAGTATGGATTGGACGACCGCTGTCCGTCCGGAAGTGACCCAAAAAATACCGAAGCTGGCGGGATTATCTCGTTATCCCAACGCCCCAGGTAATCGAGGCCGAAAGTGCCCGTCGCCTTCAGCCAATGAAGCGGCTGATAGTTGCTGGTGATGCTGTTCTGGAAACGTTGGATGTCCTGCCGCGTTTGCCACACGGCCTCCAGCGCCTGCGGTGTCTGGCCGTTCAGATATCCGTGCGCGCAAACCAGAATGGCGCCAGTACTCGAGACGCACGGCTTTCCAGGAGTTGAATCGTCAAAAGCGCTTCCAAGTAGGCCAGCCGAAACAATGCCCAGGGTGTTGTTGTCATCCTGCGGCAGTCTCAAGTGATCGGCGAGGTAGTTGGTCCCGAGTTGTATGTTCCAATTGTCGGTTAGCTGGGCGGTGACATTGGCGCGTCCACCGACGCGTTGGTCAGTATTCGCATCGAATACGCCCTGCTGCCGATCGTAGTTCCCGCCCATGTAGTAGGTCACCCGATCGTTGCCGCCGATGGCGCTTACACCGTACGCGCCACGCTGACCGTCTATGAACGGGCTGTACTGGGCCAGCGGACTGAAGCTGACCAGCGAATCCGGATTCGCCGTGCACAGTGCGCGAGTCTGGTTGTCGAGGTTGCAGTTCGTGGTGCGATTCCCCGCGGTAGTGGTCCCGACCCAGGCATAGTTTCTCGGGAACGACGTAACGTTGCGGATGCTGCCAGACTCCCCAAACACTGTAAAGCGCGTCTTGCCTGAACGCCCCTTCTTGGTCGTGATCTGGATCACACCGTTCGCCGCAGCTGTGCCGAAGAGGGCGCCGGCCGCGGGACCCTTGATGATGTCGATCTTCTCGATGTCCTCAGGATTGATGTCGTTGAAGCGCGAGGGAATCTGACCGCCTACGCTAATCGTCGACGACGCCGAGTTGTTATCGACACGCACACCATCGACTATCAGAAGGGGGTCGTTGGACAGCGACAACGAGCTGGCCCCTCGAATACGAAAGCGGGCACTGGAGCCGATTGTGCCGCCAGGACTCGCGACATCCACTCCGGGAATACGGCCAGTGAGAAGCTGGCTCATGTTGCCCGCAGTCGCGAGCGTCGCGGGCGCCGGCGTCAGTGTGCCGACGACATTTCCCTGCTCACGCTTTCTCGTCGTCTCGCCGGTCGCCAGTGTCACGACCTGGTCGAGAGTGACGGCGACAGGAGTGAGACTGTACTCGAGGCTGATTGCCTGCGTGTTGCCTACCGTGACACTCTGCGTACCAGCCTGGTAGCCGATGCGCAGGACGCGCACCTGGTAGACGCCAGGCCGGACGCTCGGGATCCGGAATCGTCCATCTTCGGCCGTTACGCCGCCTCGGGCTGTGCCGACGATTTGGACCTGCGCGGACGGGATGGGAGCGTTCGTCGTGGCGTCGATTACACGCCCGCTGATCGTCCCACCGTCCTGTGCTCGAGCCGTCGCGGTAACCCATACCAGCATTCCGCCAACGGTGACACAGAAGACCAACAATTTCCTAACAAGATGGGTCATACTTCCTCCAGTGCTTCTCCATGAGAAATGGCGCCGCGACGAATTGTCACGGCGAACTCTGAACGACGCGACGAGAGCGCGGTCGTAGAAAGCCGGATGGGCGTAGTCGAGCGTGGCAGGACCTTTTGCTCGGATGCAAGAAAAGGGAAGGTTGTATTAGGTGCATTCACAGGTGGACGCCGAGCTCGTAGAACAGCTGCTAGCGGGCGGCGACTGGAGGTCGCTCTGCCACTCTGCGATCAGAGACCGACGTCACGGACGATCCTGAACTGCAGGCGTCTGGTCCCAACCTTCGATCATAATGGAGCGGCCAAAGGGGTAGCAGTCCCGCCTATCGAAGCTACAAGTTAGGCTGGAATCTCACGAGGTCAAGAGATTTTTTTGAGCGCGCGGCGAAGACCATGTTTCAGACGGTCATCGGTACCAGTGGAACGGCGTGATGCTTACCTGGCATCTGCACCGACCCATTGCCTGAGCGCCACAATCGGCTGCTTCTGATTCGATTTGGCCAGTGATATGATCCGGCCAATCGTGCGCTTGAGATCGCGCCCCTCCTTGTCGTAGACTCGATCGAAGACGTCGAGATCGCTCGCGTACACGCGCCGCGCGAGCAGCGAAGCATTGTCCAGCGGAACTCGCTCCGCATAGCGCGGGCTGATCGTCTTGAGCGCCGGAGCAATCTCCGAGATGAGAGCGGCTCGGGCCCTCAGATAAACCGTATCACGCGCCGCGATCCGCGCCTCTTTGCTCGCCGAATGTGCCGCGTACGCTGAGTCGAGCGACTTGATCACCCTCGACCAGAAGCTCGCCAGTACCTTGTCGTCTTCCCACTGCGCGTCGAGCCTGGCTGCCGCTGCTTCCTGGCCCCGCGACCTGAAGAACGCCGCCGCTCCACGCGCTCCCACGAACATCGCAAAGGATTCGTTGAACGGCGCCTGACCCGATGCGTAGAAGGTGTTGTGCGTCAGCTCGTGAATCACCGTGTTGGCGAGATCGAGCGAGTCACCCTTGAGCGTGGTGTTGAGCAACGGATCGTTGAAA
>DATBZT010000178.1:0-3355 GCA_036513055.1 Gemmatimonadaceae bacterium | reverse complement strand
AAAGCGCACAGTCGAAGTAGAGCTCTCGACATCGGGTCTCGACGCGCAGGGACGGCCGCAGCGCATTCCGCTCGTAACGAACGACGGTGGAGCGGCGGTCGCGCTTCAGCCGCCGCCAGGTCTCGAGCCGGATCTCGAGGGCGAGCACATGCTCATCAACATCGGCCCGCAGCATCCCGCCACGCACGGCGTTTTGCGCCTCGTGCTGGAGCTCGATGGCGAGACGGTCGTTCGCTGCATTCCGCACATCGGTTATCTCCACTGCGGTTTCGAAAAGATCGGTGAGTACCGCCAGTACAATCAGATAATCTGCTGGACCGATCGCGAGGACTATCTCAACTCGATCGGCAACAACGTCGCCTTTGCGCTCGGCGCCGAGCGGCTGTTCGGAATCGAGATCACCGAGCGCTGCAAGGTTCTGCGCGTGATTGCGTCGGAGCTGTCGCGCATCATGTCGCACCTAGTGTGGCTCGGCACCTTCTGCATCGACATCGGCGCCTTCACGCCGTTTCTCTGGGCGTTCCAGCGTCGCGAAGAGATCTATCGCCTCATCGAGAAGTGGGTTGGCGCGCGGCTCACGACTTCCGCAACGCGCGTCGGCGGAATGGCGGCCGACATTCCGAGCGGATGGATGGATGGCCTCAGACAGTTCATCCGCACTTTCCCGCACACGCTGGACGAGATCGACCGCGTACTCACCAGGAACGCTATCTGGGTCGGCCGGACTGTCGGACTCGGCGTGATGACGCCGGAAGAAGCGATCAACTGGGGACTCTCGGGTCCGATGCTCCGGGCGTCCGGCGTCGATTACGACGTGCGCAAGGACTTTCCGTACCTCGATTACGAGACTTACGATTTCGAGGTGCCGGTCGGCACCAACGGCGACGTCTACGATCGCTATCTTGTGAGGTTCGAAGAGCTCCGCCAATCACTACGGATACTTCAGCAGGCCGCTGACCGGTTGCCCGATGGTCCAGTGAACATCGACGATCCACGCATCATTCTCCCTCCAAAATCCAAAGCGACGAGCGAGATGGAATCGATGATCTATCACTTCAAGGTGGTGATGGAAGGTCCGCGCCCACCCATCGGCGAATCGTACGTCGCTGTCGAAAGCCCCAAGGGAGAGAAAGGCTACTATATGGTATCCGACGGCACCGCGAAGCCGGTTCGCTGGAGAATTCGTCCGCCCTCCTTCGTAAATCTCGCCGCCATTCCCAAGATGGTCGAAGGGCACCTGCTCTCGGATGTCATCGCCATCAACGCGAGCATCGACATCGTCATGGGAGAGATCGACCGTTGACACCTGACCTGGTCGGCGGTTTGGAATCACCCGACTACGCATCGCACGACCGTGCGGCGCACGAGCCTTATACTCCCGTTTTCACTGGAGATGTAAAGCGTGAGCTGGACGATCTGCTCACGCACTATCCGACAAAGATGGCGGCGCTGCTGCCCGCCCTCTGGATCGTTCAGCGCGAGCGCGGTTGGGTGAGCGAGGAGGGAATGGTTGAAGTCGCCGGGTTCCTCGATCTCACGCCCGCTTACGTCAAAGGTGTGGTGACGTTCTACACGATGTACCACCAGCACCCGGTGGGAAAATATTTCATCCAGGTGTGTACGACGTCGCCTTGCGGCATCTGCGGCGCTGAAGATGTGGTCAAGGCATTTCTTCGCCACACCAACACCGGCGAGCTGGGCATCACTTCCCAGGACGGCCGCTTCACTGTGATCGAAGTCGAGTGTCTGGGCGCATGCGGCTTCGCGACTCCGGTGATGGTCAACGAAGAGTGCATCGAATCGATGACTCCCGAAAAAGTCCCCGAACTTCTGGCACGGCTCCCATAATGGGTTATCCGCATCATCCCCATCCGAGGGAAACGACGGTCCTCTCCAAGCACTTTGGCGAGGCCGATGCGCGCACGCTCGACGGCTGGAAGAAGCGCGGCGGCTACAAGGCGCTCGAGAAGGCGCTCGGTATGCAGCCGGCTGAGATCGTGAACCTCATCAAGGAATCCGGCCTGCGCGGAAGGGGAGGCGCGGGTTTCCCGACCGGCATGAAGTGGTCGTTCATGAAACCGGGCGATGGCAAGCCACACTATCTCTGCTGCAACGCCGACGAATCAGAGCCGGGAACGTTCAAGGATCGTGAGCTGATGCGCTGGACTCCGCATGCGCTCGTCGAAGGCTGTGCGATCGGCGCTTACGCGATCGGAGCTGAGACCGTCTATATCTACATCCGCGGCGAATTCACCGAGCCGCTCCATTGGATGGAGCAGGCCGTGAAGGAAGCCTACGCTGCCGGAATCATAGGCAAGAACGCGATGGGAAGCGGTAAGCGGATCGATGTCTACGTGCACAAGGGAGCAGGCGCCTACATCTGCGGCGAAGAGACCGCGCTCATGGAATCGCTCGAAGGCCGCCGCGGTAACCCGCGGATCAAACCTCCTTTCCCAGCGGTGTCGGGCGTCTTCGGTAAGCCGACGACAATCAATAACGTCGAGACGCTCGTCGCTACCGCTCCGATTCTCATGAACGGCGCGGATTGGTACAAGAACATGTCGCTGTCGAGTCCCAAGAGCACCGGCACAAAGCTGTTCTCCGTATGTGGCAACGTGCAGCGTCCCGGCACCTATGAAGTCGTGATGGGCTTCCCGTTCAAGGAATTCCTCTACGATCTCTGCGGCGGACCCTTGCACGGACGGAAGTTCAAGGCGGTGATTCCGGGCGGCGCATCGGTTCCAATCCAGACGATGGAGGAGGCCGAAGCCACGCTCATGGACTACGAGGGTTTCGTTGCCGGCGGGTCGATGCTCGGCTCCGGCGGCGTGATCGTCATCGACGACGCGCAGCCGATGGTCACGGTGATCGCGCGACTCGCGCGCTTCTTCGCCCACGAGAGCTGTGGGCAGTGCACGCAGTGCCGAGAGGGCACGGCCTGGACGACAAAGATCGTGGAGCGCATCAGGGACGGCGACGGAACTGTCGAGGATCTCGACACGCTCCTGGACATCGGCGAGCAGATGACGGGGAAAACGATCTGCGTGCTCAGCGATTCGTGTGCGGTGCCGGTCATATCGGGCATCAAGAAGTTCCGCGGAGAGTTCGAGGCGTTGATTCAGGGCAGGCACTTTCACCCAGTCACCGCGGCGGTGGCCTGATGGCCGACAGGAAAATGGTGAGCCTCACGATCGAGGGCCGGCCCGTGAGTGTGGCGGAGGGGACGACCATCCTCGAGGCGGCGAAGACCGCGGGGATTCTCATTCCGCACTACTGCTATCATCCGGGACTCCCGATCGCGGGCGTCTGCCGCATGTGCCTCGTCGAAGTCGAGAAGGCGCCCAAGCTCGCCCCT
>DATBZT010000177.1:0-3405 GCA_036513055.1 Gemmatimonadaceae bacterium | reverse complement strand
GGCGCGATAATTCTCTTCAAGCTTGCGTTCACCCGGCGCCTCGGACTCTCAATGGAGTTCTGTGTTGCGCTGATGCTGATTGCGCTCGGGTACCTCAATCTCACACGCAGCGGTCCCATTCCCAGAGCGGTGCCGCAGCTTCGCCCGTTCGTGGTTGGCGTCGTCCACGGCATGGCCGGCTCGGCTGCCGTCACACTGTTGATTCTCCCACTGATCGACGACGCGCGGTGGGCGGTGCTCTATCTCGGAGTGTTTGGACTGGGAACCATCGCCGGCATGGCGACGGTCACGCTGGCAATCGCGGCGCCCACGATCTACGCGGGAGCGAGGCTCGCAGGCCTGCAGCGCGGCATTCGCGTTGCATCCGGCGCCGTGAGCCTCGCCTTCGGCGCGTACCTCGGCTACAAGATCGGGTTCGTGGACGGGCTGTTCACCGCGCAGCTCCACTGAACTCCGCGGTGAGGCGGGTGAGCTTAGCGAGCCGCGATCCTTCGCAAAGCCTGCACGGCCTGAACGGTTTCGGTCGACGGCAGCGCCCCGCGCAGAACCTGCGCAACCAGCTTGTCGTCACGATCGTAAAGATCGTTCCCGAAGTACAGCTGCCCATCCTTGATGTACGCCGTGGCGTACGTGATGTACACCGGAATCTTGTGCGGCACTTTTACCGATGAATTGTCCGGCGGCCCCTGCATCGCGGCGTCAACCTTTCCGGCATCCCAGCCAAGCACCCATTGAGCAAGCTCGGCCGGTTTTTCGACGCGAATGCAGCCGTGACTGAACGCACGCACATCCTTGTCGAACAGCGCCTGGTTTGGCGTGTCGTGAAGGTAGATGTTGAAATCGTTCGGGAAAAGGAATTTCACCAGTCCGAGCGAATTTTTCTCGCCGGGTTTCTGTCTCACGCGCGTCGCTCCGCCTTCCTGGTATAGCTCGTAATTATTCGCTGAGCGATAGCCGCGATCCGCGTTCATCTTGGGAAACACTTCCTTCGCGGCGATGTCGGGCGGGACGTTCCAGTATGGACGGAAGACGACGCTCTCCATCGAATCCGAAAACACTGGAGTTGCCTTGTCCTCGAAGTCCTGACCGACGATCACCTTCATCTCGAGTGTCGGCTGACCTTTGTCGAACGCCTGCAAGCGGAATGCGGGAACGTTGACGTAGATGTATCTGTTGCCGAAGGTGCGCGGCAGCCAGCGCAGACGCTCGAGGTTTGCGGCGATCTGTGCGGTGCGATAAACGGCGGTCTGATTCAACGACGTCATTGTTTCGGCGCCGAGCATGCTGTCGACAGCGATTCCGTGACGAGACTGGAAGTCGGCGACGGCGCCGGCAAGCCCGCGATCGTAGACTCCGGAAGTGGCGGCTGGCTTTGTCTGATTTGCGGGCTGTGCGGCGGGCGCGGGGACGCCAATGCCTTCAACGGAGAGACGCGTGCGAAGCGCAGTGGCGCGTGCCGGACTCATTCGCTCACCAGGCTTAGCGGCGGGACCATCGGGAATTACCGGCCACCCGCCCTTCACGCTGATCTTTTGAAAACGATCGAGCTCCTTTCGGAGTCCTGCGTAGTCTGGATCCGACGGACGCATTGACGTGATCGCTTTATCGAGCGCTGGATTGCGCAGCGAGCGAATCAGCGCCGAGTCGACGTTCTCTTCCTGCGGGTCGATGTGCCAATTCTGCGCGACGGATTTTGGATCGACCTGACCTGCCAGATAGTCTTCGCCCAACGCCGCGAAAGACGCGGTTAGGATGAGGTCGGCGTCCGCGAGTTGGTCGGCGGTCGGAGTTCTTGTCTGTTGTACTGCCGCAATCGACTGCGCGAGCGTGCCGACCGGGTACGCATCCATCCGCATCCCATCCTGCTCGGCCTGAAGGACGGAGTTTGCGAGCGCGAACGTGCGGTCTGTGATGAGTCCGTCGGGCGCGAGCCAGAGCGGGTTGTTGCCGTACGCTTTGTAGAGACGCTTGGTGTGTGCCCACTGGTCGTCGTCGATCTTCGGCGGTGGCGATCCGGCGAGTCTTTTCTTGAGCGCTGCCTCGATTGCGGCGGCAGGAACGCCTTCTACAGAAGTGAGCTGGGCAGGGGACCATGATTGATCCTGCGCTGTCGCAGCGGAGCCTGAGTTACCTGACTTGTCTGAACTGCACGCAACGAGGGAAATCGCAGCAGCGGAAAGCGCCGCGTATCTGATTCGAACCATTTAGGGCCTCTGGAGTGGTCACAATTCGTGTATCACTCCAGATAAAAGCGAGAAATGGGCCATCTCCTTGTGCCTAATGCCGAGCTAGCCTTTTGGTTTCCTTGTTTTGTTAATCCTTTTGTTCCGTTGGACAATTGGATTGATAATTCTCCTCATTTCCCGGGAATTCTTGGCGCTTGTGATCTTTCCCGGACCCTGGGGCGGCGGGTTGGTCGGGCCTTCGCCGACAACGCTCATCGCCTTCATCATTCCGGCTTGCGGCGGTACCGGCGGTACCGGCGGTACCGGGGGAAAGCCTTCCATTTTCGCAACCTTTAGTCCCGCGACTACACGCTCGCCGTGAAGCGCAGCGAGCGCAGGTAGCCCGCCCCCTTGTTCATTGCTTTGACCCAGAGGAGCGCCGTCGAGTGTTCCATCGAACCGTCCGGGTTGATGTTTGCAACACCGAACGTCTGCCCGGCCGCGAAATTGGCGTTCGCCAGCCAGGTGACTTTCTCAACGGGGTCGTACACGGCCTGTCCGTCAGCGGCGATTTTCAGCTTCTTGCCAGTGGCCGTCTGCGAACCGGGCAGTTTGCCTCGGATCATCGGCAGCACGTAGAGATAGTTCGGGGACACATTGCTCCCCTGGTATCCGGTGTTGAATGAAAAGCTGTTGAATCCATTGGTATTCTGAGGGTGACTGGGGGCTTTTGAAGCAGACCAATACAGATACGGCTGGAAATTCCTGAACGGACCGACTGTGTTTTCACCGATTGGAACGGCGTGCAGGCGACGAGTCGGCTTGCGGCAGTACGACCGCCGCCGAGTCTGGCTCCGGTTTCTGCTCGGCGCGCTTGCCGAAATATCGCCCCAGCGTAAGCGGTATGGTGAATTCAAAACCGTAGCGAATGTCGCTCGTGCCCCGCGACGCTCCCTGCAGTGTCGTCACCAGAGTATTCGTTGCCTGGAGTGAAAGAGTGTGCGGCGTGAGAGGAATCGCGAGGTGAAGTCCGACGCTCCACGCAACTTTCTCGGTCGAGTCGCGATTGCTGAGCGATGCGACATCGCCGGCAAGCGAGACGTAGGTCCCGACTCGGATCACCGCCGCTCCCGCTATGGCATATCGCCGGTCGCCTGCGCCCAGCGGATCGGACAACGTTCGTCCGGCGACGATGAGGCGCGCGATCCCTACTCTGCGTGCGAGCGATACTTCGCCGTCG
>DATBZT010000176.1:0-5361 GCA_036513055.1 Gemmatimonadaceae bacterium | reverse complement strand
AAGCTGTCGCGCGCGGGCGGGAATCTCGGCGCCGCCAACTCGGTGTCATGGATGTTCGAGAGAAAGGGACAGATTTACCTCGACGCCGGGAAGTACGGTGAGGACGCCGCACTCGAGGCTGCGCTCGACTCCGGCGCGGAGGATTTTGCCGCCGAAGGCGAGCACTATGTCGTGACAACCGATCCGGCGGACATGCACGCGGTGAAGACGGCCCTCGAGGGCAGGGGATTCGTGCCCACGGAATCAGAAATCACGTCGGTTCCAAAGAGCCTGGTGCACGTCGAGGGAAAAACGGCCGAATCGCTGGTGAAGCTGCTCGAGGAGCTCGAGGACCTCGACGACGTCCAGAAAGTCGCGGCCAACTGCGATCTGGAGCTGGAAGCGGCAACGTGAGCGCCGCATGATCGTACTCGGAATCGACCCAGGCACTGCGGTCACCGGGTACGGCGTTGTCGAAGGCCAGCACTCGCACCAGGCGCGGCTCATCGAATGCGGCGTGATTCGAACGAAATCTCGCGATGCCCTGCCCCAGCGGCTCAACGACATTCACGCCGGCATCGCCGAGCTGATCGAGCGCCACCGGCCCGACGCAATTGCGATCGAGGACGTCTTCTACGCCCGCAATGTGCGCACGACCATAGTGCTCGGTCATGCCCGCGGGGTGATTCTGCTCGCCGCGGTCCAGGCGCACATCGAGATCAGCGAGTATCCGCCGGCGGAGATAAAGAAGGCGATCGTCGGCACTGGAAGCGCCACCAAGCAGCAGGTGCAGTTCATGGTGACCCGGCTCCTGCGATTGAAATCGGCACCTGAGCCCGCCGATGCCGCTGACGGCGTTGCCGCCGCGCTGACGCGACTCATGGCGGCGCGCCTGCCGCGCATTGCCGATGAGATCGCGCTGATCGCCGGGCGCAGATGATCGTCCATCTCGACGGAACTTTGATTGCCAAGGACATCGACCGGGTGGAGGTGATGACGCCCGGCGGCGTCGGTTACGAGCTGCAGATCCCGCTCGGCGTTTTCGAGACGCTGCCCAGGCAGGGCGATCAGGTGTCGCTCCACACGTGGCTCGTCGTGAAAGACGATGGCTGGCAGCTCTTTGGCTTCTCGTCGCTCTACGAGCGGCGGCTCTTCCAGAAGCTGCTGACAGCGAATGGCGTGGGGCCCGCGCTTGCCCTGGGTCTTCTCTCCGCGCTTTCGGCGCCGCGCCTCGTCCGCGCGATCAGGGAGAAAGACATTCCGACACTCCAGGGCGTTCCGCGCGTGGGACGAAAGAAGGCGGAGCGATTGATACTGGACCTCGGCGACAAGCTCGACAGCATCGGCGGCGACGGCGAAGCCGGCGCGCCCCGGCCGGCGAGCGGTGCGTCCGAGGACGCGCTGCGCGCGCTCGTGTCCCTTGGCTACAGCAGCAGTGACGCCGAGAAGGGCGTGCGGGCGGCGCTCGATGACGGCGGTGGCGGATACTCTGCGGCGGAGCTCATCAGAGCGGCGTTGTCCAAGCTGGCGGATAGGTAGGCTGGGTACGGCTGGACGGCGGAAAATAGACGCTGCTGAGAGCCATTAGCAAACTGAAGCCGGCAGCCCCTAGCCGCAGACAAGGTGACAATTCCGTGTTATGAAATAGAACCTGAACGTCTGGCTTGGTCGCCCCATCGGACTGTCTCGTCGTAGGCAGCAAGTGGCTCCGCGCTTCAGTTTGGCTAATGGCTCTTAGCAGGGCCGTTCTAAGTTATGCTTTTGCCGTTCGCTTTTCGGAAACGTGAAGGTAGTTTTTCCCCGATGATAAGCACAGCCCACCGCGCCTCGACATTCACTGAATCCGTCATTCGCGAGATGACGCGGGTCGCCAACCAGTACGGGGCGATAAACCTCGCGCAGGGATTCCCCGACTTTCCGATGCCGGCACCGATGAAGGACGCGGCATGCGCGGCAATCAACGGTGACATCAACCAGTACGCGATCACCTGGGGTTCGCCGGCGCTGCGCCTCGCGATCGCCGCGAAGTACCGCAAGTGGTACGACATGGACGTGGATCCCGAGCGCGAGATCACCGTCACCTGTGGCGCAACTGAAGCGATGGCATCTGTCTTTCTTGCGCTTGTCGATCCCGGCGATGAAGTCATCGTCTTCGAGCCGTTCTACGAGAACTACGGACCCGACGCGATTCTCGCCGGCGCAACTCCGGTGTTCGTTCCACTCGAGGGGCTGGACTGGAAGCTCGACCCCGACAAGCTGCGCGCCGCGTTCTCCGACCGCACGCGCGCGATTGTCGTCAACACCCCGCACAACCCCACGGGCCGAGTGTTCACCCGTGAGGAGATCTCGCTGATCGCCGAGCTGTGCCAGAAGCACGACGTGATCGCGATAACGGACGAGATCTACGAGCACATTCGCTACGCCGGCAGCCACCACGTGCTCGCCACGTGGCCGGGAATGAGAGAGCGCACGGTGACAATCTCGGGCCTCTCGAAGACGTTCAGCTGCACCGGATGGCGCCTCGGGTACGCCATCGCGCCGTTCGACTTCACGTCGCCCATCCGCAAGGTCCACGATTTTCTCACCGTCGGCGCGCCCGCCCCGCTCCAGGCCGCGGGTGCGGTGGGGATGGCATTCGACGCCGACTACTACAATCACATCGCGCTCGACTACCGCGCGCGGCGGGACACGATGGTGGCGGCGCTCACCGAGGGCGGCTTCAGATTCACCTCGCCGGAGGGTGCGTACTACATCCTCGCCGATTTTTCGGAGCTGAGCGATCTCAGGGGACTGGCGTTCGCCGTCTGGCTGGCGAAAGAGGTGGGCGTGGCGACCGTGCCGGGCACAAGCTTCTATCACAACCCGGCAATGGGCGAGTCCCTGACGCGCTTTGCCTTCTGCAAGAAACCGGAAACGCTCGAGAGGGCGGCGGAGCGGCTGGCGACGTTATCCGCGAAGGTCTGATTCCTACAGGCCGAGAGCGTCCCTCAAAGCAGCATTGAGCGCAGTCAGGCGCTTCGGCGACAGCGAGCCGACGTAGTGGGTAAGGACGGACTTTCGCACGAGCACCAGCTGATCGCAGTTGATCACCGATGCGTGCTTCAGTCCTTCGTGCGTGCCGACGGGTACCTCTGTCGAACGACCGTCAGTATTCGTGTTGACGGGTGCGCACACCAGCTTGTCGGCTTTTGAGTCGCAGATCGTTCGACGGCTGACGATGACAACTGCACGCGCACGGCGTGGATCGTCGCCTGGCGGCGGCGAAACGAGGTAAAGCTCGCCTCGCTTGAGACTCACTCCGGCCAGGCCTGGAGATCGAGCAGTCCGTCAGATTCCCGGTTGGTTACGTCAGCGAGGGAATTGATTGCCTTCAAGTCGCGTGCATCGTGAGCCCGACGAACGAGGCGGCGCAGGTAGACGCGCACTGCACGCTCGATGAATGCCGAGCGCTGCGCTTTTCCAGCTACGAGGTCGGCCGCACGTATGATCTCACCCGAAAGGCTCACCGATGTCTTCCCCTTCTTCTCCCTCCGCCCAAGAGTGCGTTGCAGCTCGAGGAGGGTACGATTCGAGATCCTGGCTGTCATACCACAAAGGTAGTATGTTGTTTACCACCCGCGCCACTGCATGGCTCAGGACGCCAGTCTCCAAAGGGTATCGCCAGATTCCAGAGGCCGGCATACCCTGTTGGCGGTAAACGACATCCATTCTCCGCTCTATGAAGCGATGCTCCCGGTTCTCGAATGAGAATTCTATGATTCGGCCTCTATTCGGGATATATTCCGGAATGCCGGCGACGTTACGCGCACTAAACCGCTCTTTCGCAGGGCTGCAATGAGCCGCGCCGAAATCACCACTCCGGAAATCCTTTCCGACGAATCCGTCGTCGAGCTTTCCCTCCGCCCGCAGCGGCTTGCCGAGTTCATCGGCCAGCCCAAGGTGAAGGACAGCATGCGCATCTATATCGATGCGGCGATGCTGCGCCGCGAGCCGCTCGACCACACCCTTTTCTTCGGCCCCGCCGGACTCGGCAAGACCACACTGGCCGAGCTCATTGCGCGCGAGATGGGCGTGAACGTCCGCAACACGTCGGGACCGGCGCTGGAGAAACCGGGCGACCTCGTCGGCACGCTGACCAACCTCCGCGAAGGCGACATTCTTTTCATCGACGAGATCCACCGCCTCCGCCCGATCATCGAGGAATTCCTCTATCCGGCGATGGAGGATTTCAAGATCGACATCCGCCTGAGCGAGGGCCCCAAGGCGCAGACGATCACGATGCCCATCGAGAAGTTCACACTCGTCGGAGCCACCACCCGGCTGGGACTGCTGACGCCACCAATGCGCGCGCGCTTCGGCATCGAGCAACGGCTCAACTTCTACCCGCCGGAGGATCTCGAGCTGATCGTCCGCCGCACCGCCGAGGTGATGAAGGTCTCGATAGACAAAGGCGGGATGGAAGAGATCGCCTGCCGTTCGCGTGGAACTCCACGCGTGGCCAACCGTCTCCTGCGCCGCATTCGCGACTACGCGCAGGTGAAGTCAGGCGGCTCGATAACGCGCGACGTTGCAAAGGAAGCGCTGCAGCTCCTCGACGTGGACCAGTTCGGGCTCGACGACATGGACGCGCGGATCCTCAAGTGCATCATCGAGAAGTTCGACGGCGGCCCTGTTGGAATAGGCACCATCGCGGCGGCGGTCGGCGAGGATCAGGGCACAATCGAGGAGGTGTACGAGCCGTTTCTCGTACAGAACGGGTTCCTCCAGCGGACCGCCCGCGGACGGATGGCCACCGCTCAGGCGTACCGGCACTTTGGGTTTGAGCAGCCGCCGGCGGGGACGCAGCAGACACTCTTCTAAAAGCAAACTTAGAACGGCAAGCTGAGAGCTAATAGCCTGACCGAAGCTGATAGCTACTAGCCGCCTATGACGGGTCAGGTTTTTGTGGCGTTACAGGCGGCGTCCTCGAGAGGCGACCGAGGAGGCCGTGGAGCATTTTTTGGACTTCGACTGTTTGCGCGCGGAGAGATAGGAAGTCGGTTTCTGAAATCGCTGCGACATCGTGCGCTACTATCAGGTGATACTCCAACTCCGCGCTGGAGTTGAGGGAGTATCGCAGGAATCGGCAGAACTCGAGCTCACTTTTCTGTCCCCTTCCCTCGACGATGTTCGTTGGAATCGACATCGCTGCGCGGATCATCTGATTGCGTAGTGACATATGCACTGACCCACGCATGGCGTTGGCAACGCGGTGCGCGCTGAGTGCCAGCGCGTGGGCCTTTCTCCAGACTTTGAGCCTTTTGAAATCGCTCATGGGCCCACGTTACGACAGATGACGTTGACCACCGTCATCTTTTCACAACAACACTCGCAGAATTCACG
>DATBZT010000175.1:0-3755 GCA_036513055.1 Gemmatimonadaceae bacterium | reverse complement strand
CCGCCCCACTCCAGGAAGCCGTCTCCGTCCTTATTACGCGTGCGCAGAATGAACTCCGCAAACTTTGCTCCCGAGCCGTACGCCTGCTCCAGGAATTGCCGGTCGCGCGATACCTGGTAAATCTCCCAGTTGGTCCAGTTGAAAAACGGCGCGGAGCTGGAATCTTCGCCGTCAAGCGGAAAGGTCTTCGTCACGTACGGCCCGATGCGATACGCGATATAGCCATCCGGGCGCTGACGGTCAATAAAAATTCGCTGCGAATCTTGCGCGCTGCGCCAGTCCATGTGCGCATACGCCTGCATCACGATGCTCTCGTGGAAAACCTGGCCTTCGTGTCCCCAACTCCACGTCGGCTCGCGCGAGAAAACATAGTAGTTTTGCTTGCTCTCGCCCTCCGGCGGCATCATCTGCTGGCGGACAAGATTGAACGCGCTCCAGTAGGCGAGCTCGTAATCTTTGTTCGGGAATTTGATATCGCGCGGGACATCTTTATACTGCGCTTCCGATTCGGCGATCACGGGCGCCAGCGGCAGTCCTACGAGCTTCCTCGCCTGCGCAACCAGGTCATCCGGTTTCTCGCGCGCTGGCTGCATGCCGCGGATAATTCGGAAGCGTTGCGTCGCATGCGCCGCCAGCGTCCACTTCTTTGCCAGCGCGAATCCGCGCAGGCGCGAGTAAATCATCCCGTTTAGAAAATCGCGCGTCAGCATCTCCGGAATCAACCCCTGGTCCGGATGCCCACTCCACGTGTCGGCCGTAAAGCTGGTCAGCAAAATGTCACGGAAATTGGGGTCGAACTTCGGTTGCGGCGTCTCGAACCACTGCTTCCAATCGACCGAGTGCTGAAACATGACGTACTGCTGGTCGCGAAACTCGGCCGCGCTCACCTCCGCCGGATTCAGGTAGTAGGCGTACGCCATCACCTCCTGCGGGATGTCGGCGTGGTTCGTGACCTCCACCTCCCAAATCGCCATGCGCGAGCTGTAAACATCGAACGTCTCGCGCACCTGGATCGTGGTGAACGGCCAGTACTCGACTTCGGCAAGATCGGTGTACGAACGATGCACCACCGGACGCTGATAGAAATCGCGCGTCGCCGCGACCGCCATTTTGCCCAGCCGCCAAGCCAGCGCCATGTCGCCCGCCTTCTGCGTCGACCACGTCACCCCCAGCTCCAGCGAGTAGTAGTTCAGGTGGTAGCCCTCGTCGACGAAATACTCCGACCGCGCCAGCGGCGCCGCGTAAGTCGTATAGAGCGGATCGTTGGCACCGGCGTTGAGATGGGACAAAAGTAGACCTTTGCTTCTGTCATCCTGAGCGAGGACGTCAGTCCGAGTCAAAGGACCTTGTGTTTTCGGCTGTTGCGCCGCAGCGTTGAGCAACAGCGCGAACACCCCGATGATTGTCATTCCGACGCTGAGCGCAGCGAAGCGGAGGAATCTGCTGTTGAACCGAGTGGCCCAGACCTTCAGACCTGCAAGATATCTCAGCCGCGGAGCGGCGGGATTCGTTAGCCCACCGCGGCAGCGGTGGGTACGTTCGACACGAAGAAGAGAGCGCCAGTGGCGCGGCACGGCCCTCATTCCCTCACCACCGCACTCGAATTTCGCGCGTGATGTAGCCGCTTCCCTGGAACGGGATCTCCAGCCGATAACCGTCCTCTGTTTTGCTCACTGTCGCGCCATCAGCAGAAAGTTTCGGAACTGACGAAACGAGGTTGAGCGAGTACGACTGCCCGCCCAATCCCGCCACTTCGATGACGACCGTATTCGCTCCCGACTCGGTCACGCGAACCACCTTCAGCGCCGAGCTGCGCTCTCCTGCGCCCGGCGAGGCGACCGGTGGCACGATACCGATGCCTCCCTCGTACTGCACCTCGATTTCGGTATGCGGCGGAAGATCGACAAGGCCTTCATCCACTTTTGCCGGTTTGGCCGGAGCGATGTACTTGCCGAAATAATCCGCGATGCCTTCTTCCAACTTCAGCCCCTCGTTCGGACGTTTTCCATTCACAAGCACCCGTTGCACGCGCGCTCCCATCGGGATTACCGGCTGGAACTGAATCGCAAGAGCGCGATCGGATGTGCTGTCCAGAATGAAATTCATTCTCCCTGTGCTGTGGCGCACTTCTCCGGACAGTTCGCCTCCCGGAATCGCGAAGTTGGAAAAGGTCATACGTCCCCAACCCGCGGGTATCGCGGGCGCAAAGCGGACCATGACTGCGGACCTGCCGTCGTTGGTGCGTCCGTTGATGGACGACAGCCCAAAGAGTCCCCTTATGGCCGGGACCATGACGCCCACCGTTGAGAACAACTGGTGCGGCACGCTCCGCTCCCCCGGCTCGAAGAAGGTGCCATTCATGTGCTCGGGCATGTAGCCGGGCGATTGAATGCCCGTCAACTGAGCAGTGTTGCGCAACGCGACGTATCCAGCCACCGCATTGCCCGGCAGGAATTCCATCCAGCTCACGAACGTATTCAGAAACGGCCAGACGGTGCCGTTGTTGTAAGAGACCGGATCGTAAACTGGGTCTTTGTCTGAGATTGTGCGCACGCCCCAGTCGGTGGACATGTCCGACTTCGACAGTCTTGCCGTGGCCGCGCGCATCTCCTCGAACCCGTTCGTGCCGCCGATGGCGAGCACCACCGCCGGCCACGGAGTGACGATGTTTGCGGGCTGATTATCTGAGGCCACGCCGAAGGGGTAGTACTGTTCCTCTCGGTTCCACCAGCCGTTCCCCACGGCATTCTGTGCTCGACGATGAATGTCGGCGATCTGGCGACGCACCACCTGGTCGTCCATTGCGGCCGCCATCCGGTCTGTGGCATTCAGCGCCGCCAACCAGAAGCCCTCCAGGTAGATGTCCTTCGTCACTTTGCCCTTCAGCACGCCCACTTCGATCGCGCCCAGCCCGGCCTTGGTGTTGTCCATCAGGCCGTCGGGCCCCGTGACACTTACGCACCAGTCAAACGCCTTCTTCGCCGACGGCCAGAACTCCTCGAGAAAATTCCGGTCGCCGGTGCGCCGCCAGTATTCCGCCAGCGAGTACAGATACATCGGCGTGGTATCGGCGTGCATGTAAGCGAAGTGGAAGTCCTTGAACCAGTCCACCAGTCCGAGCGACTGCACGATCTCGTGCGTGATCTTTCCGTCCTCACGCTGCCGCGCCTTCAAAAACCGCAGCTCCTGTAACGCACCCGGCAGGTCGCCGTAGTCCTCCATCGCCCACGTCGCCATCAGGCCGTCGCCGCCGAACCACCACGCGAATCCCGGACGCTCGCCGTCGCCCGCCGGCCCGTATCCGGCGATCATGCCGCAGCCCGTGCGATCGACTCCGCGCTGTATCTCCTGTCCCGGCACCGGCGTACACACCCAGCCGGAATGAAGTGCGACCTTGCCCCACTGCCACGCCCGATTGAGCACCGGGTCGGGCGTTTCGATTTGCGTCGTGCGCGCCAGGAACCCGCGCCACTCGCCGGCTTTCGCCTCGTACCAGTCGCGCAGGTTAAGGACCGCGTGCTCGTAGTTGGCGCGCGCTTCCTTCTCGCCGTCCATGCCCAGCGACATCACGACCGCCGCGTAATCCGTCTCTGGGTGCCCCGGTCTAGCCTGGTTTTCGCTAGGCCGGGGGGTTACTCGCATCCCCAGCAGCATCTCGCCACCCACCAGCGAGTGGTCCATGAAGTCGGTGTAGCTGGCGACGGCGGGGGAGCCGATCAGCGCGACGTGCTTTTCCTGCGCGTCGCCCAGCCCGA
>DATBZT010000174.1:0-4651 GCA_036513055.1 Gemmatimonadaceae bacterium | reverse complement strand
CAGGATTCACCGGACAAGTACACCGTGGTAGCCACGGTGCCGACCATGCGTGGCGCGAAGACGATCGCCGTCGATCCGGTGAGGCACGTGACGTATCTCTTTCAACCCGAGTACGGACCGGCGCCGGCGCCCGCACCGGGAGCGCCGGCCCCGGCGCCGGGGAGCCGGCCTCCCCGCGGTCCGATGATCGGCACATGGTTCTTTGCCATCAGTCACTGATGGAGCTCGGATGCGGCTACTGTCCGTTACTGTCCGTTGGGTGCGCAAAAGTCCGGCATTGGGGACCGGCAGGATGCCGGCGATAGTGGCTCCTGCCCTATGAAAACCGGCCCCGCGCCGGACTTTGGGTTATGGCGGACTGCGCCTGATAAGCGAGGTCGGTAGTTCAACTCTACCCAGCACGAGTCCAGGCGGAGCACGCCGATTAGTATAAGGGGATGCAGTCAAGATCGCGGCGCGAACCCATCGCTTTTTCAGCTCTAACGACAACTTGAAACCGGATTTGTCTTCCCTCGACGTGCCCGCGCGGATCGAGCGCTTCAACGCGGGCCGCGAGCCAGAGCGACTCGCCCTCAAGTATCGCAAGATGTGCCAGTCAGCCTTCGCGTTTTTTCGGGGCACCGCGCATCTATTCTGGGAAGACATTGGCGCGCGAAGGAACGCACTACCCCACAGTCCGCTGGTTTGGGCGTGTGGAGATCTTCACCTGGAAAACTTTGGAAGCTTTCAGGGCGACAACGGCCTCGCGTACTTTGACCTGAACGACTTCGACGAGGCTGCTCTTGCCCCCGCGGCGTGGGAAGTCTCGCGTTTCGTGGCGAGCGTCTATGTCGCTGCTCCATCGCTCAACCTGACTGGTGCTGACGCGAACGAGCTCGTGAAGGTGTTTCTGAACGCGTACCAGGCGGCGCTTGGCGACGGAAAGGCGCGCTGGATCGAGCGTGCGACGGCGACCGGCATGGTGCGAACACTTCTCCAGCGGGTGGGCAGGCGTAAGCGAGCGACTCTCATTGACTCGCGCACGACCTGGAAGAACGGCAGGCGCCGCATTCGCATCGATGGCAAGCATGCGCTACCGGCTACCGATGATCAGCGAAGGGAGGTCACGCGCCGGCTCGACAAATTTGCGAAGTCGCAGCCGGATCCCAGGTTCTTCGGGATTCTGGATGTCGCCCGCCGTGTGGCAGGGGTGGGAAGTCTCGGCCTCAGCCGCTACGTCGTGTTGGTGCGAGGAGATGGCGGTCGCAACGGCAACGCCATCCTCGACGTGAAGCAGCAGGCGCCCTCGTGTCTTGCCAGATTTGAAAAAGTGCGGCAACCAGCGTGGAAGAGCGAGCCCGATCGCGTCGTCGCCATTCAGCAGCGCATGCAGGCGATCGCGCCCGCAATGCTCGATGCGATAAAGATCGGGCGCGGCGGCTACCTGCTACGCGAGCTCCAGCCGACCACCGATCGTCTGAGCCTCGAGGACGCGAGAGACGATCCGCGTCACCTTCGCTCCGCGGCGAAGGCGATGGGCCGCGTCACCGCCTGGGCGCAACTGAGGAGCAGCGGACGTCAGGGGTCCGCAATCGCAGACGATCTCATCGCGTTCGCCGGCGAACGCGGCTGGCAGCGACGCCTCGTCGCGTACGGCCGATCGTATGCCGCCCAAGTCCGGCGCGACTTCGAGCAGTTCGTCGACGCGCAGAAGGAACGGGTGTGAGAGTCAGCCCACTGGCGGGCAAGCCGGCGCCCGAATCAATACTCGCGAATATCCCGCGACTCATGACGGCATATTATGCGCTCGAGCCGGATCCGAAAGTCGCTCCGCAGCGGGTCGCGTTCGGTACTTCAGGACACCGAGGAGCATCTCTCGAGTGCTCGTTCAATGAGGAGCACATCCTCGCCATCACCCAGGCGATCTGCCTTTATCGCCGGCAGAACGGCATAGGCGGTCCGCTTTTCTTAGGGATAGACACTCACGCTCTCTCGGAATCAGCGTTCGCCTCCGCGCTCGAAGTACTCGCCGCCAACCACTGGGATCGGATGTCGTGCGTCAACCGCGATCGGTTCGTCGCGCCGTTACGGAAGGGCTCCGCTCGAGAGTTGAGGCGTTGCAGAAACTGCTGCCAGGCCGATCAGCCGCCGCTCGGCGGGACAAAGCGCTGGTAACCGTAGCCGGTCTCGTGGGCGCATTGATGCTCTCGCGTGCGGTAGACGATCCGAAGCTCTCCGAATGACATTTTGGAGGCCGCAGCAGCGACGTTCGGACGTGCCCCGCGGTCATGGTCCGACTGACGCCGATGCGGGGATGATTGCGATCTTCCCATCGGCTTCAAGGATGGCCCACGCCACATCCTCGATCCTTTCGATCCCTGCCTTGTGCATCGCCGAGAAAATCTCGTCCGGAGCGATTCGCTCGTGACCGAGAGTCCGCGGCAGTAGCTTGCCTCGCCTTACGAGCACCGTGGGATGGCGGGAGTGCAGTGCCAACGGCACTGACAAAACTCTAATGAAACGGAGCGTGGAAATGCGCTCCGTTTTTCTTTTGTGGCAATTCGCCTGAGTATTTGCGAAACGCAATCGTCACTGCCTCGTGGTGAGATTTCTCCAAATTGGTAACTGATTTGCCCACAACAAGTTAGCTGGCCGGGAGCATCGGGCCTCAATGGTGCTCTTACATGGGTTTGCCTATTTAGGAGACGCGAGTCTTTCTGGTAGAGAGTGCCCGAGCCACTTGGCACCTATCCAACCGTTTCAGGAGACACAAAAATGAGCGACAAAAAGGGTTTCACTCTTATTGAGCTTCTGATCGTAGTCGTCATCATCGGCATTCTTGCCGCAATCGCGATTCCGAAGTTCGCCTCCACGAAGGACAAGGCTTATATCGCAACGATGAAGTCTGACCTTCGCAACCTTGCGACCTACGAAGAGCAATACGCCGCCGACAACAACGGTACGTACTTCTCAGCAGCCGCGGTGACGATGGCTGCTCCCGATGTTAATAGCGGCTTCACGCCTTCGAACAACGTAACGGTCAATGCGCTCGCTGTCTTAGGCCCGCCGCAGAGCTGGACCGCGACCGCGACACACAAGCTGTCTGCCACCACTTGCACCAACGCCACTGGCGTGATCGTCTGCAGTTGATTAGGGCTGCCGTCTGGATAAAGAGAGAGGGAGCGTCGAAAGGCGCTCCCTCTTTCTCTTGATACCGGAGTAAGTTGCGACCGAAGTCTTAGGCTATTCGAAGCAGTCTGAGTCCTTCAACGATCCGAGCTTGATGCTGCTCGACACGATACTCGATGACTTCCGCGCGATTACGCGCGCTACGCGGCCTCGGGCCACCTCCGCTATGTGACGACGAATAGAACATTGATGGTCGTGGCCTTCGATGAGAATTCAATGAAGGTCATGGGCGAGCCGACTGCGTTGATCGAAGGTATGCGGGTTGGGGCTTTTGGCTCGGCGGACCTCGCGGTTTCGGCGGCGGGGACGCTGGTGTACGCCACCGGCGGGTGGGAGGGTAAACAGGAGCTCGTGTGGGTAACGCGCGATGGCAAGGCGCAGTCCGTCGATCCTGATTGGCAGGGCGACTTCTGGGCCCCAGCCCTTTCACCAGACGGGAAGCGTGTCGCGGTCTCGAAGCGGCTTGATGGCCTGAGGATCGACATCTGGATCAAGCAGCTAGACCAAGGCCCCGGCATCAAGTTTACCCTTGAGGGGGGTTACAATTGGTACCCGACCTGGACACCGGACGGGCGATCCGTGACCTTCTCCTCGGAACGACAGGCTCCATCAATCTGTGGACGAAGCGGGCCGATGGCAGCGCGCAGGCGGTGCTGCAATCGCGTGACAAGCGTGCCGCGTTGGCGGCGCGTTGGTCTTCCGACGGGAAATGGCTCATCTTCCAGACCGACACAGACGACCCCGGTTCGGGGGACATACTTGGGATCCGGCCAGGGATTGATACGGCCCCGGTGCCGCTTGTGGCGACCAAGTTCACCGAAATCTCTCCAGGCCCTTTCACCTGATGGCCGGTGGCTGGCGTATACCTCAAATGAGACGGGTCAGTACGAGATCTACGTGGTCCCGTTTCCAAACACGAGCGCGGCAAAGTGGGCGGTCTCGACTCGCGGAGGGACGGCGCCGGAGTGGTCCCATAGCGGGAGCGAACTGTTCTATCGCGATGCCGCGAGGCACTTAGTGGCGGTCGACGTAAACACTAACGCGACGTTCTCGCCCGGCCGTTCCGCAGTACTCTTTTCGACCGCGGGATTCGCCCCTTACTTATCGATCCAACGATATGCCGTGGCGCCAGACGACCGCCGCTTCCTGATGATTCGGCCGCTAGCGACTGGCACGCCCGACAAGCTGATCGTCGTTGAGAATTGGTTTGAGGAGCTCAAGGCGAAGTTACGAAAGTGAGCTGGCTCGCTTGCTCGCGGATCGCAATGGTGTCCGTTGTGGTGTCCATTCGCATGCGCAAAATGTTCGCGGAAATGCGCAAGATGTTCTTAAATGCGCAACATGCTGAGCAGGATGTTCGTGAAAGGCAGGTGCGTCTGTTTCTGTGTCTGTTGTGATGCCGTTTCGGGGTTATGAGAACCCGTCAAGTTGTCGTACGCGATCGGCTCCGACGCTCGATTCGCCTATGATAAGCCGGCAATTT
>DATBZT010000173.1:0-6758 GCA_036513055.1 Gemmatimonadaceae bacterium | reverse complement strand
CTACGACGGCGGCGCCTGGTGGTCACCGGATGGCAAGCAGATTGTCTATCGCGCCAATCACCCCACGGACTCGGCTGAGCTGCGGGCGTATCGTGATCTGCTGGCGCAGCGGCTCGTGCGGCCGGCAAAGGTCGAGCTGTTCATCATGAACGCCGACGGCTCCAACAACCGGCAGATCACTCACCTGGGTGGCGCCAACTTTGGTCCTTCATGGACGCCTGATGGCAAGCGGATAATCTTCGCGTCCAACTACCAGAACCCGCGGAGCGGAAATTTTGATCTCTTCCTGGTAAACCCCGACGGAACAGGACTCGAGCAGATCACCTTCGACGAGTCATTCGACGGCTTCCCGATGTTCAGCCCGGATGGGAAAGAGCTCGTCTGGGCATCCAATCGCCACGCCGACAAGCCGACTGAGACAAACATCTTTGTGGCAGAGTGGCAATAGTGCAATCACAACAACTGGAGACCCGCCAATGAGTTCACTCATGATCATCTTCAGACTGGTTCACATATTAGCCGGAATTTTCTGGGTAGGAGGTATCGTCATGCTGTCTTGGTTCATCATGCCGGCGCAGAGTGCACTCGGCCAGGCCGGCATGGTGTTCATGCAGGAGCTGATGATGCGACGCCGCGCGCGGTTCTACATCACCACGGCGATGCTGCTGACAGTGCTGTCAGGTCTCTTTATGTACGTGCGGCTGGCAATGACGACGGACGGCGAATGGACTTCGAGCACTATGGCAAAGGTTCTTGGAGTTGGCGCTGTGGCGGCCCTCATTGCTGGCGGGATTGGAAGTGCGGTGGGTGGAAGCACGGCGAAGAAGATGGGCGAACTGGGGGCCACCATTCAGGCAGCTGGGGGCACTCCGAGCGAAGCTCAGCGCGCTGAAATGGCCGCACTGCAGGCGCGTGCGAAGAAATCGCTGCGTATCGTGGCGCTGCTTCTTGTATTCACCGCGATAGCGATGGCCTCAGCGCGCTACCTCTGATCGTCCCTGGGATGAGTGGGCTTACCCGCAGAGAACGCTGCCCCCGTTGACGTTCAAGACCTCGCCCGTGATGTGACGGGCGAGTGAGGAGCACAGGAATACGATCGGGCCGGCAACGTCTTCGGGGGAGGCGATCCTCCCGATCGGTATTCCTGATACCACCTGCTCGAGTCCCGCGCTTGCGATGGTGGCCTGAACCATGTCGGTATCCACCCAGCCGGGCGCGACACAGTTGACATTAATGTTGCGGGGCCCCAGCTCAACAGCAAGCGATTTGGCGAATGAGATCACCGCCCCTTTCGTAGCTGCGTAATCAGCGTGGTAGGCCTCACCGCGCTGGCCGGCGGTGCTCGATATGAGAACCATGCTGCCGCCATCGGCCATCAGTCGTGCAGCGGCTCGCGCGGTGAAAAAAACGGAGTCGAGGTTTTGCTGCATCGTGCAATGCCAGTGCTCGTCACTCATTTCAGTGAGCGGAATATCCTCGGCGGGCCAGATGCCGGCGTTGCCAACAAAGAGGTTCAGTGCGCCGAGCTCGCGATAAGTCGCTCTCATGAGTGCGTCGGCACCATCACGGGTACTGACGTCGGCAGCCACCGCTGCGGCGTGGACACCAGCCGATCGCGCCATTTCCACGACGGCATTCGCCTCCACGCTCCGGACGTGGTACCCGACGACTACGTCCGCCCCGGCGGCGGCGAGGAGCTTTACAGTTGCCGCACCAATGCCGCGAGAACCGCCTGTTACGAGTGCTTTCCTGCCGCTGAGATCGAGAATCTGGTTATTGCTCATGGCTGGTAGAGTAGCTCACCAGCTCTCATGACGCAGAGTACGTGCTCGTCGGGCTACCGCACTCTGTGGCCAGGGCTCGTGAGACCCGAGGGAAATGCAATCGCGTCGCTGTTCTCCACCTGGAAGTATTCGTTGGAGCTCATGGAGCCTACCTGCTGTTCCACGTATTTCCGCACGACGTCGACCGAAATTCCCTCCCAGACGCAAACGGCTCGCGAACCGTCCCTGGTGGGGAAACACTGATGCAGCTTGACGTGCCCGGGAAGATGCGGAACGATCTCACCGGCTTTGGCCCAGAAAGCCGGCGGGTCGAATATTGTGTGCTGAACGGCGACGAACATGCGACCTCCCTGCTAAGGCGACCCGCGAACAGCCTGTGATTTGGGGTTCCTGAAGCTAGGAAATGCTGATCGCGACTGCCAGAAGGATAAACGCCCGTGTGTCACGGCGGCGCTCGACAATTCGAGAGTCAACCGCGACGACGGAATTCGGGCGGGAGTGAGGTCCAGCTTGATTGTCCGGAGAAGTACTTCCACGGTTTGTGGCTGTACTTCTCGCGGAATTCCCGGTAGCGATGCTGCATTGCGAGATGACGCCGGTCCGACGAGACAATTGCCCGGTGCGGCGTGTCGAGCAGAAGTCGTTCGACCTTCCACACATTTCGGTCTGAGAGCCGCCAATCGTAGGTACCCAGCACGCGGAGATCCTCGACAGCATAGCCTTTGATGCGGCCTGTGTAGTCCACGTAACCCTCCGTGTAGCTCAGGGCGAGCGCGCGAGGGGTCCGGAAAACAGGCTTTCTGCCGTGCAGCCCGGGGTCGCGGGAGCGCGCAACCGAGCCCCAGCCAGTGGGCGCGCGATAGGCGAAGATGACGTGGTCGAGCAGGTCGATCGATTCGAAGCTGAGCACGAGAGGAGGGAATCCGTGCTGCTCCAGGATGACGGCGGCCGAGAGTGCTGCCTCGAGACAATGCGCTGAGCCGGTGCGCACCACGCCGCGAAAGGTTCGAAGGGTCTCACCCCCCTTTTCGGTGTTGTAGGGGAGAGAATTGAGCCAGCGTTGCACCGCGGCAGGCGTACGAAGCCGACGGATCAGGTTTCGTTCGGCTGCGGTGAATTCGAGTGGAAGCATGAAGCCAAGAATAAACGATGTCGCTGGCCCTATATAGTAGCAAATCACTACTATTATTGAACGGATTCTACAACCTAATGATTAAGTGTCATTTGGTTCTGCCAAAACCAGTCTTGAGGGGGCCGTTCAGGTTTCCAGTGCTGGAGGGTGGGGAGCAGCGTCGGTAACTTGCTCGTATGGCTGTCACGACTGTGCTGGTGATCGATGATGAGCCGCAAATCCGACGTGTCGTCCGGAACGCTCTTGGCGACGAAAAAACGAGGGTGATCGAAGCCGTATCCGGTGCCGAAGGAATCGACATGGCAGCCGCGGAACGTCCCGATCTGATCATTCTCGATCTCGGTCTGGCCGACATACCGGGTGTGGACGTGTGCCGCGAAATCCGTAAATGGTACGATGTGCCCATCATCGTTCTTTCGGCGCGGCATGCCGATGCAGAGAAAGTCGAGCTCCTCGATGCCGGCGCCGACGACTACATCACCAAGCCCTTCAGCACCAGTGAGCTCAGAGCGCGAGTTCGCGCGCAGCTGCGCCGAGCGCGCACAACGCCACTAGGGCCGGCGAACTCCCTGATCGAGGCCGGCGCAGTGACGATCGATCTGGCCAAGCCGAGCCTGCTGCGCGACGGCAGCGTGGTACACCTCACGCGAATCGAATGGGATTTGCTGCGGACGCTGGTGAAGAACGCCGGTCGCACGATGACTCACCGCCAGATTTTCGACGCTGTCTGGGGCAGCAGCTCATACGGTGACGCCCAGCAGTATCTGCGGGTACATATCCGAAGTCTGAGGCGGAAGATTGAAGCCGACCCGGTGCGGCCGCGATTGATCATCACCGAGCCGGGCGTCGGTTACCGCTTCGAGCCGTAGCGGTGGTCGTAATACCTTTGTCTGCCGTGACGCGGGCTGGAAACCGGGGGCGATGGCCCTGGATCGTCTGGCTCGGCGTACTCGCCATCGTGACGGTGGGAATGCTTCTCGTTCGCAATCGCCTGAACGAAGCGCAGGTGGCGCTCGTCTATCTCCTCGTGGTTCAGGGTGGAAGCGCACGCGAAGGCCGAGGGCTCGGATTTCTTCTCGCGGGCATTGCATTCATATCCTTCGACTGGTTCTTTCTGCCGCCGTATGGAACGCTCGCAGTGGCCAAATCGGTCGACTGGGCAGTGCTCGGTGCATTTCTTCTCACGAGTGTCGTGGCGGCGCAGCTGTTTGAGCGAGCGCGTGCTGACGCCGATATCGCGCGGCAACGCAGTGCAGAGCTCGAACGGCTCTCGATCGAGCGCGAACAGCTTGGAGCAAGAGCAGAACACGCCGACGCATTGCGCGAGGCGTCACGTCTCAAGGACGCAGTGATCGCATCGGTCTCACACGATCTCCGGACGCCTCTCACGACCATCAAGGCGCTCGCGGCCGACCTCGCATCAGGTGGCGACGAACGAGCGATGATAATCGAAGAGGAAGCCGACCGGCTCAATTCCCTGGTTGCCGATCTGCTCGACATATCGAGACTCAACAGTGGTACCGCCTCTCTCAATCCGGAGCCGAACGAAGCCGAGGATCTCATTGGAGCAGCGCTGCAACGAGTGGCGGGGACGACAGTGGGACGTGAGATCAGGGTGGCGATCGAAGAGGGCGACCCGCTGCTGATCGGCAGGTTCGATTTCCCGCAGACATTGCGAGCTCTCGTAAACCTCCTGGAAAATGCGCTCAAGTACTCCCCACCGTCGGAACCTGTGGACCTTGGTGTCCGGCGGGACGGAGAGTGGCTGGCGTTCTCGGTTTCAGACAGAGGGCATGGTGTACCCGCCGCAGAAGGCGAAAGAATCTTCGAGCCGTTCTACCGAAAGCCCGGGTTGCCGCCTGATGTGGGCGGGTCAGGCCTTGGGTTGTCAATTGCGAGGGCGCTTGTCGAAGCACAGGGCGGCTCTCTGGTATATGAGGCACGAGTGGGTGGCGGCAGCATCTTCACGCTTCGGGTACCGGCAATTGACGTGGATGTGCTCGCGGGCCAGTAGAAATCTTTATGATTTCTTCACGGAGAAGAGCTAGATCTTAACGCGCATTTCACTCCTCGCGCGCTAGTCATTACGGTCCACCGGGCCGACAGAACTCTCTGTGATGAGGTGGGCTCGAGCCGCATTCCAGGATGCGGCTGCCCGTATTCCAGGTCAGAACGAGATCAATGTCCAGCACTTTTCCGGGTTTCAAGCGACTGCTCTTTGGCCGGCCTCTTTCCTCCGACAGGTTGGAGGGCGAACGCCTCAATAAGAAGACCGCGTTGGCTGTTCTCTCCTCGGACGCGATCTCCTCCGTTGCGTACGCCACGGAGCAGACACTGCTGGTTCTGGCGGTGCTCGGCACGGCGGCTCTTTCCTACGTCGTTCCCATCTCGGCCGTAATCGTCGGACTTCTGGTACTGGTGGCGATCTCGTACAGCCAGACCGTCTTTGCCTACCCCGCCGGCGGCGGGTCGTACACGGTGAGCAAGGACAACCTCGGTGTGCGATTCGGATTGGTCGCAGCTGCGTCTCTTCTCACCGACTACATCCTGACGGTCGCGGTGTCGATTTCCAGCGGCATCGCGGCAATCACTTCCGCGTATCCGTTGCTCATTTCGCACACCGTTGGTTTGTGCATTGCAGCGATCTTCCTCCTGATGCTGGTAAATCTTCGCGGCGTGCGCGAGTCGGGCATCGTGTTCAGCGTGCCGACATACATTTTCATCGCGATAATGCTGGCGCTCATAGCCACGGGCATCTACCGGGGGTTTGCGGGGCATGAGATTGCCCCGGTGGCGGGCCCGATACGAGTCGATCCAACATCGGTAGCGCAACACGGCCCGGGATGGCCGGTGGGATTTGCGCTCACCTTTCTGATTCTCCGGGGTTTCGCCGAAGGATGCGTTGCAATGACGGGAACGGAGGCGATCTCGAACGGAGTTGGAGCGTTCAGAAGTCCGGGCTCGAAGAACGCCGCCACGACACTGGGATGGATGGCAGCGATTCTCGCCACCTTCTTTCTAGGCGTCAGCTATCTCGCGCGGCGCTTCCAGGTGATGCCGACAGCGCACGAGACGATTCTTTCACAGCTGGGAAGACATATCTTCGGCGGCGGCGCACTGTATTTCACTCTTCAATACGCGACGTTCGCCATTCTCGTCCTCGCTGCGAACACAGCATTCGCCGATTTTCCCCGACTCTCGAGCATCCTGGCGCGAGATGGATACATGCCGCGCCAGTTCGCGGCTCGCGGAGACCGCCTCGCGTTCTCCAATGGAATCATCGCTCTGGCGCTGGTAGCGATGCTGCTGGTGTGGTTGTTCCGTGGCGACACAAGTGCTCTCATCCCTCTTTATGCGATTGGCGTGTTTGTCTGCTTCACGTTGTCGCAGGCGGGAATGGTCGTCCACTGGTTCAGAATCAGAACGAAGGGATGGCGGTGGAAAGCGCTCCTCAACGGATTTGGGGCGGTGGCTACGGCCCTGGTGTCGATCGTCCAGGTGGTGACGAAGTTCACCACCGGCGCATGGATTGTCGTACTGATAATTCCGTCGATCATCTTGTTGCTGAGGAAGATCCACGCTCATTACGAATCCTTCGAGCGCGAGATCAGATACGCTGGCCAGGCGCCGCTGATGTTCCTTCATCACACCGTAGTGGTACCGGTTAATGGAATCACGAAGCCTACCGCGGGTGCGCTCGTTTACGCGACGACAATCTCGGAAGACGTTCGCGCGGCCTATGTCGAAGTAGATCCCGATGACGCCAGGGAGCTTGCGTCGCAATGGGAGGAATGGGACATAGGCGTGGAGCTGGTGATTCTGCCCTCACCATACCGATCGGT
>DATBZT010000172.1:0-2969 GCA_036513055.1 Gemmatimonadaceae bacterium | reverse complement strand
CGTCCTTCGCCATGGTCTTCAGCTGCTTCTCATACATCGAGATCGCGTCGGCCCACCGTTCGCGACGCCGGTAAAACGATCCCGCCGCGCTGTATGTCACATCGCTGTCCGGCCTAGCGGCAATGGCCGCGAGAAACTCCTTCTCTGCTGCCGCATAATCTTTTTCCTGTTCCGCAATGAATCCGTACCCGATGTGGCCGCGGATCGGGTTCAACTTCAGCAGCTCGGCCGCCTGCTCGCGCGCTTTTGGAATACTGCCGCCCATCATGGCCGGCGCCTGCGCGTAGAACTGCAGCAGAGCGTAACGCGCCTCGACGAGCTTTGGGTCGAGCACCAGCGCCTGCTCCAACTCGGTCTTCATGCGACCCACGAAGCCCGCCGCGCGCAGCATGCCTGCCTTTCCCCCCTCGGCGCGGAGGGCCAAGCCGAGCCACAGATGATGTTGCGCGCTCTTTCCATTGAGCTTCACGGCCTTTTCGAGCCACTCCACGGCGTCGCCCGATTCACCCTGCTCGAGCAGCAGACGCCCCATGCATTCCATCGCGGCGTCGTTGTTGGGAGCGCGCTTGAACTGCGCCTCGAGCTCGGTCCGTGCCTTGTCGTACTCGCGACCCGTGACCAGTCGCTGGACCGCGGGAACGCACTGAGCGCGAAGCGTGGGCGCCGTGAGAGATGCGCTGACTACGAGAAGGACCTGAACGATTCGGTGGCGGGTCATGTGTGCTCCGGGATGCGGACGCCCTTCACGAGCAGCCAGGTGCCGATGGTGAGTTCGAAGCTGAGGATCGGCACAACGATCAGAGCGAGCAGCACGAGCGCGGCGACCGGAAGGGTTCGGACGGCCGCGAAGGTCGCGGTGATGAACGCCGGGAACAGGAAGCGAGTCAGGATGCCGACCACCGCCAGCACGGATGCCGTGACGCCGAAAAGCGCGAGCACCCGAGGGATGTAGCGCGACCTGACCAGCAGGTAGCAATAGATCGTCGACCCGAGGCTCAAGAAGAACATTGCGACCCAGAACCCGGACGTATACGCGCCGAGGAGGAGTCGCGCGAGCGCCTGAAGCTGACGCGGCTCGAACGCCTGGAGGTAGTCGGCGCCGCTCAGGACCGACAGCACGGCAAAGGTGCATACCGTGGTCGCGGCATACACCGCCGACTCGACGAGTCGCCAGAAGGCGGCGAGCCGGGCGAGGCTACGGTGCACCGGAGCGAGTAGCTCGTAGAGCGCCAGGTTCAGGATCACAACGCCAGCGACGGTGAGCAGGTCCAACACGATCGTCAGCCGGAACAGCTGGGCGTGCGCCATGATGTTGGTCGCCGTCCGCGCGAAGTCGCCAGCCACGAACAGCTTTGGGTACACCACCAACCAGGAGTACACGGGGGCGTACGTAAGCAGGTATGCCGCGCCGGCGATCTTCGCGGCTCGCTGGGGAGTCCAGGTATTCGAGGCAGGTGTCATGTCTGTCCCTTGGGAGTGTCGTGTCCGAACCTACCGTACGTACTACAGAAACCAATGGACATGACCCCACGTATCAACAACATGATCGCAAGTTGCAAGGAGAGCCGAAGCAATGCCTGAGCTGACGATTGCAGCGAGTGGCGTGCGCGCCTTGCTGGAGCTGGCCGTGTCGAAGGGGGCCGGCCGAAAGGCGCTGGCCGAGCGCTCGCGAATCGATCCTGCGGATTTGCAGGACTGCGACAACCGCGTCGCATTCAGCAGGTACGTTGCGCTGATGAGAGCGGGACAGGAGTTGTGCAATGATCCCGCGCTCGCTCTTCACTTCGGGGAGGCAGTCGATGTGACCGAGATATCGCTCGCGTGCGGGGTTGGCGGATTCGAGACCATCGACGAGGCTTTCGCGCAGGTGAATCGGTATTCGAGCCTAGGCGTCGAAGTCGAGGGAGCCGGTACATGCGATCGCTATCAGCTCAGGCGCAGCGCGGGGCAGCTCTGGATCGTCGATGCCCGCAGAAACCCCAATGACTTTCCGGAGCTCACCGAATCCAGTTTTGCGCGCATGGTATGCTCGACGCGCAGGACCTTCGGCGATGTGAAGTTTTTCAAAGAGCTGCACGTCACTCACGCGGAGCCAGCCTATCGCGCCGAGTATGAGCGGATCTTTCGGGTACCGGTAGTGTTCGGAAGCGACGAGAATGCTCTGCGCATCGACGAAGCGCTGGTGTCGAGCTACCGACTTCCACCGTCGTCGCAGTATGTGACGGGGGTCTTGAGGGAGCACGCGGAGTCGCTGCTCAAGAAGATGGAGAGCTCACAATCGACGCGGGGGCGGGTCGAGCGCTTGTTGATTCCCATTCTGCACACCGGCGATGTCGGAATTGACAGGATCTCGAGCAAACTCGGGCTCAGCCGCCAGACGCTTTTTCGCAAGCTGAAAGCGGAGGGCGTGACCTTCGAGGAGGTGTTGGAGGAGTTGCGTTGCTCGATTGCGCATCACTACTTGAACGACCGTAAGGCATCCGTGAAGGAGACGGCTTACCTCGTCGGGTTTTCCGACCCGGCTTCATTTTCGCGGGCGTTCAAGCGCTGGACGGGACGGACGCCCGGGGCGCGGCAAGCAGCGAATCAGTCACGGGAGATGGCCGCAACTCCCTGAACCGAGTGATCATGCTCATGCTGTACGGAGCTCGGCCGTCCCGGCTGGCCGTAATCCTTTGATCAGAAGCCAAAAACCCAGGACTATTTCGGAAAGACCCATCGGCGAATCGAGCCAGTACAGGTTTACCGTCTTGTCGAAGTTGGGAATGATGATAAACGCGAGAGCCGTCGCCACGCATCATGCGCCCGAGATTGTGCCCGCGACAGCTCCACAGGCCGCCGCAAAAGCGAGCAGGAGTATCCACTGATAGGGTAAAGTGGCTTTCATTGTCCACCTAACGGGGCGGCGGATGAGCTGTCACGGTCGCGTCAACAATGATAGCACATCAAGCATGAGGACCTCCTGTGGG
>DATBZT010000171.1:0-8951 GCA_036513055.1 Gemmatimonadaceae bacterium | reverse complement strand
AGAGCACGTTCGCGGATTTTCACCGCCAGCCTCACTCGCTGTTCCGCGGTGAGCTTCTTGGAGTCGTCGACTCCCGGAATTGCGCGCATGTCGGGCGGCATGATCACTGCGCAGGCGACGACGGGGCCGGCGAGCGGCCCTCTTCCAACCTCGTCCACGCCGGCAATGAGGGGTCCATGCAGGGCACGGATCTCCTTCTCGATTGTCGTCCATCGCTTTCGGCGATGTTGCGCGCGTCGCCGCTCCGTTGCTGATACGGCCGGCGCGCCTTCTTCGGCGGCGCCCGTCTCGGAGCTCATTGTCCGCATCTCATCGCCTCAAACTGCAACGGCGGCGACGTGCCGGAAAGCCTTTTCTTAGGCTTGTGTCTCGCTGCCCGGGACGTGAACGCGAATCTTGCGCTCACGAATCCGGGTGGCTTTTCCGGTGAGGTGACGGAGGTAGTAGAGCTTGGCGCGACGCACCCGTCCGCGGCGAACAACCGCGATCGACGCAATCATGGGACTGTGCGTCGGGAAGATGCGCTCGACTCCGATGCCGCTCGAGATCTTGCGAACGGTGAAGGTCTGGCTGACGCCGCTGCCGCGGCGCGCGATGCACACACCTTCGAAGGCCTGGAGACGCTCCTTGTCACCTTCTTTAACGCGGACGTTGACGCGCAGCGTGTCGCCGGCGCGGAAGGCCGGCACGTCGGTGCGGAGCCATTCTTTCTGGGTTTCGATAAATGGATGCATATGAAGCTCGGGGCAAAGGTTGGGCTGCCCGGGATGTGAAGTGGTGTAGAACGTGAAAGTTAAGCCGTGGAGGGTCGTTTTGCCACCAGGCCTCCTTCTGCCGTCAGCCGCTCCGCCTCGGTTCTGCGCCACTCGGCGATCTTCGCATGATCACCCGACAGCAGCACGTCCGGCACCCGGTGACCCCGGAACTCGGGGGGACGGGTATAGCTCGGGGCGCTCAGCCCGCGCTCGAACCAGGAATCCCCCCGCGCGCTGTCCATGTCGGACATCGCCCCCGGCAGCAGGCGAACTGTCGCATCTATTATTACCAGCGCTACCGGCTCGCCTCCGCTCAGCACGAATTCGCCGAGCGAGACCTCCTCTGTCGCCAGATGGTCGGCCACCCGCTGGTCCACGTCCTTGTAGTGGCCGCATAGCAGTGTCAACTCGTCGCCTTCGGAGTAGCGCACCGCGTCAGCATGGGTGAAAAGGCGCCCCCGGGGCGACAGGAGAACGATGGGTGCCTTTGCCGCGATAGCTTCCACGGCCTCGAAGAAGGGACCCGGCTTCATGACCATCCCCGCCCCGCCGCCATACGGATAGTCGTCAACCGTGCGGTGCCGATCGTGAGTGTATTCCCGCAGGTCAACCACGTTGTATTCCACCGCTCCGGCGGCCGCAGCCCGCGACGGAATGCTCAGTGAAAGCGGCCCGGCAAAGAATTCCGGGAAGATCGTGACCACGTTTATCCGGAGCGGCATTGCCAGTTACTCGAACAGCCCGACGTCGGCCTTCACGACGATCACCCGGGCATCGCCGTCGGCGCGCTCCACAACCTCCGGGCGGTACGGTACGAGCACGCTTCCGCGTGGCGTCGAAACGTCGAGCGTGAGACCCTGCGGCAGCTCGTAGTACGACGTCACTTGGCCAACGTGGTCGCCGGTGTCCAGCTCGACTTTCATTCCAATCAGGTCGTGCAGATATATCTCGTCCTTGGCCAGAGGCTCGAGCTCGTCAAACGGCACGATCAGGTAGCGTCCACGGAGCAGCTCGGCCGCGTTGCGGTCGCCGACCGTCGCGAACTTCACCATGAGGCCGCCCTTGAAGGGCCGCGCGGACTCGACAACGAGTGATGACGCGGGCTCCTCAGCCGGCACATTGCCGCTGTAATCTCCCAGGAAAACGCGACGGCCGGGTGCGAATACCGCATCCGGCGCGTCGGTTATCGGCTCTACCACCACTTCGCCGCGAATCCCCTGTGCATTGCGGATCATTCCAACGACCGCCAACGCGGGATCGGGCATGCTACGCCTCGGTGTTCTCCGCGGTGCCGGGAGTCGAGTCTGCCGCGTGCAGAGCCCGCTCTTCTTCCTCGGTACGCTCGGGAAGCGGCACTGCTGTTTCCTTCCGCTCGATACCCAGCCGCTGTTCGTGGCGGCGTCGAAGCACGCCCGCGCGACGCAAAAGGGAACGAACTGTATCGCTTGGCTGCGCGCCGACGCCGAGCCAGTAGTTGGCGCGCTCTTCGTCAACCTTGAGACCACCCTCTCCACCTTGCTGGCGGGGAGCGTACTGACCGATGATCTCGATAAACTTTCCGTCGCGCGGGCTCTGCGAGTCGGCGACGACAATGCGATATACAGGTGCCTTTTTCCGCCCGATCCGGCGGAGACGAATTCTTACCATCGGTGCTTCTCCCTTGAGGGGGTCTCGTGCTGCTCCGGGCTCATCGCGACGCCGGCGCTTCCGGCGCGCACCCGGTACCACATGCGGAATCTAGTGCCGCGTTCCAAACATCCCAGGCATCGAAGGCATTCCCATCCGTCCGCCTCCGCCCTGGGACATCTTCTTCATCATCTTCTGCATCTCGCGGAACTGCTCGAGCAGCCGGTTCACTTCGCTGATCGACCGGCCCGACCCTCGCGCCACGCGCGCCCGTCGTGAGCCGTTCAACATCGACGGATCCTTTCGCTCGGCGGGAGTCATCGAGAGCACCATCGCCTCGACGTGCCGCATCCGTTTTGGATCCATCTTTACCTGCTTCAGCATCTTCGTGTTCACGCCGGGGATCATCTTGAGGACCCCTTCCAGCGGACCCATTCTCTCGATCTGCTTCATTGCATGAAGAAAGTCGGTGAGGTCCATCCCTTCTTTCTTCATTTTCTTCTGGAGCTTTTTCGCTGCGTCCTCATCGAACGCGGCCTGGGCCTTTTCCACCAGTGAAACGACGTCGCCCATCTGGAGAATCCGCCCCGCCATGCGGTCGGGATGGAACTCCTCGAGCGCATCCGACTTCTCGCCGACGCCGATGTACTTGATCGGCTTTTTCGTAACTCCATAGATCGACAGTGCTGCACCGCCGCGTGCATCGCCGTCCATTTTCGTCAGCACGACGCCGGTCACGCCGAGAGCGCTGTCGAAGCCCTGCGCGATCTTCACCGCTTCCTGGCCCGTCATGCCATCGGCGACGAGCAGTATTTCCGTCGGATGAATCGCCTCCTTCAGGTGGCGAAGCTCCTGCATCATCTCCTCGTCGATCTGAAGACGGCCGGCCGTGTCAACGATCACCACGCGATCGCGCGCCCGCTTTGCCTCCTCTATGCCCGCTTTGGCAATCCGCACCACGTCCTGGGTGGTGCGATCTGCGTAAACGGGAACTCCCAGCTGCTGGCCCAGCGTTTCGAGCTGATCGATTGCCGCAGGCCTGTAGACGTCTGCCGCAATGAGGCGCGTTGGCCGGCCTTCGCCGGTGAGCTTCCGCGCGAGCTTCGCTGCCGTCGTCGTCTTGCCCGAGCCCTGCAGTCCAACCATCAGCACGATCGTCGGCGGAACGGAGCTGAGCTTCAGCCCTTCCCGGCGCTCGCCCAGCATGCTGGCAAGCTCTTCGTGGACGATCTTGATGAGCTGCTGGGCCGGAGAGACAGCGCTCAGGGCAGTGACGCCGACTGCTTTCTTTTCGACCCGCTCGAGGAACTCGCGAGTGAGCTGGAAATTGACGTCGGCCTCGAGCAGCACGCGCCGCACTTCACGAAGGCCGTCCTTGATGTCGGATTCGCTGAGCGTTCCGCGCCCGCGGAGGCGGGCAAACGTGGCTTCGAGCTTTTCGCTCAGGTCTTCGAACATAGCCTTGAAACTTATCTGAATTTCATAGCTGAATCAACTTGGGGCTGCTGCCCTGTCGGTATATGGCTGTTCTGGCCGTCGTTCCGCCACATATGTAGCTTTGGCCACTGAACCTTCATTAACGGAGCGTTGTGCAGCCGGAACTGGAGACCGCGCTTTCCTCACGGTACAAGCTCGAGCGCGAGCTGGGCCGTGGAGGTATGGCCACCGTTTATCTCGCAAATGATCTCCGCCATGACAGACGGGTGGCACTCAAGGTGCTTCATCCGGAGCTGAGCTCGGCCCTGGGACCCGACCGCTTCCTGCGGGAAATAAAGCTCGCCGCGCGGCTGAATCACCCTCACATCGTTCCCCTGTTCGACTCGGGCGAGGCGGCGGGCTTTCTTTTCTATGTGATGCCCGTGGTCGAAGGCGAGTCGCTGCGCGACCGGCTTCTCCGCGACGGGCAGATACCGCTGGAGGAAGCGCTCCAGATTGTCCGCGGCATTGCATCGGCGCTCGACTACGCCCATCGCCAGAACATCGTTCACCGCGACATCAAGCCCGAGAACGTGATGCTGCAGGAAGGCGAGGCGATGGTGATGGACTTCGGAATCGCCAAGGCGGTGAGCGTGGCGGCCGGCGACACGCTCACGCAGACAGGAATGATGGTCGGGACTCCCGCGTACGTGAGTCCTGAGCAGGCGGCGGGCGACAGCGTCGTCGACGGGCGCAGCGACCAGTATAGCCTGGGCTGCGTGCTGTACGAGATGCTGTCCGGGCGGAAGCCGTTCGTCGGCGCGACGGCGCAGGCGGTGCTCAGCAAGCGATTCACCGAGCCCGTGCCGTCCATACGCACCGTGTTCGCCTCCGCTCCTGAAGAAGTCGAAGTCGCTCTCGGCAAGGCTCTCGCCAAGGATGCCACCGAGCGGTACTCGACGACAATGGAGTTCGCGCGCGCCCTCGTCGCGTCACATCTCTCGACACCCGACGGCAGTCCGCTGACGCCAGGCGGGTCCGGTGCCGCGAAATCCATCGCCGTGCTTCCCTTCACAAACCTCAGTAACGACCCCGAGGGTGAATTCTTTGCCGACGGCATCGCCGAGGAAATCATCAACGCCCTTTCCAAGATCAAGGCGCTCAAGGTGTCGTCGCGAACGTCGTCGTTCACATTCAAGGGAAAGAACGAGGATATCAGGGAGATCGGCCGCCGCCTTCAGGTGGCGACGGTCCTCGAGGGAAGCGTGCGCAAGGCAGGCAAGCGCTTGCGGCTGACCGCTCAGCTGGTGAATGCCACGGACAACTCACAGCTCTGGGCAGAGCGGTACGACCGGGAGCTCGAGGACGTCTTCGAGATTCAGGACGAGATCTCGCAGAGCATCGTCGCCGCGCTGCGTGTAGTGCTCAGCGAAGACGAGAAAAAAGCAATCGAGCAGGTTCCCACGGCAAACGTCGAAGCATACGAATTCTATTTGCGGGGCAGGCAGTACTTCCATCAGCACCGGCGCAAGAGCCACGAGTTCGCGCGGCAGATGTTCGAGCGCGCAATCGAGCTCGACCCCGGGTATGCGCTGGCTCACGCCGGCATCGCCGACTGCTGCTCATTCCTCTACCAGTACTTCCACGCGACCCCGGCCAATCTCGCTCGTGCCGAATCGGCGAGCAGACGGGCGGTAGAGCTGGCTCCGGATCTCGCCGAAGCTCACGCCTCGAGAGGTCTCGCCCTCTCGCTCAGCAGTGGTTTCGATGAAGCGGAAAAGGAGTTTCAGATCGCCATGCGTCTCGATCCGAAATCGTTCGAGGCGGCTTATTTCTACGCGCGCGCATGCATGGCGCAGGGTAAGGCGGAGGAAGCCACCAAATGGTTCGAGCGGGCAATTGCGGTGCGCCCTGACGATTTCGCGACTCTCACTCTCGTTGCTGACATCTACCGCAGTCTCGGCCGTAACGACGACTCCATTCGCAGCGCCCGCCGCGCCTACGACGCCGCACGGAAGCATCTCGAGCTCAATCCTGACAACCCGCGGGCGCTTTACATGGGCGCCGCGGCCCTCACCTATCTGGGCGAATCGGAAAAATCACGCGACTGGAACCGCCGCGCCCTCGCCATGGAGCCGGACGATCCGTCGGTATTGTACAACATCGCGTGTAATTTCGCGCAGGAAGGACAGGCCCCGGAGGCGATAACCGCGCTCACGAAAGCACTCGATAACGGCTTCGGCCACTGGAAGTGGATCGAGCACGATACATCGCTCGATGGAATACGGTCCGAGCCCGGGTTTGCGGAGCTGCTGAACCGAAGGCCCGCCCAGGAAGTAGTCGCATAACCAAACGCCGGCGAGCGGCGTCTCGCCGTGTGGCTCGACGAACCGGCCGGACTTAACTTCCACGAATGGCCAAGCCTTCGCGCAAGGACGACATTCTCAAGTCGGACATCCCGCCAAATCTGCCGATGATGGCGCTCCGCTCGACGATCGTTTATCCACTGGGTACGATCGCCGTGCAGATGGGAGCGCCGGAGAACCTGGCACTTCTCCGGGACAACGAAGGCGCCGGCCTCATCGTCGCTCTCGTAATCGCCTCGGGCGATCACGACGACCCAATCGATCTCGAGCGATTTGTCGGCCGCGTTGGCGTTGCGGCAAGAGTTCACGAGCGCATCAATCTCCCCGGCGACACGGTGCAGATCACCCTCCAGGGGCTGCGCCGCATCGTCATCGACAAGATCGTCCAGACAGAGCCTTACCCCGTCGCGCACGTAAAGACGGCGAAGGAGATTCCGGCCGAGCCCGCGGAAGTGGATGAGCTCGTGACCCGCGTCGTGACCGCCGCGGAAACGCTGGCCCGGATGGTGGACCGGATTCCCGACGAAGTACCGGCAATTCTCCGCATGAACGTGTCCGACCCCGGGCGCTTCGCGGATCTGGCGGCGACGAACATGAACTTCAAGATCTCGGACAAGGACGAGATCGTTCAGCGCCTCGACATCGGCCAGCGCCTGCGTTTTCTGCTCACCCGCCTCGAGCGGGAGGTAGGACGCGCACACGTCGTCGAAGACGTCAAGCGTCAGACCGAGATAAAGATCGAGCAGCACCAGCGGGAGTTTTATCTCCGGCAGCAGCTTCGCGCCATTCAGGCGGAGCTCGGCGAAGCCGATCCGGGGGAGAAGGAAGCCGTCGAGACACTTCGCAAGATCGAGGAGGCGAAGCTTCCCCCGCGCGCGGCACAGGAGGCGAAGCGGGAGACCGAGCGCCTCCGCATGCTTTCTCCGGCGGCAAGCGAGTACCAGGTGATTCGCACCTATCTCGACTGGCTGCTGTCGCTCCCCTGGGACAAACGGTCCGGACGCGAGGAGATCGAGCTCAAAGCAGTCGAGGAGCTGCTCGACAGCCGGCACTACGGGCTCAACGAAGCCAAGGAGCGGATTGTCGAGTACCTCGCGGTGAGAAAGCTGCGGGGCGGTGATCCGCACGGGCCCATCCTCTGCTTTGCCGGCCCCCCGGGAACGGGAAAGACGTCGCTCGGCGAAGCAATCGCGTCGGCAATCGGGCGGGCTTTCTACCGCATCTCAGTCGGAGGAGTTCGAGACGAAGCGGAGATTCGCGGACACCGGCGCACATACGTCGGCGCCATGCCCGGTCTCATCATCCAGGCGCTGAGGCGCGTCCAGGTGAAGGATCCGGTGATGATGATCGACGAGATCGACAAGATGAGCGGCGGCGGCCCGTCGGGAGACCCGACGGCGGCGATGCTCGAGGTTCTCGATCCATCGATGAACGACGAGTTCGTCGACCATTACCTGAATGTCCCGTTCGACCTCTCGGCGGTTCTGTTCATCTGCACCGCGAACAACATCTACGACATTCCCCCGCCGCTGCGCGACCGGATGGAGATCATCCGGATTGCCGGCTATACCGTCGAGGAGAAGGTCGAGATAGCATGGCGCTATATGTTGCCGCGGCTGCTCGAGGAACACGGCATAACCGACAAGGATATTCAGTTCACGGACGAAATTCTCAGCCTGCTGGCGAGCCGTTACTCGCGCGAGGCCGGACTGCGGAACTTCGAGCGCGATGTTTCGTCGATCATGCGCCGCCGTGCGCGCCGCAAAGCCGACGGCGAAGAAGGCGCATGGATAATCGACACCGACCGGGTCACCGAGATTCTCGGCAACCCGCGATACACGCTCGAGGAGGCAGATCAGCAGCCGGAAGTCGGAGTCGTCACCGGTATGGCGTGGACGGCCACCGGCGGCGACCTGATGCTGATCGAGGCTCTGCGGATGTCTGGATCCGGCCGCCTCACCGTCACCGGCCAGCTCGGCAACGTGATGAGGGAATCGGTGGACGCGGCCTATTCCTACGTGCGGTCGCGGGCCGACATACTGGGAATTGCGGAATCGGAGTTCAAGGATTCCGACCTGCACATCCACTTTCCGGCCGGAGCGATTCCAAAGGACGGGCCAAGCGCGGGCGCCGCGGTCACACTGGCAATCGCAAGCGTCCTCAGCCGGCGGCCGGTGCGCCGTGACACGGCGCTCACCGGCGAGGTGACTCTCCGCGGCAAGGTGCTGGAGATTGGCGGAGTGAAGGAAAAAGTGCTGGCCGCATATCGCGCCGGGCTCAGGCATGTCATCATGCCGGCAGCAAATAAAAAAGACCTGCGCGACATCCCCGCCGAAGTGCAGGAGAAGATGGCTTTCACCTTCGTTTCGACAATGGACGAAGCGATCCACCTTATGCTCCTCCAGCCGTCGGCGCCGGTGCTCGCCGACTCCGCTCCCGCCGGCGAGTCGCGCGCATCACAGCCGCTGGCCGCCGGGCCGGCCGACCACGAATCGAGCATATCAGCGGACCAGGTGAAGCCGTAGTGAACATGGAGAATGTGTGGGTCCAGCTCGCGGTGCACGTTCTCGTCGGCACCGTGGCCGGCGGGCTGTCGGACACAGTCACGGTATGGATGCTCTTCAATCCGAAGAAAAAGCGCTTCGGTTTCCAGGGCGCCATTCCGAAAAACCAGGCGCGCATGGCGCGCAGCCTCGGCAGGACTGTCGGCGAGCGGCTCGTCACTCCAGGCGACCTCCAGAAGGAGCTCGGACGCCCCGAGCTGCGGCAGGCCTTCGAGGACCGGCTT
>DATBZT010000170.1:0-3124 GCA_036513055.1 Gemmatimonadaceae bacterium | reverse complement strand
CAGTCCGTCACCGCTTCCATCTGATGCACAGTGCCGGGCGTAATCCTGAACGACTGCCCTTGCGTGAGTATTACCTCCTCGAGCGTGTCGCCGAGCTTTACCCGGTAGATCAGCTCGCCGCTCAGAAGATGGGCAGTCTCGTCCTTGCGATTGTGGTATTGCACTGAGAGGGCGTGGCCGGCGTTGATGTGGAGGATCTTGCCGACATACGTGTCGGAGTGCGCCCAGATGGTCTCGTGGCCCCACGGCTTGGGTACGGTGAGTACTTCCACCCTTCCTGAGCGCGTGGGGCCGGCGTTGTTGACGTCTATCATCCGTTAATATCTCCCGCAACGCACGATCGTGGCAATGCGGAGCGGGTTCAACTGCCTGCAAGCGACCGCGGCCAACAATCGCCGCAGCCGGGCACCACCGCGGCTAGCCCTTGAGTACGAAAGTAACCTTCAACAGCACCCTGTACTCGGTGATTTTGCCATTTTCGATCCGGACCTTCTGACTCTTGACCCAGGCACCGGTGAGGTTCTGGAGGGTCTTGTTCGCCCGGGCAATGCCGGTTCGCATTGCGTCATCGAAGCTCTTGGCTGAAGATGACTGAATCTCCGTTATCTTGGCGACGGACATCGGTACTCCGTGAAATAGGGTTCGCTCCGACCCTTGCCGATGCAGTCTTCGGGCCAGTGGGTCGGGCATGCTTCCTGCCCCCGGCAGGTGACTGTCCGGCGGAAGGACAAGGGCAGCGGCAAGCACTGAGATCCCAATATCTTGTAACGATGCCACGCATCGTTTCTTTCCTTCCCGCCGGCACCGAGACCGTTCATGCGCTTGGTGCCGGCGCGGAGCTGGTCGGACGGTCGCACGAATGCGACTACCCACCGTCGGTGACCGCGCTGCCGGTGGTCAGTCGTCCCGCACTTAGCCTTGACGGGGCATCGCCGGACGAGATCGATCGAGCCGTTGCCGAGAGAATGGAAACTGGGGCGTCGATGTACGCGATCGATGAAGTGCTCCTCCGCAATCTTCGGCCCGACGTGATAATCACGCAGAATCTCTGTCGCGTGTGCGCGCCTTCGGGCAATGAGCTGAGCCGCGCGGTAAAGGATTTCGGCGTTACACCCGAGATCCTGTTCCTTACCCCACGCAATGTCGCGGAAGTCGAGGAGAATATTCTTGACGTTGGCAGGGCGATCGGCCGGGAAGAGGAAGCCGAGCGGCTGATTCACTCCAATCGCGAACGGATCGCGCGAGTCACTGCCGCGGTGGCGGACGCCGCGCCGCGCCGGGTGGTCTTTCTCGAGTGGACCGAGCCGCTATTCTGCGGCGGTCACTGGGTTCCGGAGATGGTGACGTTGGCGGGCGGGAACGATCCGCTTGGCCGGCCGGGCGAAGATTCCGTTCGCATCACGTGGGACGACGTCGCCGCCGCGTCGCCCGAAACAATCATTGTATCACCGTGCGGCTATCGGCTCGAGGAATCAGTGGAGCTCGCCCGCTCGATGCCTCGGAATCCCGGTGTTCGCGTGATAGCCGTCGACGCGAACGCGTACTTCGCGCGCCCGGGCCCGCGCCTCGCGGAGGGCGTGGAGCTACTTGCCCACCTCTTTCATCCGGATCGCGTGGCGTGGCCCCACGCGCACGTCCCGTGGAAAGAGATCAGCTACGGGTAACGGCGGTTACGCAGCGCCGGACAGTATCCTGCTCTTGAGCGTCGCCAACCGTTTTCTCACCGACCCATCCATCACAGTATCCCCGACCTTCACAATCACTCCGCCGAGTATCGCGGGGTTCACGTTGACGTGAAGCATCGCCTGTTTTCCGAGAACCCGTGAAAGCTGCGCAGCGATCGCGTTGCGCTCTGCATCCGACGCTTCGCGCGCGACTGTGACATTGGCGTGGATGCGACCCTCGGACTGGTCCACCAGGTTGCTGAATTCGGTGGCGATCTCAGGAATCAGCATCTGCCGGCGCTTGTGAACGAGCGCCAGCAGGAATCTCAAGAAATGTCGGGGAACGCGATCGACGAGCGCCTCGCTCAATACCGATACCTTCTGCGCCTCACTCACCTTGGGTGACTCCAGAAAGAGCCGCAGCGTTGCGTCGTCTTGCATCGCCGAAGCCACGTCCTGGATGAGCTTGCCCCATCCAGGCAAATCCTCTGCCCGGCGCGCGAGAGTCAGCAGCACCTCGGCGTAGTTACGCGATACCGTTGCGTCGCGCATCAGCTCTTCTCTGTCGCCGTGGGAATGGAAGCGAGGAAGGTCTCGACGATCTTCCGGTTCGAGTCGTTGTCAAGATTCTTCTCGATCACTTTGCCCGCGCCGGCAATCGCCAGCTCGACGGCCTCGCGTCTCAACTCGAAGATGGCGCGCGTCTTCTCCGATTCGATCTCGCGCCGCGCGCGCTCGAGCATCTCCTGCTGCTGGCCGCGGGTCTCCTCGATCATGTCCGCGCGCAGCTTCTCACCAAGTATGCGACCATCGACGATCAGCTTCTGCGCCTCGGCGCGCGTCGCGTCGATCTGACGGCGCTGGTCCTCGAGAATCCGCGTCGCTTCCTCGCGATCGGCTTTCGCCGCAGCGATAGCTTCCTCGAGCGCCTTCTCGCGCGCTTCGACCGCGGCAGTGATGGGCTTGAACGCATACTTCGACAGGATGAACCAGACGACGAGGAAAATTGCCAGCGTCCAGAACATCAGCCCGCCGTGCGGCGTCAGCAGTCCGCCCTGGGGGGCGGCCTCCGCTTGCTGGAGTAGCATCAACAGTGGAATAGTGTGCATTGATATCACCGAATGGCGTTGGGTGGGGGCCCGCGCATAGCAAGCGCGAGCCCCGAAACGATGCTAGTGAAACTTGCTTTCGATCAGGTACGCGATGACGATTGCGAACAACGCGGCTCCTTCAACGAGCGCGGCGAAGATGATCGCGCCCGTTTGAATGCGTCCGGCCATTTCCGGCTGGCGAGCCATGCCGTCCATTGCCTGTCCGGCGAGCCGGCCGATACCGATGCCCGCACCAATCACTGCGACGCCGGCTCCGATGCCTGCGCCGAGCTGCGCCCAGGCCGCGGTGTAGTTCTGATTGAAAGCTCCAGCGACTTCCTGAAGTAGCGGAAAAACTGCCATTTGAAC